>NZ_VSRN01000001.1:3270505-3574507 GCF_008369915.1 Dyadobacter sp. UC 10 | reverse complement strand
TTTTGAACCCAGCTCTTTACCATATTTGATCACTTCAATATTATGCTCGACCGCCTGCTTCCTTACCTTTGGATCTACGTGCGAAAGCGAGCCGAATTTGTAGGATTGCTCCTGGTCTTTCTGATCCTGGAAGGTATTGGAATTGACGGCGTCGAATTTTAGGTTTACAGACGAGGCCAGATCCATAATGGACTGTGCCTGTCCGGGAATATCCCAGGGAATATGCAGCGAAATAGAGCCGCTGGAACGGTTTAATGCATGCAGCAGACCAACATCTTCAATTTTTTCTTCCAGTGAGCGCGGCTCCCCTACCCCTGAAAATCTCCCAAAGCGGGTTCCACCGGTTCCCAGAGCCCAACTTGGAATAGCTACCTGGAAATCAGCCAAAGCTTTTACGATATCGTTGGCATTGATCCCCTGCTCTGCCAGTTGTTCTTTGGCAAAAATGAATTGATTGTTATGCCTCGACAGTAAGCCGTCGTTATGCTGGTCTATCTGATATTGTTCAATCTTCATGGGTAAACGAATTTAAATGGAACAAAAAAACCGGGGCTTTTTGGCCCCGGCACATTTCACTCAATTTTATCTCAGGAATGCAGCAGGTACACCTCCATCCACGTTAATCACGTTTCCGGTACTCTTATTCAGCAATCCACTTACAAAAATGTAAACTCCGTTCGCGATATCTTCCGTATGGATTTCTGCATTCAATACGGTCCTTTTTGCATAGTAAGCCGGTAATTCTTCTACCTTGATCCCGTACGCTTTGGCGCGACCGGCAGCCCAGCCACTTTCCCATATCTTGCTTCCGGCAATTACAGCGTCCGGATTCACTACGTTCACACGGATTCTATCAGGACCCAATTCAGCAGCCAATAGCCTCGACATATGTTGCTGAGCCGCTTTTGCAGTTCCGTAAGCCACATTGTTCGGCCCGGAAACGATACCATTTTTGCTCGCAATATTAATGATATCACCACCCAATCCCTGCTGACGCATAATCGCTACCGATTCCTGAGAAACAAGGAACTGGCCTTTTACCAAAACATCCTGCAGGATATCGTAGTCCTTGATAGTTGTTTCCGCGATTGGTTTGGAAATAGAAAGTCCTGCGCAGTTCACTACGATATCCAGGCCACCATATTTCAATTTCGTTGCGTGCAATGCCGCCTTGATCTGCTCGTCGTCGAGCACGTTTGCTATGGTAGTATCAGAGAAATCTTTTCCAAACCTGGCATCGAACTCGGCCTTAGTTTCCGCAAGCGCTTTTTCGTCAATATCAGAAATAACCACACAGGCTCCCTCCTGCAATAATTTTTGAGCAATCGCTTTACCAATACCTCCCGAACCTCCGGTAACAAACGCAACTTTGCGGGATACCGATTTTTCTTTCGGCATACGCTGCAATTTTGCTTCTTCCAGCAGCCAGTATTCAATATCAAAAGCTTCTTGTTCAGGCAATGAAACGTAAGATGAAATCGCTTCAGCGCCCTTCATTACATTGATTGCATTGATATAAAATTCAGCTGCTACGCGGGCAGTTTGCTTGTCTTTGGCAAATGAAAACATCCCAACTCCCGGCAGCAAAATAATAACCGGGTTCGGGTCACGAACCGCAGGGCTGTTATCATGCTTGCAGCGATCATAATATGCCTGATAATCTGCCCGGTATGCTTCAAATTGCGGACGGATCTGGTCTAATATCTCCTGATCTGTTCCAGCCAGTTTTTCGAAAGGAAGATCCAGCACCAGCGGGCGGATTTTTGTTCTCAGGAAGTGGTCAGGACAGCTGGTACCAAGTGGTGCCAGTTTTTCCAGGTCATTACTTGCAATATATTCCAGTACGCGCTCGTCGTCTGTAAAATGACCGATCATCGCCTGCTTGTCAGACGCCAGTCCGCGCAGGTAAGGAACCAGTTTTCCGGCGATTTCAGCGCGGCGTTCCTGAGGCTCACTTTGCAGCTTCGCTCCTCCGAAAACCGGGCGGTTTTTGCCGTAGTTTGCATTCAGATATTCCGAAGCCTTTTCAATGGTATCTAATGTATTGATGTACGATTCGTACGCAGTATCGCCCCAGGTAAATAATCCGTGTCCGCCTAATACGATCCCGCGAATACCAGGATTTTCGGCAAGAGCCTGTTCCAGCTGCAATCCGAGATCGAAGCCCGGACGCTGCCAGGGCACCCACGCCAGTTCACCGTTAAATAACTCCTTGGTGATCGCTTCCCCTTCTTTTGAAGCCGCGATTGCGATCAATGCATCAGGGTGCAGGTGATCAATGTGTTTGAAAGGAAGCAGTCCGTGCAGAGGCGTGTCAATAGAAGGCGCCTTTGATTTGAGGTCGTAAATGCAATGGTTGAAAAGCTCCACCATTTCATCTTCAAATTCCAGTCCTCTGTATATGTTTTTGAGGCTATGCAATCTGTCAACGTATAAACCAGCCAGTCCGCTTCTTGTTAATGTTCCAATATCTCCGCCTGAACCTTTAATCCACATTACTTCAACAGGATTACCGGTAAGAGGATCTTTTTCGATCGTTTTACAGCTGGTATTCCCGCCTGCGTAGTTGGTAAGTCGGAGGTCGGCCCCTAACAGATTGGAACGATAAAGAAGAAGTGCCACCTGATCGTCGCCGAGGGAAGCCGCTTTTTCATCATCCCATAAATAGCTTACATACCTATACTGGCTCACTTTAGAACTGCTCATATTCTTTTAGTTATATTATATTTAATCGTTTTGAGGTAAAGAACCTTAATTCCCAGAAAGGGTTTGCCGTGACAAATACTACTCTGAAAAGGCTCACAAGAATAGAAAACAAACCCCTGCACACCGTCCTGTTGTATCCTGCATGTAGAAATAAATTGAGAATAAATGGGAGAATTATAAGCTTATATCTTAGCGTTAAATAAGTTTAATTTGCAAAAGCTATGTTTGTGATTATTTTGGTCCGGCTGCAACTCTTCGTTTATCATGCTTTTCAACTCATTTGGCTTTGCCTTCTTTCTGCCTGTCGTTTTCGTTTTATACTGGTTCGTTGCAAATAAATCTCTTCGATACCAAAATATTCTTCTCCTGGTAAGCAGTTACTTTTTTTATGGTTGCTGGGATTGGCGCTTCCTGTTTTTGCTCGCATTCTCAACAGCTCTGGACTTTTACAGCGGTCTCAAGATTTACAACTCCAAATCAGATAAGGCTCGGAAACGATGGCTGATCACAAGTGTTGTAGTGAACCTGGGGTTCCTCGGCTATTTTAAATATTGTAACTTCTTCATTGAGTCCTTTGCCGATCTTTTAAAACTTGCGCATATTGATGCTCATTTTCAGACGCTGAATATCATCCTGCCCATCGGTATCTCGTTTTACACATTCCACGGCCTATCCTATGTGTTTGATATTTACAACAGGAAAATACAACCATCTGTAAACGTTGTTGAATATTCCCTTTTCGTCAGCTTTTTCCCTTTACTGGTAGCGGGCCCGATTGAGAGAGCTACACACTTACTTCCTCAGATTGAAAAAACACGACAGTTCGATTATAATCGCGCAATTGATGGACTAAGGCAAATGCTTTGGGGTTTTTTTAAAAAACTTGTCATCGCCGATGGATGCGCCGATTATGTTAGCATGGCTTTCTCCGACCCGGAAGGATATTCAGGAAGTACATTACTTCTGGGCGCAATCTTTTTTTCGTTTCAGATCTATGGAGATTTTTCAGGCTACTCAGACATTGCATTGGGTACAGCCAGACTGTTTGGATTCGAACTGCTGCGTAACTTCACATTTCCCTATTTTTCAAGAGATATTGCTGAGTTTTGGCGAAGATGGCATATTTCGCTTTCGTCGTGGTTTAAAGACTACCTGTATTTTCCACTTGGAGGGAGCCGTTTCGGCAAATTGATTAGTATACGCAACACGATGATCATTTTCATGGTGAGCGGCCTTTGGCACGGAGCCAGCTGGAACTACCTGATCTGGGGCACGTATCACGGTTTGCTATTTCTCCCATTACTGATTTTTGGAACCAACCGAAAACATACCGAGATCATTGCGAAAGGGAGACTAATTCCGTCTATTACAGATATGCTAAGCATCGCAACTACTTTTTTTCTGGTTATGATTGGGTGGATCTTCTTCAGAGCTCCTGACCTCACAACAGCTTTGGAATATTTAAGGGGAATATTTAATACAAGCTTGTTAACTCCGCCGGAACCGGTAAGCCATTCATTCCTATACGTTGCATTGGCCTTTATGATTATAGTGGAATGGTTCCAGCGGGAGAAACAGCATGGACTTGAAATCAAAACCGCGATACCGGCACCTATGCGCTGGGCCCTTTACGTTGCGCTCTGTTTGATCTGCATTGCTCATTTTAGACAGAATCAAGAATTCATATACTTCCAATTCTAAAATTATGAAGCTATTCCTACTAAAAATAACATTTTTTACCGCTCTAATATGTGCTATTCTCACTTGCTCTCTCTTTTTCCTTCCAAATAACAGAGCGACTGAAAGCATTTTAGGAGCACTTCCTGCTAAACATAAAATCTTGGCAAGCCAGCATTCCCCCAAAATAATATTTGTAGGGGGCTCTAACCTGGCGTTTGGCTTAGATTCAAAGACCATCCAGAAACAGATCGGAATGCCCGTTGTGAATACCGGAATTCATGCCAGTATCGGACTAAAGTACCAGTTAAATGATATTTTGCGATTTATCAAAAAGGGTGACATAGTGATAGTATCTCCGGAATATGGCCAGTTCTACACACGTACGTTCTATGGAAACACCGAACTTGTGTCAGTGCTTTTCGATATTTTTCCGCAGGGAAGAAACCTGGTAGATTTAAAGCAGTGGCACCGGTTATCTACTATTATACCTCAGTACGCCGCGTCAAAATTGAGGTATCACCGGTCTCATTCCTATAACAGGGAAGTCGGCGTTTACGACAAAAGAGCATTCAACGAATACGGCGACGCTTACATCCATTGGGGATTACCTGTAAGACGTGTTGCTGCAAGTAAACGTGAAACGGGGAAAGAGGTTATCAATAGTGATTGTGTAGCTTTCCTGCAGCTAGTTGAAAAAAAAATCAACGCGAAATCCGCGCAAATGTTCATTTTGCCGCCCGCTTATCAATCCAGCTCATATGACAACCAAGCTACTTTAATACAAAAAATCTTTAATGAATTGTCTGATAAAGGATTACCAGTTCTCGCAAATCCAGCTAAATACAGGTTTGCCGATTCGCTTTTTTTCGATACAAATTACCACTTGACGAAATCGGGAGTAGATCTCCGGACAAGCATGGTAATCGACAATTTAAAGCAGGCTAACCTCTTCCAAGCGATTCACAATTAGCCTGGATGACAATCCTACTTCCAGACCAACCCCATATTCGCGAATAAAAATGCATAGATATCCGCCTGGGTTTCGAGTGCTTTTTTGGTATTGCTCGCGCCGTGACCGGAGTTGGTGTCAATGCGGATCAATAACGGATTCGTCGACGAATTACCTGCCCTGGCCTGCAGTTCAGCAGCATATTTGAAGGAATGCGCGGGCACGACGCGGTCGTCATGATCGGCGGTGGTGATCATTGTTGCGGGGTATTTGCCACCTTCTTTGATATTATGCAAAGGCGAATAAGCGTGCAATACTTTGAATTCTTCGGCATTATCGCTGCTGCCGTAATCTGCAATCCAGTTCCAGCCGATCGTGAATTTGTGAAACCGCAGCATATCCATGACGCCAACTGCCGGAAAAGCTACTTTGAACAATTCCGGCCGCTGGTTCATCACGGCGCCCACAAGCAAACCGCCATTAGAGCCGCCCTGAATAGCCAGTCTTTCAGGTGATGTATATTTTTCCTTGATCAGATACTCAGCGGCAGCGATAAAATCATCGAACACATTCTGCTTTTTCAGCTTCATTCCCTGCTCGTGCCATTTTTCTCCATATTCACTTCCCCCACGCAGATTAGCCTGCACATACACGCCACCCTGATCCAGAAACGGAATGCGGGTCGGACTGAAAGCAGGCGGAAGGCTTACATTGAAACCACCATAACCATATAAAATAGTTGGATTGGTACCATCCAGTTTCAAACCTTTTTTAAAAGTGATAAATGCAGGAATTTTTGTCCCGTCTTTGCTCGGGTAAAAAACCTGCCTGGTTTCATACTCTGCTGGCTTAAATGCGACCTCAGGCTCCCGAAAAACCTCGCTTTTCCCCGAACCTATTTCGTACCTGAAAATCGTCGGGGGATAATTGAATGACGTAAATGTGTAGAATACGAAACTATCTTCCTTTTCGCCACCGAATCCACTCGCGGAACCGAGACCAGGGAGTTTCACCTCATTTTCCAACTTGCCCGCAAGATCATATACGTACGCCCTTGTTGTAACATCTTTCGAATACGTAGCGAATAGTTTCCCGCCCGCTGTTCCGGCACCTTGTAAAGGCTCAGGATTTTCGGGAAGCACTGTTTTCCAACTGCCGGTTTTGGTTTCAAAGAGCATTACCTTACTGTTCGGCGCATTTTCATTGGTTTCAACTAAAAAGTTATCTCCCAGATTATCGATAATTCCATAGCTAAAATCTGTGATGTCTTCCTTGATCGCCTTAAAATCCCTTTCTCCTTTTTTCAATACCCAAACACTATTTCCATCTTTCCCTTTTCCCCTGTCGCTTACACTAAGTACCGCATATTGCTCATCCTCGGTAGTGCCCACAATATGAAAACGCTGTGGGTTTGCCGGGTCTTCAAAAACCAGCTTATCCTCCTGCTGTTCCGTTCCGACAGTGTGAAAATACACCTGGTGGTTTTCATTTTTGGCTGCCAGCGCGCTGCCGTCGGGCTTGGGATAGCGGCTATAATAAAACCCATTTCCCTGCCAGGCAGCTCCGGATATTTTCACCCATTCGATCTTATCCGGTAACATTGCAAGTGTTTTCATGTCCATAACCCCATACTCCTGCCAGTCGGAGCCGCCTTTTGACAATCCTACCACCGCATGCGCACCGTCTTTCGACAAGCTGAATGCTGATAGCCTCGTGGTACCGTCCACAGAAAGCTTATTGGGATCCAAAACAACTTCGGGAGCTCCTTTCAGGCCATTTTGGCGATATAATACCGCCTGATTTTGCAAACCGTCGTTTTTATAAAAATAAAAGTATTCACCTTTTTTGCTCGGAGCCGAATACTTAGGGTAATTGTAAGCTTTTTCGAGATCCGTGAAAATCTTTCCTTTAAACGGTATTTTATCCAGATAATCGAAAGTAATCTCGTTCTGGGCCTTTACCCATGCTGCAGTTTCCTCCGACCTGTCATCTTCCAGCCAACGGTACGGATCGGCAACCTTCGCTCCATGATATTCGTCGGTATGTTCAATTTTTTTGGTCTGTGGATATTGGATTTTCTGCGCAAAAATGTTTGCGCCGTGCAAGCCGGCAGCGGTAATGCTCATTACTATCAATTTAAATTTCATAATACTTATCAGGCGTTACTTGATCACATCAACTTCCAGCGCGCTGGCAGCGTCCGCCTGGTGAAATATGGTTTGCGTAGCAATCGTAAAGTCAGCATCCGCAGCTTTGTAAATATTATCGACATATTTCTGGGGATTCCTGTCAAATAACGGAAATGCAGTACTCTGCACCTGGACCATAATTTTGTGCCCTTTCTTAAAAGTGTGCAGTACATCCTGGAGGCGAAATTTGATATCAGTTACTTGGCCTGCCACAAGGGGCTCGGGTTTTTCGAAGCTATTTCTAAATCTTGCCCGCATGATTTCGCTTCGTACCATTTGCTGGTAACCCGCCAAAACTGTCTTCGTATCCTGCATATAGGGGTGATTTTTTTCGTCCCCGGGGTATACATCGATCAGTTTTACAAAAAAATCCGCATCAGTGCCTGTAGTGCTGATTTTAAGTAAAGCCGTAATTTCGCCTCCCAGTGTAATGTCCTGATCCAGTATGTCTGTTTCAAAAACCAGAACATCAGGCCGCGCAGCCGCGAAACGCTGATCTTCTGACATGTATTCAAACGGTGTAAAGCCCGACATTTGCTTGTAATTCGCCGTGTACGGAACTGGTTTTAAGGGATCACTTACGTATTCACTAACTGATTTTCCTTCTTTGGGTGCATTAAAATCCAGCTTACCTTTCGCATGGAAGAACAATTTTTTCTTTTCCACATTAGCTGTCGGCCATTTGTCGAATGTCTTCCATTCTTTTTTACCGGTGTCAAACAAATAAGCTTCCGGCAATCCGGTTTTTCCGTCTCCTGCTTCTTTGAGAAAATGTTTAAAGAATTTGGCTTCGATATTATTTTGATAAAAAGTGGCAATACTATCTCCGAAGTAAATGTCATTATGCAAAGTATGCCCCGTTTCGCGGCTCCACCGACCATGTCCGAATGGTCCTACCACAAGTGTGTTATAAGCTGACGGATTGTTCTTCTCAATGGTTTTGTAAGTATTCAGCGGACCGTACAGATCCTCGGCGTCAAACCAGCCGCCAACCGTCATAAACGCATGCTTAATACCCTTTAAGTGTGGCAGGATATCTCTTTTTTGCCAGAATTCATCCTTGTTCGGGTGCTCTACCGTTTCCTGCCAGTACCAGTTTTTTGAATAGTACTGATCAAAATTTTTCAATGAACCCATTTTCAGGTTGAATGTGTATCCGTCAGGCTCAGGCTTGATCATCTCACCTGCAAACCAGGAGGAAGTTGTCGGTTTGGGAGGCGTGATTCCAAAAACCGGGAATGTGAGATAATATCCTTGCGTAAAAGCGCCGTTATGATGAAAATCGTCGAAAAAGAAATCTGCAATCGGAGCCTGCGGCGATGACGCTTTTAGGGCAGGGTGATTTGAAAGCGCGCTTGCAGTCGTGTAAAAGCCAGGATAAGAAATGCCCCATTGACCTACCCTGCCGTTGTTGTTCGGTACATTTTTAAGCAGCCACTCGATGGTATCATAAGTATCCGAAGCTTCATCTACATCGGTCTTATTCTTTTTTTGATCGATATGAGGGGTCATATTCGTCCATTTCCCTTCACTCATGTAGCGGCCGCGTACATCCTGATATACAAAAATAAATTTATCCCGCATCAGTGTAGGGCTGGGCCCAAGCCTCGGAGGATATGCATCAGCGCCGTAGGGAGCCACGCTATAACACGTCCGCTGCATGAGAAACGGATATTTTTTACCTGCACCCGCATCTTTCGGTGTGTAAACAATCGTATGCAGCTTGACCCCGTCCCTGACAGGTATATCAAATTCTGCTTTCGAATAATTTTCCCGGATCCAGTTTTCGTAGGATTCAGTTTGTGCTTGGGCGGCAAATGCCAGAAGCACCAGCGCCGCAGTTAGTAGATTTTTAAGCATAATCCCGCTTTATCTGTTTTGCTTACTTTCTTTTGTAAAAATTCAATGAAACACTGCTGGCATTGGATCTTTCACTGAGTGTATAAAATCCGCTTCCGTCCAAATCAAAGCAAACGCTCTCTCCCTGCGGTTCAATTGCTACCGTTAATATTTTTCTGGAAGGTTTTGTGATCGTCTCCGCAATTGTCTGGCCCTCCTCTCTTCTCCAGTAATGCACTGCCAGATAAGTACGTACAAGAATTTCGCTGCCATCTCTTGAAATGGTTGCCCCTGTCGCAATAGATACTGACGGAATATCACCCACTTTTTCAGCAGTCATCATCTCACCTGTTGACTGTGGATATGGCAGCCTGTAGATACCTGAGGTCAATCCTTTTGCAATAACGAATATATCTTTCGTGACCGGGTCTACAATCAGTGACTCCGCATCTCTCGGACCATCGGGGTAAGTGAAGTTGATTTTTTCAACCATTGACTCATTAAAAAAAGCATTTGGATCATTGATTTCCCTCACCCGATAAATAGTGCATGAGGGAGCAGTTGGGGCATTGTTATTTCCTATATCGCCGATATATATGTAATTGGCTCCATCCGCAGGACCCGGACCGGATGCGACTTCCTCCCAGTCCCTGTTAACGGTCCCGGGTACATTGATTTCCTTGATCGACTTACCGTCCTTATTGACCAGATAAAGTGAATTAGGCCCCTGCGCATCCTGAATAGTCCATAAAAACCCGGACATACTGTGACTCTGTGCCAGGCCGGAAGCTTCATCGATAATTCCAGGCGCGATCGGAAATTTTTCAGGAACTGTTTCAAACTCATCGGAAATACCGAGTGGCGGTTCAGGCTCAGGGTGGCACGCACAGGCGAGACAAATCAAGAGCGATGCCGCGGTAATCCCGAGCTGGCTGCTCAGGCTTTTATATACACTCATAAAAACGTTTGCATGTTAGATTTGCTAAAAATACGTAGTTTTGCGGCATTTATTATCAGGCGCTTTCTATATATCAGTATTAAAATAGTTATATGTTACGTACACATACCTGTGGGGAATTAGGCTTAGAACATGTTAATCAAGAGGTTGTATTGTGCGGCTGGGTTCAGCGGGTTCGCGATAAGGGAGGAATGATCTGGCTTGATCTCCGTGATCGTTATGGGATTACCCAGCTCCTTTTTGAAGAGGGTAAAACACCAGCCGATGTGCTGGAAACAGCCCGGTCCCTTGGCCGCGAATTTGTTGTTTCCGCCAAAGGAACCGTGATTGAGCGCCTTTCGAAGAATGATAAGATTGCTACTGGTGATATCGAGATACGGGTATCGGAACTAAACGTTTTGAACCCGGCAAAACTGCCTCCTTTTCTGATTGAGGATGAAACAGATGGCGGTGACGATATCAGAATGAAATACAGGTATCTCGACCTGAGAAGAAATATCGTCCGTAAAAATTTACAATTGCGACACCAGGTTGCCAGGTACACCCGATCTTACCTCGACAATCTTAACTTTATAGAAGTCGAAACTCCGGTTCTCATCAAATCGACGCCGGAGGGAGCCAGGGATTTCGTTGTACCGAGTCGCATGAACCCGGGCGAGTTTTATGCATTGCCTCAATCTCCTCAAACATTCAAACAATTACTGATGGTAGCCGGATTTGACCGTTACTATCAGATTGTAAAGTGTTTTCGAGATGAGGATCTTCGTGCAGACCGCCAGCCTGAATTTACGCAAATAGACTGCGAAATGTCGTTTGTAACACAGGAAGATGTGCTCAATACCTTCGAAGGTATGATCCGGAACCTGTTTTTGAACGTAAAAGGGATCGAGCTGCCGGAAGTACCCAGAATGACATACGCTGATGCTATGCGTCAATATGGGTCTGACAAGCCAGATATTCGCTTTGAAATGAAATTCACTGAACTAAAAAGCGAAGGTCAGGATCTGACATCGGGCAAAGGATTTGGCGTTTTTGATGATGCAGGATTAGTTGTCGGCATAGCTGCCCCCGGTTGCGCTGAATATACACGGAAGCAGGTCGACGAACTGACGGACTGGATGAAGCGTCCACAGATTGGTGCCAAAGGTTTAATTTATGTCAGATACAATGCCGATGGTTCAATCAAATCGTCCGTTGACAAATTCTATACAGAAGAAGACATTAGGAAATGGATTATTGCGTTCAACGCTAAGCCAGGTGACTTACTCCTGATACTTTCCGGCCAGGCCGATAAAACGCGCAAACAGTTAAACGAGCTGCGCCTCGAAATGGGAACACGTCTTGGACTAAGGAATCCGGACGAATATCGGGTACTATGGGTTCTGGATTTCCCCTTGCTGGAATTTGGGGAAAGTGAAAACCGCTGGTTTGCCATGCACCATCCATTCACCAGCCCTAAGCCCGAAGACATTCATCTTTTGGACAAAAATCTTGGACTGGTGAGAGCTAATGCATACGATATGGTTATAAACGGCGTTGAAGTTGGCGGAGGTTCGGTTCGTATTTTTGAGAAAGAGCTTCAGCAAAAGATGTTTGAGATTCTCGGGTTTTCTTCTGAGGAGGCGCAGGAGCAATTCGGGTTCCTGATGAACGCATTCGAATTCGGCGCGCCCCCCCATGCAGGAATAGCCTTTGGTTTTGACAGGCTTTGCTCGATTTTCGGAGGTGCTGAATCTATTCGTGACTTCATCGCATTCCCGAAAAACAACTCGGGCCGTGACGTAATGATCGATTCACCATCGGTAATTGCTGACAGTCAGTTGAAAGAACTTTCTATTAAAGTTGAATAGTACTATTTGACAGCTGGATAAAGGAATCTGTTTTATAATAAGATTTCGTAGTTTTACCGAAACTTAGGATATTCCAAATCATACCGGTACCTGTAGGTACCGGTCGAAATACAAAACACTGCATGCATTATCAATCCGCTCAAAAGAAATACTCGAAAAGTGTTTTTTTGTTCTTCCTGATCATTTCAAGTCTTCCAATCTTTGCCCAGAATACAACCCCACAGGCTACACAGCCGACGACCCAGCCAACGGTAGACCCTTCACAGGTCACCAATACCCAGGCAGTGGAATTTTACAATCAGGCCAAAGGGGCCGGAATGTCGGACATGGATATTGAGCGCGCTGCGTTACAGCGTGGCTATACACTAGATGATATTTCAACAATCCGGAGAAGGCTTCAGCAAACGTCAAAGAACAACGCTCAAAACGACCCAAACCGGGATCAGATTGATGAAACCCGTGAGCAGGATGACCAGGATGAATTGGACGATGAAACGAATAATGAAAGGGATTCTACGGCTGCCGGAAGAGCGCGCGCAAGAAGGCTTAACAGAACTTTCGGGTCGGCCTTCTTCGGCAGGTCAGCTGCAACATTCGAGCCCAACCTACGAATACCAACTCCCAAAAACTACATTCTCGGGCCTGACGATGAACTGATCGTTGATATATATGGCAACTCGGTTGATAACTTCCGGATGAAAATCAGCCCGGAAGGAACCGTAAAAATGCTTAACCTGGCTCCGGTCTACGTAAACGGACTTACCATTGAGCAAGCAAATGAGCGAATTGTCAGCCGTCTCAGACAGGCTTACTCTACGCTTAACAAACCCGGATCTGGAACCTATTCAACCATCACGCTTGGTAACGTTCGAAGCATTCGGGTAATGATTATCGGGGAGGCGGTACGTCCTGGAACTTACACCGTATCCTCCCTCGCAACTGCATTTAACGCACTGTATGTCTCCGGCGGCCCGAATCGCAACGGATCCTATCGGAACATTGAGATCATCAGAAACAACAAGGTTGTGCGCAAGATCGACCTATACCGGTTTTTGATAGACGGAGATCTTCAGGATAACATTGCGCTTCAGGACCAGGATATCATATTGATCCGCCCATATGAAGTCCGCATTGAATTGTCAGGACAGTTAAAAAGAAGCGGAATTTTTGAAGCCAAACCAGGCGAGACTTTAAAGGATATGCTTAGGTATTCCGGTGGCTATTCACCAGAGGCTTACATGGATATGATCCAGTACCAGCGCAATACAGGCAATAACTTTGTGATCGGCACCATTGATTCGACTCAAATTTCTTCATTTATACCTAAGAATGGCGACATTTTTACCGTTAAAAGGATCCTGGATGTAATTGCCAACCAGGTTGAAATTCGCGGAGCGGTCACCAGGCCAGGTTTTTATCCTTTGGATGAAAGGACAAAGACTGTCAAGGAACTTATCAACATGGCGCAGGGAATCGGACAACGAGCATTCCTGAACCGGGCCTTACTTGAACGAGCCAGTGGAGACACTCAAACCGGCCTCGTTGCGATTGATTTAAGAAAACTCTTAAACAATGAAATCCCGGACATTCCATTGTTGCCGGGTGATATCCTCACAATCAAATCTGTCGAAGATTTAAAGGAATTTACTTATTTATCAATAGATGGATCGGTGATTAACCCGGGAGCATACTACTACTATAAGGATATCACGATCGCCGACCTTATTTTTCAAGCGGGAGGTTACACCGAAGGCGGTGTACCTTATCGGATTGAAGTTTCCCGCCGTGTTAAGAATGACACCATTGGTCTGCCGGATTCACAGAATGTGCGGATTTTCACGCTCAATGTTGCCGATAACCTCGTTCTGAATGAAGAAGATCAAAAATTCAAGCTTCTTCCTTATGACGTTATTTTGGTAAGGAAATCCCCCCGTTATGAAGTACAAAAAATAGTGACTGTTGCTGGTGAGGTTACGTATCCAGGGACTTATACAATTCTTAATAACTTCGAAAGAATCTCCGATTTATTCCCGAAGGTGGGAGGAATGAAGAAAGAGGCGTACATTGACGGAGCCCGGTTTTACAGGAATAGAGAGCTTGTAGCACTTGACCTGAAGGCTATTGTTGAAAAACCAACAATTCCCGCAAACTTACTGTTACAGGACGGCGACACGCTCTATATTCCCAAAAAGTCAGAAATGGTGCGCATCCAGGGAGGAGTTTACAACCCTTCGGTTATGAATTTCGACAGGAAATTCGATTTTAAAGAGTATATCTCCCAGGCGGGCGGATATACAGAAAGAGCCCGCAAAAACAGAGCTTACGTCTCTTATCCTAACGGCCGGACTCATAGAACAACTCGTTTTTTATTTTTCCGATCTTATCCAAAAGTTGAGCCCGGATCCGTAGTGACTATTCCAATGAAGGAACCGAAAATCGAGCAGCCTATGTCCCGTGGAGAAAGACTTGCGATTATCTCGTTATTCACCACGCTCTCTATTGCATTAATTCGAATCCTATAAAAAATAGTATGCCCGACACACAGCCTGAAAAAACAACCGATACAGTCGAAATCAGCTTTCTCGAGGTAATTGGTTTTTTCAAGAGATATTTGCTGGTTCTGATTGTTGCTGCATTTTTGTCTGCTATTATTGGAGTGGCAGCCAGTTTTCTGCTTGCCAAAAAGTTCACAGCCCAAACAATATTGTTACCCGAATTAGGATCTAGCAGAAACAGTTCATTTTTTAGCATGGCCTTAGGCGCGGGATCCGATCCAAGTGGAAAGTTGGTTCCTGAGCTGTATCCTAATATTCTCTCAACAATCCCTTTCGGACAGTATCTTTTAAAAATTCCGGTTGTGGACGAAAATAATGTTTCGTACCCCTCCCTGGAGCATTTTATGACAAGAGACAGTTCTCAGAGTTTCCTCTCCCGGCTGTTTTCATCCGGAAAGGCGCAACCCGAAAAACCTGCGGCAAAACCCTCTACCGGGGATACTAAAATCCTTTCATTTACCCCGAAAGAAGAAAGGATGGTAAATGCTGCAAGGAGCTTGGTTAGTGCTTCCGTTGGCACCAATGATGGAATTATTACCATAGAAAGTGAAATGACGGATCCTGTGGTTGCAGCAATATTGGTTGAAGCCAGCGAGAAATACCTCATTGACTACGTCACAGACTATACTGTTTCCAAGACCACGCAACAGGTTGAATTCTTGCAAAAACGCGTAGAGGAATCACGAAAAAGGCAACAAAGTGCAGAGTACGCACTCCAGGCGTATAGGGATACGCATAGAAATACATTTTTGAACGTTGCCAGGATCGAGGAGCAAAGGCTACAAGCCGAATATGTCCTGTCTCAGGCCATTTATTCCGACTTATCAAGTAAGCTGGAGCAATTTAAAATTCGGGAAAAAGAAGAAAAGCCTGTTTTTAAGGTTTTAGAGCCTGTTCGGGTCCCTTTGTCTAAAAGTAGCCCCAAACGGTTGTTCATAGGGATCATCTTTTCTGTGCTTGGCGTCTTTGTCACGCTCAGCTACATTATCTTTTTCAAAGAAAAGCTTCATAGAAAGCTCATGTAACTAGTCAGTACTATTAGAATAAGTTATAAACTAAATTTAAACAACATGCTAGATTTGACCGGTAAATCAATACTAATAACAGGAGGAACTGGTTCTTTAGGTAAAGCATTGACTGCAACGATTTTCAAAAGATGGCCGGATGTGAAAAGGTTAGTAATCTTTTCAAGGGATGAGCAAAAGCAATTCCAGATGGCGCAGGAATACACACCAGAAAAATACCCACAAATTCGTTTTTTCATTGGTGATGTACGAGATGAAGAACGTCTAAGAAGAGCTTTCAAAGGAATTGACTTCGTTATACATGCCGCTGCTATGAAGCACGTGCCTATTGCAGAATACAACCCTTCGGAATGTGTAAAAACTAATATTGACGGCGCGCAAAACGTTATTAATGCTGCCTTAGACACTGAAGTAGGCCATGTTGTTGCATTGTCAACGGACAAAGCTGCTGCTCCTATTAACCTTTATGGTGCAACGAAGCTGACTTCCGATAAACTATTCATAGCTGCCAATAACATTCGCGGACGTAATCCTATAAAGTTTTCCGTAGTACGTTACGGGAACGTGATGGGTTCAAACGGGTCTGTAATCCCTTTCTTTATAAATAAAAAGAAAAGTGGTGTATTACCGATCACCGTAGAGACCATGACAAGATTCAACATATCGTTGCAAGGAGGTGTTGATATGGTATTACATGCCTTGGAGACGGCCTGGGGTGGAGAACTCTTTGTACCTAAGATACCATCTTACAATATTCTTGATATTGCAAAAGCGATTGGTCCTGAATGTGAGCATCGTGTGATTGGTATACGACCAGGTGAAAAGATCCACGAAGAAATGATAACGACGTCGGACTCATTCTTCACTTATGATCTGGGGAAGTACTACGCGATTGTCCCTCAAACTCCAACATGGAATATGTCAGACTTCATTAACCATTTTAATGCGAAAAAAGTACCTGACGGGTTTTCCTATAATTCCGGAAATAATACAGAATGGGAAACAGTTGATAGTTTGCGTGCATTGATCAAGGAGCATGTAGATCCAGATTTCACGGTTTAACTTTTTCAGCAATGATCCCATACGGAAGGCAAAATATAACTGATGAAGATATTAAGGTTGTAACGGAAGTTTTAAAATCCGAATATCTGACTCAGGGACCCAATATACAGGAGTTCGAAACTGCGTTTGCTAACTATGTTGGAGCAAAGTATGCCGTGGCAGTAGCGAATGGCACGGCTGCTCTTCACTTATGCGCACTCGCATTAAACGTTTCTCCGGGAGATAAGGTTATCACAACCCCGATTACCTTTGCAGCCTCGGCGAATTGTATCCGTTACTGTGGTGGCGAAATCGTATTTGCAGAAATAGATCCTCTCAGCTATCTGATTGATATCGATTCTGTACGGAGTCTTTTGGAAGGGTCTCCAAAAGGTACTTACAAAGGTATTATTCCGGTTGACTTTGCTGGCAGGGCTGTTAATCTGGAAGATTTTAAAAATCTTGCAGAAGAATATGGCTTATGGATCATTGAGGATGCCTGCCATGCACCGGGAGGTTTTTTCAACGATTCCGAAGGCCAGGAGCAGCGCTGCGGGAACGGCAAATTTGCCGATCTTGCTATATTCAGCTTCCATCCGGTTAAGCATATCGCTTGCGGAGAAGGTGGAATGGTCACTACTAATAATATAGAACTATATAATAAGCTTCTTACACTCCGGACACACGGCATTGTCAAGTCGAACGATTTGTATGTGAATAGTATAGAACTTGCCGGAGGGGATGAAAATTATCCTGGCTGGTATATGGAGATGCAGACGTTGGGCTATAACTATCGATTGACAGACTTCCAGGCTGCCTTGGGAACAAGTCAGTTAAAAAGAGCCGATGAGGGTCTCGAAAAGCGGAGGCGAATCGCTGAAAAATATAACAGCGCCTTTTCTGGTAAATCTTTCATATCTGGGCAAAGTGGCGTAGAGGCCGGTCATGCCTATCATCTCTATATTATAGAAGTTGACAATCGTCTGGGTCTTTACAATCATTTGCGGGAGAAAAAAATCTTTGCGCAAATCCATTACATTCCGTGCCATTTAATGCCTTATTACCAGAGCTTAGGCTGGGAGATCGGTGATATGCCGATAGCTGAACACTATTATCGAAGATGTATCAGCTTACCAATGTATCCTACGCTGACGGATGAAGAGCAATTGTTTGTGATACAAACAGTCAATGAATATTACCATGAATAAATCCCTCGCCATCATTCCAGCAAGGGGGGGTAGTAAACGGATTCCGAAAAAAAATATCAAGGATTTTCTCGGAAAACCAATTATAGCTTACGCAATTGAAACTGCGCTGGCATCTGGTTTATTTGAGGAAGTGATGGTATCCACGGATGATCAGGAGATCGCTGATATTGCGAAAAATTATGGCGCGACAATCCCTTTTTTAAGGAGTGAAAAGAACTCGGACGATTTCGCCTCAACTGTTGACGTGGTTAAAGAAGTCGAGCATAAATATTTATCCCTTTTCTCCGATACATTTGACAGCATTTGCTGTATTTATCCTACTGCCCCACTTATACGAACAGAACATCTAGCAGAAGGGTTAAGGTTACTGAACAAGTCTGATTTTGATTCAGTATTTCCGGTTGTACCTTTCTCATATCCTGTTTGGAGAGGGCTGCAATTAGCTGGTGAAAAAATCGAAATGGTTTGGCCAGAAAATAAAAATGTTCGGTCCCAGGATCTGAAAACGGTTTATCATGATGCTGGTCAGTGGTATTGGTACAATCCATCACGAATTACTGACTCACTTTTTACCTCAAACAGCGCTCCGATAATCTTGGCTGAAGAAGAAGTACAAGACATTGATACGCTTTCCGACTGGTTGATGGCGGAGATGAAATTTCGATTACTTAATGAGAAGTAAACTATATATCAGAACGGATGGAAGCTCCAGTATTGGCCTTGGTCATCTCGTTAGATGCATAGCTTTGGCTCGGATGCTTAGTAATGACTTCGAGATATTTTTCGCGTGCAAGCAAATTCCTGACAGCATTGCTGGAGAAATAGAAACGGATGGTTATCATCTGATTCGGTTAAAAAATGACGACGACCTGACATCTATTTTGTCACCTACTGACCTGGTGGTTATCGACAGTTATGAGTTGGAAAGTGACTATCAAAAATCCATTAAACTGATCGGCTGCGGCTTGATTTGTATTGATGATTTACATGAGAAAACTACTTATGCTGACCTTATACTAAATCATACGCCTGGCGTTTCTCCCAGTGAATACTCGGCACAATCTTACACGCAATATGCGCTCGGACCCAAATATGCTTTGATCCGGCCGGCATTTTTGAATTTGGCAAAAAAAGGCAGGGCACATATCAAAAACGAGTCTGTTTTGATATGTTTTGGAGGATCGGACAGCAGAAATTTAACAAAACTTGCACTTGAAGTAGTGCTTGGCACGAAGCGCTTCAAAAAAATATTCGTTGTGACAGGTGCCGCTTATGCTCATCACGATTCTGTTAATAAGATTCCAGGCGCTGAGCAACATGTGTTTCATTATCGAAATATAAGTGCAGAAGACATGGCGCAATGCATGTCAGAAGTTGACCTTTGTATCGTTCCATCCAGCGGGATCTTAACTGAAGCGCTTACTTCGGGTGCAAAGATTATTTCTGGAATGTATGTTGAAAATCAACGCTTTGTGTTCGAAAACTACAAAAAATCGAATGCTTTCATCAGTGCCGAGGATTTTACCAGAGAAAACTTGACTGACGCAGTTGAGAATTATTTCAGCCAGGAACCCGGCACTAACCAGCAATTAATTGATGGGTTTTCCGGAAACCGAATTCAAAATCTTTTCCAGCAGTTATTATACGAGAAAGATTTTGCTCTCAGGGACTTGGCAATTGGTGATGCAGAGCTAACTTATAAATGGGCTGTTGATGAAAACGTTCGCAAATATTCCCTGAGTAAAGGCAAGATCGAATTTGAAGAACACATTAGCTGGTTAAAGCGCAAATTGCATGATCCGCAGTGCAGGTTTTATATTGCTTCATTTTCAGGGGAATCCATTGGAACAATCAGGTTTGACATTGCTGATCAGGAGGCTGTTATTAGTTATCTGTTAGATCCGGCATATCACGGCAAAGGTCTCGGAGCAACATTACTCAAGCGGGGAATTTTGTCTTTTAGCAATGCTCCGTATTTTGTAAATCGTATTTCCGGGATAGTAATGAGAGAAAACATCTCATCTTGCAAAACATTTGAACGGTTCGGATTTGCGAAACAATCGGATGGTGAGAATTATAAATACACTATGTATATCGATGATGAAAATAGGAAAATTTGAAATAAATAAGGACAGTCCTGTATTTATAATTGCAGAACTCTCAGCAAATCATAACGGCAGCCTTGAAACAGCAATCGCTACGATCAGAGCTGCGAAACGTGCCGGCGCTGATTGCATAAAGCTTCAGACTTACACGGCGGATACTATTACGATAGATTCGCGCCTGGATGATTTTCGCATTGGTGGAACAATATGGGACGGACAGTATCTTCATGATCTATATCAGGAGGCTTACACGCCTTGGGAATGGCACGCGGAACTATTTCGTGTGGCGGAAGAAGAAGGGCTGATTTGTTTTTCTTCTCCTTTCGACCCAACTGCTGTTGAATTTCTTGAAAATTTGAATGTTCCGGCTTACAAAATCGCATCGTTCGAAATCACTGATATACCGTTGATCGAATTGGTGGCTTCCAAGGGTAAGCCTGTGATTATTTCTACAGGAATAGCCACAGAAGAAGATATCCGCCTTGCCCTGGATGCTTGTGCCAGACAAAAAAATAATCAGATTGCATTGCTTAAATGCACTTCGAGCTATCCTGCGCCTATTGGTGAGGCCAATATGGTCATGATCAAAGATTTTACCGAGCGATTTGATGTAATTGCGGGTCTTTCAGATCATACCATAGGAAGTACTGTTCCAGTAGTTGCGACCGTTTTCGGCGCTAAAATCATTGAAAAGCATTTTATTCTGGACCGTTCGGTAGGTGGACCTGATGCATCCTTTTCAATGAATGAATCCGAATTTGCAGAAATGGTCAAATCGGTGAGAGAGGCCGAAAAATCCATTGGCATTGTAGATTATAGCTTGACCGATAAGCAACTGAAAGGAAAGGATTTCTCACGCTCTTTATATGTTGTGGAAGATATTAATGCGGGCGACGTGATCTCAACCAGTAACGTTCGCTCCATTCGGCCAGGCTTCGGATTGCATCCTATGTATTACGACCAAATTCTTGGAAAGGTCGCCTCGCAGGACCTTAAAAAAGGAAGTAGGATGTCGCTTGATAAGATAAATTAAGTCTTAAATTTATGATATCCAGTATAGCAGCACGCATATTCACATTCCTGGAACACAGCAAGTGGAAGTATACTTATTCCAATTATAGAAAGAAATACAACCTTCCGCCCTCATTTCTTTTTGGAGCTCATGGCACCTTAATTTATGGAGAGGGAACATTTTTAGCAGGGGAATGCTCCTACGTAAACCAGGCCTGGATACAGATTGCTAAAAACGCGTGTGTCAGAGTGGGTAGAAATTGTCGCATTGCACACAATGTCAGGATCTACACTGAAAGCATGGATCCTGACAGTGACCTCGATGTAGATCCCTGGGGAGACGCAGAAAAAAAGAAAAAATTGGGCGACGTAGTTATCGAAGACGGGGTCTGGATTGGCGCAAATGTTTTCATTAATCCAGGAGTGACGATAGGAAACAATTCTGTGATAGGAGCTAACAGCGTTGTAACAAAGGATGTAGCGCCAAATTCGATTATGGGTGGTGTTCCAGCCAGGCTCATCAGATTAAAACGCATTGAAATAATTCGCTAACGATCTCTTTTAGGAAAAATAACCAGAAAAAACTATGCAACACGACAAACAATTAGTAAGTAATTTCAAAGACCGCGGATGGTCGCTAATCAAAAATGTCTTTTCAACCGCAGAAGTTGCCAAGTTCAGAGAAATCGCGAATCAGCTCAAAAATGAGCAATACAGCGCTGATCTGCTAGGACACCCTCTTACAAGAACTATTCTTTTTGATGACCGGATACTCAGCACAGTAAAACAATTTCTGGGTACTGATGACCTGGTATATTTTGGTGATTCAAGCTGTACAATTTCCAAACAGCCCGGTAGCGCCCATTTTCATAAGGACAATCCCGATAAACTGAACGGTAACGGACCGGATTGGCAGGAAGAATATCCAGTCATTCGCCTGGGCATATACTTGCAAAATCATGACAGGTACTCAGGAGCGCTGGCGATCAGGGATCGATCTCATAAAACCAATGATCTAAAAGCAGGTTCTCCGTTTTATGTCGACAATCAGGTAGGAGATCTGAGTGCGTGGTATTTGACCACGACCCACGCCGGATATTCCAAAAGACTGAAAATCGCTCCCAATTTCTTCCTTAACACGTCTTTATACCGGTTTATTCCTGACTCTATGTTTGTTCCGGAAGAACAGTATAGGATAGCATATTTTATGACTTTTGGCAAACAGGGGCCACTGCTTGACAGATATTTAAGATATCTGAAAACAAGAGAATATATGGTTCAAGCCTGGAAAAAGTCAAAATATGATCAATCCTGTTTCGACTTTGCCGAAGCAAAAGGCATTCAATTAATCGACATGTATTCACAAGTGAAGGATGTCGATGAAACTACTCTAAATAAAGGTCATGTTGAGTTACCTAACTAACAACTCCTATCTAAAAACGAGATATCGCAATATTAGGAAACATCCTCTTGTCAAGAATAGTCTTCTTTATGTATTAACTGATGCAATTAATAAGGCTGTTCCTTTTCTGATTCTTCCAGTTTTAACGCATTATCTCATACCATCAGATTATGGCATCGTAGCTAACTATAACGTCTATATCAATTTTCTAATCATTTTTATAGGAATCAATGTTCAAAGCATTTTGTCCGTTAATTTTTATAAAATTGAAAAGTCGAAGTTATCTGAATACATTTTTAATATTGTAATTGTTGTTACAACGATGCTGCTTGCTTGTGGCATTGTTGTTCTTTTATTTAGCGAACAATTAGAAAAGTATTTGTCCGTTGGATTAAGCTATCTGCTGGCAGGCTTGCTAATTGCCGTCTCTCAGGTAATATCCTCTTTAAATCTTACGCTATGGCGTCTTGAAGAGCGTCCTATCTATTTTGGCAGTTATCAAATATCCCAGACAATTCTTGATACAGGGATATCACTTATTTTAATCATTGGCCTAAATATGAGTTGGGCGGGTAGAATTGCCGGGATCGGACTAAGCTCAGTATTATGTGCATTTTTCAGTTTCATCCTTCTAGCGAAGCGTGGTTATCTCACCTTTTCCTTCAATAAACAATACATAAAAGAAGCATTTAAGTTTGGCCTGCCACTTATTCCGCATAGCCTTAGTATTTGGGCTCGCGCAGGTGCAGATCGCCTTATTGTTTCAACATTTGCAGGTGTTTCTGCAAGTGGCTTATATGCCGCAGGCTTTCAATTCGGCCTGGTGATCTCCTTTTTGACTCTGGCTTTCAGCAATGCATATGCTCCCTTTCTGTATAAAACCCTTGCTATCGAGGATAAGCATCTTTTGGCAACAAAAAAAAAACAACTTGTAAAATTTACGTATCTATATATAGCAGGGTTGATGTTGCTCACTTTGATGGCTGTCTTTGGGTCGAACTTTGTGATTGATAATTTCCTATCCTCCAAATATTCCGGCACAAAGATATTTATAGGCTGGGCCTTATTTGCACAAGCATTTCAAGGTGTATATCTA
The DNA here is from genome assembly GCF_008369915.1 of Dyadobacter sp. UC 10. Classification (NCBI taxonomy): domain Bacteria; kingdom Pseudomonadati; phylum Bacteroidota; class Cytophagia; order Cytophagales; family Spirosomataceae; genus Dyadobacter; species Dyadobacter aurulentus. The sequence continues at coordinate 3,550,893 of NZ_VSRN01000001.1, read as the reverse complement.
ATGTTCGCAGGTTTCATATTTTTTGCAAAAAAATCGGCATCGCTTGCCTGGGTAACATTTCTCTGCTCATCACTTCAGGTAGCTCTATCATATTTTCTTGTCAAGAAGATCGGGCCTGTCGGAGCCGCATATTCAAATTTCGCTATTAGTGTTTTGAATTGTTTCTTTGTAATGCTTCTTAGTTCGAAAGTCTATCAAATGCCGTGGCTTGAATTCAACACACTGTCTCCCAAACATTCTCTGGGGCGTTAATAGAAAATACTATGAAGAAAATAATGGTGAAGACAATCGTATCACTTGGCGAGAAAAGTCTTGCTTTCAGGAGCTTGTATTGCTGGGTTAAACGACGTGCTTCCCCTGATTTTTTAGAGATAGTTGAATCTCGAAAAAATCTAGACATATTTCAGATTTCGGAGCTAAGCCAGCCGCTACAATATCATCCCTTATTTTATATTGAGGACTGCAACTATTATGGAATTCTTTACAATCTGCTGAGCTATTCCGGGATTGACCTAAATGACAAGCAGCTGCCTAAACATGAAATCTATCTGGAACACGGAATAGTAATAGGCTCCTTGGTTAGAAATGACCTGGTCGAACTTGCCAGGAAAACATTGACTTTTAGTGATTACCGAATTGCATATATCACTGAGCATAGCAAAAAAATGCCAGTTTCAATTGGCCCTTATATTCACTATGCTGAATCGCTGCTAGATACTGCATTATTAGCAACGACAAAAGCTCAACTTGGCAAAACGTTATTGGTTTTTCCAAGTCATTCTATCGGGGCTGTTGGCGTGGAATTTGATCAGAAAGAATTTTGCAAGGAGATTGAAGGCAAGCGGGCAGGTTTTGACACGATTCTTGTGTGCCTATATTGGAAAGACATTCAAAATGGCGCGCACCTCTACTATGAGAAAATGGGTTATAAGATCACCACGGCAGGACATAGGGACGATCTGCATTTCCTCGGAAGGTTGAAATCAATTATTACATTATCCGATATGGTGATGTCGAACAGCACAGGCACACAAATCGGATATAGCATTTTGTTGAACAAACCAAATTATCTGTTCAAACAAAAAGTTTCTTTCGTTTCAAAGGAAAAAAGCGGTGATTTTCTTTTACAGCGCCACCATGATCCGAAAATCGCATTTTCGAAAGAGCGAGACAACCAGTTACTTTATGATGCATTTGGAAACTTTGAAATGCGAATTACAGAGAACCAATATAATTTAGTCAACCGAATATGGGGTTTAGATTGCGTTAAATCGAGAGAAAATTTGAGAGATATTCTTTTGAATAGGAATGTTTAAAAGGGGCTGCAATTTATGGACATTTCGTCGCTGAGCATTACAATCAAGAAGGATTACAAGTTGGATATCAGAAAAGCAATATGCTTTAACCTCCTCTTGATTGCCTTTTTTGATTCTTTTCCGGTCTATAATTCGATTCTCGCGGTTCGGGTGTTTGCGTATGGCCTGAAGTTTCTGAATCTGTATGCGTTTTTGTTCCTTACACTTAAGAATACGTATCGAAATTATCTTTTGGCGGTATTTATTCTTCCGGTTTGGTGGGCATATTACAATGAGGATTCAATTTTCATTTCCTTTCAGCTCCTTTACTCCGGGATATTGCCGTTATTAACCCTCGCTTTGCTAAAAGATGATGAGCGGTTTGCAATTGCTCGCTGGTATATAAAGCTCTTCATTTTTCTGATGATCGTCGGGATTCCTATCTATTTTTTGATAAATATTTTTGATATCCCTCCATTGTTTTCAATACAACGTGGTGAAGTCGGCAGGGGCAGGCTATATAGTAATTACTTGTTTTTCTATTGGACAAGAGCCGGAGTAGAAAATCGTTTCAGCTCCGTTTTTGATGAGCCGGGCGTTGTGGGTACAATCATTCCTCTAATTATATTTTATTACAGGCGAATGTTGTCGACATTTGAATACGTAGTCTTGATTATCTCTGGAATACTTTCGTTCTCTCTCTTCTTTCTCGTTTGCTTTTTACCCGTAATGTATTTCTCAAATACGAGAATGCTTCGACATAAACAGCTTCTTTTCCGGGTCGCATTTTCGGTCATCTTCATCTTATTTTCGTACGTTTCCTTCGTTTTTGCTGCTAGGAGTACAAAAGATGACCCAGTCTTATCACTAAAAATTTACCATCGATTTGAATGGAAAGATGATTGGATCGTAGGTGTTGTCAACAACAGAGATACCCGTATCCGCGGTTTTGAATCGATGTACCAGGGATTTATTGATGAAAGTGACGCAGATCTGTATACCGGAAAAGGTAAAGATTACATGCTGAAAGTATATGGTGGATCTACCCTTTCCTATCGTGTTTTTGTGCTTGAACGTGGGATTTTAATTCTTTTTTATTTAATCCTCTTATTCGGATCTTTTCATCCATGGCGAAAGTATTTCATATTCAGCTCAATTTCCCTGGTCCTGCTGATGCTCGTCTTTTTCCAAAGACCAATGTTATATACTATTAATTATTTTTTGCTTGTATATGTCGGTTTAAAGCTGTTTCAATATCAAACCGAATCCAGCTCTCATATTATTAAAGACAAACATGAAGATAATACACATCATTCCATCTCTTAACAAAGGTGGTGCTGAAAGATTTGTTGTGGATTTGTGCAATGAGCTGGCAATGATCGAATCAGTTGAGGTAATCTTGATATCGCTGAAAGATAATTTGATTGGAAAAAGTTTTATTTCCGAAATTAATAGTCGGGTAAGATATATTTCGCTTGCTAAAAAAGGTGGTTTTGAATTAAAAGTGCTTTTAAACTTGACTAGAATTCTTAAGAAAGAAAAGCCGGATGTTGTTAACACGCACATCAATGCAATTGAGTATATCAACATTAATCTGCTACAAAACTCGCCCCCAAGCAAAGTATTTCATACTATTCACAGTAAAGCGCAGCAAGAATGTCCCTACGAAGTACTGAGAAGAATGCGGAAGGTGTATTTCAAAAATGAGAAAGTAACGCCAATAACAATTTCTCAGGATGGGAAATCAACATATCAGCAGTATTACGGTTTAAATAATGACCATCTCATCCCAAACGGCCGCCCTTATCTCAAAACTACAAGTGAATTAGCCGAATTACAGAAACTGTATCCACCAAACCCTGCTGAATATTTACTTGTAAATGTCGGGCGCGTTGTAGACGTCAAAAATCAGGCGATGTTGGTCAAATCAGTGCAGATGTTCAATGAAATGCATGCTGAGAAAAAATGCAGACTACTTATTGTAGGCGACTTGCGTGATCAGCAGGTGGTAAGTGATTTGAAACGAACGGTAAATGGCGATCCTTTCATCCACTTGACCGGCGACAAAAATAATATTGCCGATTATCTAGCCATTGCCGATGCCTACTGCTTATCCAGTCATTATGAAGGAATGCCAATATCACTGATAGAAGCGTTTTCTATGGGTTGTATCCCGATATGTACATCGGTGGGAGGTATTCCTGAAATGATTACAGATGGAGTAAACGGCTTTCTAAGTAAATCTACAACTGCACAGGGTTTCCTGGACGCCATCAACAATTACCATACCTCCGACAAAAGACCCGAGATCAGAGAAAATGGTCAAAAAACATTTGTCGATAAATATCATATCGGCATTACTGCGCAACGATATTATGATCTATATCATGCAAGTTAGCATTGGCAAACATAAGCGACACAACTATGCATAATTTAATAAAGGCCGATCTGTTTCGTTATGAGGGGAAAGTAACCTCCAAGATTTTTTTACGAAGGCTATTTCTTACGCCCGGATTTGCTTATACATTCTGCCTTAGAAAAGCCGCCTTATCAAAAAATAAATCTCCGTTCTATATTTTCTGGAAAGTAATGTTGAGGCATTTGTCCCATAAGTATGGTTTTCAGATACCGGTCACTACCTCGATAGGTAAAGGGCTTTACATTGGTCATTTTGGCACGATTGTTATAAATGAAGGAACTATTATAGGATGTAATTGCAATCTGGCGCACACTATAACAATAGGACAAACAAACAGGGGGCCTCGTGCCGGAACCCCTGTAATCGGTGATTCAGTATGGATTGGTACCGGTTCCGTGATAGTCGGATCGATAACTATCGGCAATAATGTTCTTATAGCCCCTAACTCTTATGTTAACCAGGATATTCCGGAAAACAGTATCGTGGTTGGCAATCCCGTAAAAATCATCAGTAGCCCTGCCGCTACGGATGGTTATATCATTAACAAAACTTAAACTTCGCCTATGAGAAGCCCGGTATTTTTGATAATTATTTTTTTTCTGCAATCGTGCAATTTCAATGCCAACGCCCAACGCCGTGTATTGGCATTTGATTCCACCAAGCATTCGCTGAAAGTCAAAAAATCGGTGATTTTGCTAAACATTCAAAAAGACTTTGGTGCAACGCCAAATGATAAGACGAATGACCACGCTGCTTTCCAGGCAGCCGCCGATTTCATTAATAAGCGCAAAGGTCATTGTAAGTTATTGATTCCCAAAGGAACGTATATCGTAGGGAAACAGGATCTTCTCAAAAACAATGCTTATCTCTATCGTGGATCTGACGTATTACAAATTCTGAACTGCAATAATGTCAAAATCGCCGGTGAGCCTGGAACCATTCTTAAATATGATGTAGGCTTTCGGTTTGGCTCATTTAATCCAGCAGATGGCCTGAGCACCAATATTACAATGGACTGTACCCCAAAGACGAAGACATCGGCTGACAGAAGAGCGGACCTGGGAAGGTGTATCGTTCTGGTAAACAGCGCTAACATACAGATTGACAACGTCGTACTGGATGGAAACTTTTACGCGGAGACACTGAACAACATGAATAGTTTTAAGCTCAAGTGCATTGAATCTAAAAACAGTGCGTTTATGGCTGACAAAATTAATATAGGAGGAGGATACGGAGATTGCAACATACAGCTGGCCCACTACGGAATTTTCGTATTAAAGTCAGGAAATGTTACCATTAGTAATTCTACGACCAAACGCTTCGGCACTGATGGGATTCAGATTGCCAATTCCCATGAGTTGCCTGCTGAGAAAAACATAAAAATTGTAAATTGCGTAGTCGACTTCAATGCGAGGACGGGAATTGCGCTAACAGGAGGCGATAAGATTGATGTTATCAACACCTCAATAACTAATACCGGTGGGTGTGTGTATGCATCGACCGGAACCGGAGTTGACATTGAGGCACAGAGGGACGATAAGAAACAAGAAAAGCTCGTGACTAATGTGAATTTTAATAATTGCAAATTTAAAAACAATAGCTCTGGTGAAATACTGGCTAAATTTGGGCTTGGCTCGTCGGACGTTACGTTTGAGAATTGCAACATTCACAGTTCCACCAGGGCGGTTAATGTCGGGAGAAAAAACGTGGGTTACAGATTCATTAACAACAAAATTGGAGGGAACAAGGTTATTTTGCTGGATGATCAAAAGGTCGACGCCTCAGACAGAAACCACACCATTGATGCAAGCAAGATTAAAACTTCCAGAAGTTCCGAAGCTTCCAGAAGTTCCAGGACTTCTGCTGAATCGGTCATTTTTCGGGGCAACGTAATCGTCAACTAGATTTTGGCTTGGATAACCTATTAGTATCACGCGCTATGAATAGATTTTGATGAGATTATTAGTTGTTACAAATGACTTATCCCAGGGTGGCGCAGAGAAGCTTTTAGTATCTTCCCTTACTATTCTAAAACAAAAACAACTCCACGTCGAGCTCTTGCTGTTAAATGCAAAAGACTCAGTACCTGATTACCTGGTAACTTTGCGTAACGCGGGCATTGTGATCCATGATCTTCGAATGGCTAGTTTCTACAGTCCTATTTCTATTCGAAGAATACAAAGCTTTTTGAAATTGAATCGCTTTGATATCGTACATGTGCACCTATTCCCCTCACTTTATTGGGCTGCTATTGCACGATTGTTCGTAAACGTTAAGCCTTTACTGGTTTACACCGAGCACAGCACGCAAAACAAAAGACGGTCAAAAATATACTTCAGACCGGTTGAAAGGCTGGTATACAAATTATATTCGGCAATAATAGCCATTACCGAAAATGTAAAACAGAATCTGGATGACTGGACTGGGCAAGGTAAAAAGATAACGACGATTCAAAATGGGGTAGCTTTGGAATCCATAAGAAGTGCCAATGCAACAGACAGAGCGCTCCTATGCTCAGAGCTTGGTATCCCTAGCGATTCGAAATTGCTTCTTATGGCCGCAAGTTTCAGGTATCCCAAAGACCAGGGGACAATTATCAAGGCCTGCCAGCTTTTAGGAAACAAATATCATATTCTTTTAGCCGGCGAAGGAGATCTGCTAGAGAGTGTAAGAGCATTGGCTGTGAGTTGCAATGTATCAGAGCAAGTTCATTTTCTTGGTTTTAGGACGGACATTGCTATATTGATGAAATCAGTTGACATTAATATCCTTTCATCGAGTTACGAAGGAATGTCGGGAGTTACGTTGGAATCCCTGGCTGCGGGAGTACCATTTCTCGGGTCCGATGTACCAGGTATTCACGATATCGTTCCAAATGAGCTATTTTTGTTCAATCCTGGCAGTGAAAAGGAGCTTTCTGAAAAAATATTAATGATATTTGAAGACGCAGAACTTCAAAAAAAAATGGTAAGTCAAGCGACCAGTTATGTCAAAAATTTTGACATGGAACTGATGGCTGACAAGTATATCGCATTATACAACACACTGTTGGCGAAAAAGCATAAACGAATAATTGACAATCAATCAGTATAACAACACACATACTTCATTTGCATGGAACTATCTTCTCCCACACTTGACAAATCCCTTTCGAATCACACTATTGCCTGCCCGGTCTGTTTATCGAAGCTGAAGATTGTAGACGAAAAGATATTTTGCTCTAACAGTGAATGCACGAATCATGAGCATGAAATTCCAGTCATAAACAACAAAATTCCAGTGCTGGTTGATTTTGAGAAATCGATTCTTGACAGAAGCAGTATCGTCAAAACAGCGGGAGAAAGCCTGATTCCTCGTTCTGGAAATAAGTATGACGCGATAAAGAAAATATTCCTCGGGCGAGGAAAAAAAACTGAGTCCAATACCAGACTGTTTCTCCAAAGCCTGAAAGAATCCAACCAGCCGAATCCGACTATCCTGATTATAGGAGGTGGAGCAAAAGGGAATGGTACCTCGCTCTTATACGAGTCCGCCGATAATAACTTTCTTACTTTTGATATTTACGCCTCATCCAACACCGACTTTGTCGCTGACGGCCATAATTTACCAATTTCCAACTCTTCGATTGATGCAGTGTGGATACAGGCTGTCTTGGAGCATGTGCTTTACCCTCAGCAGGTTGTGTCCGAAATATACCGTGTCCTAAAAGATGGCGGAATAGTTTATGCAGAGACGCCGTTTTTACAGCACGTTCACGAAGGCGCCTACGATTTTACACGATTTACAGAAAGCGGCCACAGGCTTCTTTTTCGCCAATTCAAATTGATTGATTCAGGCTTTTTAAATGGTATAGGTACAGTACTGTTGTGGAATTTGCGATACTTTTTCTGGGGTTTGTTAAGAAATAAGAAAGCTGCCATAGCCATTACCTTGTTGTTTGGATGGCTTCGTTTTTTTGACCACCTCGTTCCAAAAAATTTCAATGTTGATGCTGCAAGCGGGGTATACTTTCTCGGTAAAAAAGATCCCAACTTCAAATTCTCAGATCGCGATATCATCAAGCACTATCAGGGCTACCAGAATTAGACCTTTTCCTTTATAGTATCTTCTATTTCCTTTACACTATCTTCTATCAACGAAGGTGAGCTTGCCTGTTAATGCAAATATTTCCGCATTCATCAGGGATCCTGCAAAAAGCTCACTCAGGCTACCGCTTTAAGTGGCCTGCATATCTCTGAGCGCCTTATTCTGTCATTTTAAGAGCACAACCTCTATCCTCATCATGCCTTTTGGGATTTTCTTCCCCGCTCCACCGCCAGCGGCGAGGGCATTTTCTAAATAATCAAATACCCCCGGAATTACACGCGGACTAATGGTTTTCGACACTCCGTAAGTTTGACGAGCCTGCGGCCAATAGCGGTATAATCGACGCACGCGCCGTCGGTGCACTTATTCACTTCCCACGCGTATCGCAACTGAATGCGCAAGGTATTGCTCATACCACAACATTCTACAACCCAGCCACCTACATCCTAGAACTTCTACTGAAAATAGCTCGAACGATAAGTAGAAATTATTTAAGCAAATATGTTGACTTCGATAAATGTTAGTACATTTGTTGTATAGTTACGATAGAATTAGTTCTACTATTCTGTCGGACAATTCACCCCGTGTTCACTTTTTATTATGAAAATCATACAACTACTATTAATTTATTTCACTACTGCCCTGGGATGCGCATTTTCAGCCATCGCCATATCAGCTCCTAAAATCGACCCCATTCGATTTTCGATTACCACGAAAGCTAATCAGGTGGCTATCGATGAGGAATTTACCATTGATATCAAGGCCAGCTTGATGAATATTCCGGCGAATACACTGTATATTTTTGAAGGTGCCAACTCTTTCAGACTTAAAGTAATACTACCGGCAGGGTTTCAGCAGACGGGAGGTTCGTTTTCTGATTTTAGCGGCGCCGAGCTTACCGCCGCACGGCCCTCAGTTACTTATCAAATCAGAGGGAAGTTTGTTACAAAAGAGAGCGGAGGAATTTTCCAGCTTCTAAGAAGTCACAAAAACGCAAACAACAGCAGTGACTATGTCGAGGCAGGAAGACTTTCCTTTAATATGTCAGAAGTCAGAGATGATCTACAAAATGGCGAAACAGCCAGAATCGACTTAACTCAGTCCTCACCTCCCTTGATGCCATACTTGACTATGGCTCAGCTAAGGGCTTCTGCAGACACTTCGACATCGGTTTTCATCACCGATAGTGGCCGGGCTGGAATCTTTAAACATAATCCATCATCATCTAAGACAGACGATGGTGCTCTGGTAATTGTTTCCTCAGGGAAAAGGTATGAGCGTGTATATGAACAAGCGGTGAATGTAGAATGGTTCGGGGCGAATGGGGATGGAGCTACGGACAATACAGCAATATTCCAGGCTGTATTAAACCGCGGTGATATAGGAACTATATATTTCCCAAAGCCGGCAATATCTTACAGGCTCAAAAACATGAGCATCCGGTCTAACAAGAATTTGATATTTGAAGAGGGTTCAGTCTTTGAGGGACTGGGAACACTTGGGCCGGAAGAACGCATGATGATGATGAATGCCGTTCAAAATGTGTCCATTAAAGGTTACAATGTTGTTTTTAAAGACCAGAAAGCGAAGTATACCAGCGGTCAGCAACGACATATCTTCACGATGCTGGGTGTAACAAATGTTGTCATAGAAGGTGTTGCCGCAAATGATAGCGGAGGAGACGGCTTTTACATCGGCTCCAGCAATCTCCGAAAGTATTCCGAGAATGTAAAGTTGATCAATGTGAGCGCAGATAATAACAGAAGACAAGGCCTATCGATTGTTTCCGGAAAAAATATTGAAATCATCAGCCCACTATTTACGAATAGCAAGGGAGAATATCCAAGTGCAGGAATTGATATTGAACCGAATCATGCGGATGAGTTTTTAGAAGGAATCAGAATCGTAAACCCCACTACCAAAAATAATGCCGGTGCCGGAATTACAATTCTGATTGACGATTTTAAAGGAACAGACCGTGTAGTTGATATTTCAATAAGCAACCATAGCGACGATGGTAGTATGTATGGAACATATATTTCGAAAGCAGCGGGAGCGATTGCTGGTTCCATTGTATTTCAGAATCCGATATGGAAAAATAACCGTACAAACGGACTCTGTGTAAGTAATTATAGTGCCGCTGCATGTCCCATTCAAATCAATGACGCAACAGTAATAGATTGTAATGTGGCAGGAACCGCCCACGCACTGTTTGGAGCCGCCTTTCTGATTTACCGGGAAGCAAATGCAGTGGGTGACGCCAACATCGGAAATGTTCACGTGATTCGTCCAAAAGTGTACGACACTCGAAGTGTTAAGAAAATATTTTCGGCGATCGCATTCGATGATGTGTCAAAAAAAGGGTCTGTAAAAAATTGCAGTCTGATTGACCCGGTCGTCTTTGAAGGCCTCGACCCAGTAAAGTACGTGCATTTCGCTGTTTTAGAGAATCTTGCTCTTTCTGACAAGCATCAGAAACTAACCTTTGATATAGCTCAGGCTAATCGTACACTGACCTATGGCTTTTTCAAGCGTGTCTTTCACAATGCAACATCAGCCGGGATCCGCACCATCTCTTTAAATACTCTACCTGCTAACTATCCTGAAATTACCTTTGAAGTGCGAGGACCACAAATACTGCGCCTGATCCCTGCTGCGGCAAATAATATTTTACCCATTTCAGCAGTGAATGGCAAATATATTCAAAGTAATACCATTGGCAGTAGCATAACCTTGTACAAAGTCTCTACAAACACCTGGCAGGTCAAGCACATGATCGGGACCTGGACTGTACAGCCATAGATTGCAGATATCATAAAGTTTATTCCGGGAACATCACATTGTTTTCAGAATAAACTTTATTTTTGCAGCCCATACACTATACTTATATGCAAAAGAAACCTCTAACCACAGAAAGAACTGGTATTTGCTCAGCTAACTCCCTCCTAAGGACAATTTATTTATTACTCATCTAGGGATACCAGTTTAATGACGAATAAAAACATCCTTCTCCTTGCGCACGACGGAGAAGATTTTTTCAAAGCGAGGATTTCTCTCGCGAAATTTCTCAGGCAAGAGGGTTATCAGGTATTTGTCATGCTTCCGCACGATTCATATACCTCTCTCATTAACGAAGAGGGTTTTACAGTCCAGAATTCCAGCCTGGAGAGGGACAACACGAACCCGCTGAATCTTATCAAAACTATCTTTGAAATTCGCAGCTTCGCCCGTGACAATGAAATCGCATTGGTCCACTCTTTCAAGTTCGTTCCCAACCTGATTAATTCTTTTTCAAATATACTAACGTCCAGAAAAGTTGTTCTGCACATTGCCGGGCTGGGGATAGCCTTTGCCAACACCGGACTGAAGTACCGCTTTCTAAAATTTGTTCAGCAACTGCTTTTTCTGATCCAGTTCCTCCGCGCCAATCTGGTCATTATTCAAAACCCTGACGATTATGATGATTTTCTGCTGAAAAAACATTTCAGGGATAAAATCAAGGTGGTAAAAGGAAGTGGTGTAGATGTTGAAAAATTTTCACCGGATATTGCTGAAACATCCCCAAAAAGCTCCAAGATCACCTTTTTATGCACTACCCGCTTGATCTGGGAGAAGGGCATAGCTGAACTGGCCGAAGCTTTCGAATCGCTGCCTGTTGATTTAAAAGAAAACCTGCAATTACTCATCATTGGTGAACCTGATCACAAAAATCCACGCACGGTTACCGCCGATTTTATTGAAAAATTTAAAACAAATAGCTTAATTCGTTTTCTGGGAAGGCAGAATAATGTAGCCCAGTTCCTTCATGCATCGGACGTTTTTATACTTCCGAGCTATTACCGGGAAGGTATTCCAAGAAGTATTCTGGAAGCGCTGGCGTGCGGTTTGCCGGTCATTACAACGGATGTTCCGGGCTGTAACCTGACGGTTATCCAGGATAAAAACGGCCTGGTCATTGAACCGCGTTCAGCGTCGGCGATCAGGGATGCGGTAATCAAAATGTTGTCCAGGCGAGATGAATGGAAGATCATGGGTCAGTCGAGCAGGCAGCTCGCGTTGGACGAATTCTCTGAGAAGACAGTTTACAGCCAAATAGTTAAGTTATATCGGTCATGAAAGTACTAGTAACTGGTGCAGCAGGTTTTATCGGTTTTCACTTGGTCAAGAAACTGATTGAGGATGGTCACAGTGTGGTGGGGATCGATAATATCAACGATTATTATTCAGTTGATCTGAAAATGGACAGGCTACGTGAATGCGGTATCGAAATAGCCGGTCACACTGACGGAAATTCTTACCAAAGCACAAATAGCAGCTACATTTTTTGCAAGCTTGATCTGACTGACATGGAAGAGCTGGCTCAACTATTTGAAGTTCATCGTTTTGATTATGTTGTAAATCTGGCCGCTCAGGCAGGCATTCGGTACAGCATGGAAAACCCCCGCAGCTATATCCGATCGAACGTTGAAGGATTTTTTAATGTACTGGAATGCTGCCGGATATTCCCGCCAAAAAAGTTGGTATATGCAAGCAGCTCCAGTGTTTACGGATTAAATACCGAACAGCCATTTGCGGTGGAGCAAAAATCGGAAACCCCGATCAATGTTTATGCCGCCTCAAAAAAGACAAATGAACTGATGGCGCATGCGTATAGCCATTTATATAACTTCACGACAATCGGACTTCGGTTTTTCACGGTTTATGGTCCCTGGGGCCGGCCTGATATGGCACCATTTCTTTTTGCGGATGCTATCACACAAGGCAAACCCATTACCGTTTATAATAACGGTCTGATGAAGCGTGACTTTACGTTTATTGATGATATTATTGATGGCATGGTCAGTGTTTTGAACACAGATCACACCACTAAATATCAGGTTTTTAATATAGGAAATGGCAAACCGGTCGATTTGATGCATTTTATAACATGTCTTGAAAAGGCATTCGGCAAAGAAGCGATCAAGAATTTTCGGGAAATGGCTCCGGGAGACATTCAGTCAACCTGGGCAGATACGGAAACACTGAAAAGCGCAACCGGATATGTACCAAAAATTGATATTGAGGAAGGTGTGGGAATATTTGCCAGATGGTTCGAGGCATATAACCGAATTGGAAATATTGCACATGCGGAATAGTGACCGTCTCTTATCAAATGACATGAAGGCAGTCAATCGAAATAATTCAATAATCCATCGATAGATACGCTTACTTATTTCGCTATTAAGTGTTTTCGCTTATTGCATCATTAAAAAATTATATTTATTTTATAAAAACATAATTTTCTTTTTAGAAACTTTATAGCTAAACTTGTGTCCCCAACACGTAAATCAACACAACACTATTTTTTTCATTAAAAATACACACATATGAGCAATACATACGTATCGGAGAAACGGTATATTCATCGCTTATTAAGTAAAAATTCCGTTTCTGAGGAGGTACTGATTGTCACAAGTTATGATTACTTTCTGCAGAAATACGATCTCGCTTTATTACTGAAAAAATATAAGGAGATCATTCTTATACCCCATAGTTCAGACGATGATTATCTGCTGAACCATACGGTAAGGCCACTGCTGGACAAATTTGAGAAGATCCACCTGGTTACTAATCCACAATACGATAGACGGAACCGGGTTATTTACGAACTGGTTGTCAGAAAAAACAAGTCGATCAGGATTAATACTGTTTACGACTTTTGCGAAAAAATCCTTAAGAAAGTCTACATCCCAGACGACGTATCTGAAATTAACCCCAATTTATTATCACTGCCCACATTCGGGAAGAGGGTGAGGTATCCGAAAAAAATTATCGACGTTTGCATTTCCATTATTCTCTTTCTCTGCACATTCCCACTCTGGATATTGAGCTATTTCAGGATAAAAATGCAGTCTCCAGGCCCCATATTCTATTTCCAGGAAAGAGTTGGGATGAATAACGAATCATTCAAATGTATTAAGTTCAGATCAATGGGTCTGGATGCGGAACAGAACGGAGCCTCATTCTCCAAGAAAAATGATAGCAGGACGTTCTCTTACGGCTCATTCATGCGGCAAACGCGCATAGATGAACTTCCCCAGCTTATCAATATTTTCAGAAGGGATCTTTCACTCATTGGCCCACGTCCGGAAAGACAGGTATTTACTGAGACTTTCGATGAAACTATTCCGTATTATAATATGCGGCATAATATCAAACCTGGAATTACCGGGTATGCTCAAGTAATGTATTCTTACGGTGCGGGAGTTTTTGATGCGCGGCACAAGTTGATGTACGATCTCTATTACATAAAAAACTGGAGTCTTTTTCTGGAACTCAAGATCATTTTACTGACCGCCGTTGTAATCCTTAGGAAAAGAGGCAGGTAGTGCCTTCACTATTGTCCTTTACCGGTATAGTCAACCACATCTGATGAGGGTTACTTTTATAATGCTGCTGATTTCAGTAGCTTTTTCCTCGAAGATTTTCTCGCAAGATTCCACGTTTCACTACGCTCTTGGGGTATCCGCAGCAGCGTCTTCTTCGTCTGTCCCTTTCTGGCTGCATGCCAACCGAAACGGCTCTGTGCCCACTCAAAAGTCATTCGCATTATTCGAAGCACGATTTCATAGGGTTTACAATCCAAATAATCCAAGGTTTTTTCAATGGTCAGGTGGCGCTGAACTAATCGGTAATGCTGGAAAAAAAACAACTGCCTTTTTTTCTGATTTGTTTATTGCAGGAAAAGCCGGACCGGTGGAATTGAGTGTAGGACAAAGAAGCCAGGCAACCGGGCTGGCGGATACTTTATTGACCAGCGGGTCCTTCGCAATGTCTAATAACTACCGTCCGTATCCCAAAATCGAGATCAGCACGGTACGCTTCGTTAGCATCCTGCCCCTGAATGATATCTTTTCATTCAAATTTTCTTATTCCGACGGACTGTTCGGGCCGGCAGATGTTCATTACGGAAATGTTAGCAGGATTAGCGAGAGCTATTTTCACCAAAAGTCGCTATATCTGAAACTTGGCCGTAACAGGCATCGTCTCAATCTTTTTGCCGGATTCAATCATCAGGTGATGTGGGGTGGCGAAGACAAAATTTTTAGCGGTGGCCTGGAAAGGAAGCAAGCGTATAACTACATCGTATTTGGAAAACCATGGGCGTCAAGCAGGGTTGGAAATCATTTTGGAACTATTGACGTCGCCGCAGACTGGAAGGGTGATCAATGGGGTTTCTTTTTGTATAGACAAAGTGTCTATGAAGACGGTTCGTTAAGCAATTTATCAAATCTGGCTGACGGTCTTAACGGTTTCAGGATCAAGCGAAACCAAACGAGCGATATGAGTCAAACATTTCGTATCAATACGGTTCTGATAGAATTCCTTTATACGAAAAACCAGGGAGGCAACATATTCGATTTCAACAGCGGCACTTTCGGCCGTGATAACTATTTTAATCATTACGTGTATAATAAGGGCTGGTCTTACAGGGGCCGAAGCCTTGGAACCCCACTTATAGCACCGCAGCACTTAGTCCGCGACGATTTACGCTCGTTCTATACGCTTTTTACGCCAAATAACCGGTTGTACGCTTATCACCTTGGGCTTGCTGCTTCTTACGGAAAAACCGATTTCACCTTCAGAGGCAGCCATTCATTTAATTTCGGGAGTTATTCTACTGAATTTCCCGGGATTGTAAGGCAAACTTCTCTTCTATTTACAATGAACATTCCTCTTTTCGATAAAAAAAATGATCGGTTGACCATCGATCTGGCTACGGATTTTGGCAAGTTGTTTCCGAATAGCGCTGCACTGATGGTCGGATGGAGGAAATCCGGTTTTATCCGATAACTTTGGCAAAATATCAATCGATCATCGGAGGAATAACTTCTATATCTTAAATGCCCGTTTCTGTTTGTCAGATTAGAATCTGCCTAATTCTATGCATTTCCTGCTTTGCGTTAAATGCGTTTTCTCAAGACTCAACACTTTATTACAAAGGTTCAATTACTGCGGCAGGCGCCACTGGCCGCACTCCATTTTGGGAATATGCCAATCAACATGGAAGCGTCCCTTTGGATGGAAACTTTGGCTTAGCCGATGTAGGGATATACAAAATTTACAATCCGAATAACCCGAGGCAATTTCAATGGAGCGGCGGGATTCAGGCGATAGGCAGCTATGGCAAATCAGGTAAAGTATTTTTATCAGATGCATATGTTGCAGCCAAAATAAATATATTCGAGGTCCTCACCGGACAAAAAAGAATGGTATCCGGGTTAATGGACACAACAATGACTTCCGGCTCGTTATCCATGGCAGGAAATGCGCGACCGTTCCCCCGACTTCAAATAGCCATCCCAAAGTATTTTCCTCTTTTTTTTACGAATAATTTTGTAGCGTTCAAATTTTCGTATTCCGATGGTTACCTTGGCTCAACCAGCATCAACTACGGCAGTGTAAGTCAAATCCCCAACTCCTACTTCCATCATAAAAGCCTGTATATCAGACTAGGAAGTAAGGCCGATCGCTATAAGATATTTCTGGGGGTAAACCACCAGGCTGTATGGGGAGGCGAGGCAGAAACCACGCCATTGCGGAAACTCAAGCCGTCGACGGCTTACTTGTACACTGTGATCGGCAAGACAGTCGATTATAGAAAGATCGGAAATCACTTTGGAACCGTAGATATAGGCGGAGAATGGAAAGGAAAAGACTGGTCCTACTTTTTGTACAGACAAAATATTTATGAGACCGGATCTTTGTTCAGGATCATCAATTATTCTGACGGACTCAACGGTTTAAGTGTGAAAAGGCTGACTCCCCTGCCAAAAGGATCGTCCTACTTCGCATTTCAATCCTTCCTGCTGGAAGTGCTTGGAACTCATAACCAGATCAACAAAAATCCGCTTTCAGGATTGAATATTTTCCGGACTGGCAATTACTATAACAGCTATTTGTTTAACCGTGGCTGGGCATATTACGGAAGCGGGATTGGTACACCGTTGATTCCAAATGCAGGCAATACCAGGGACGACTTACCGAGGAGTAAATCGGAGTTTACCAATAATAATCGTTTGTGGGCGTTCCATACTGGTATAACTGCTACCTGGATGAATCTGAAGCTTGCGTTCAAAGGCACTTATTCACGCAACTCGGGGTCGTTTGTCAGTTCTTTTGATTCCGTGAAACAGCAGGCATCCGTTATATTAAGTGTAGAAAAAAATGTCAGAATTATGAAAGGCGGCGCGGTATTCACAAGTATTTCTTCCGATTTTGGTGACTTATACGAAAATTCAACCGGCTTGATGTTAGGATTTCGAAAGAGTGGCTTTCTGGATTGACCCCGGTTTTCCGGTTTGAGTGCAATATGAAAACCAAAAAGTAATAACTATTTTTACCATAACAGCAACATTATACACGTCGCGGAAGCATGAGGGTATTTATATGAAATATCATTATTTTCTTTTTTTGTTGCTGTTGCCTTTTATCGGCTTTTCTCAATCCGACAACAAGCAGCCCGAAGTATATACAGATTCTACAACTAATTATGTTGAATTGCTGGGTTTCGGTACCACGAACGGTTATACTCCTTTCTGGCAGCAGGCAAATCAATTCGGAGTAGTACCGGTTCTCGGACCTTTTGGCTCTGTCCGGGGTGGAGTCGAGGGATACTGGCCGATGTCTGCGAATACCGGCAGAAATGTGTTCCGCGTTGGGGCCGGAGTCGAAGCCGTTGCCAATATAGGCGAAACCTCGAAAGTTCTCCTTCCTCAACTGCACGCAACGTTAAGATATAAAAATTGGGAATTTTATGTCGGCCGTAAGAGACAATGGGTGGGACTGGCCGATTCCACATTAGGTTCTGGTTCTTATGCTTGGTCCGGGAATGCACTTCCTATCCCCAAAATCCACATCGGAACTACCCGCTTCGTTCCGGTTCCTTTCACAAAAAAATGGATCTCGTTTCAGGCGTTTTATTCCGATGGTCTCTTTGAACGAGGCAGGCCGATAACCAGCGGGCTAAAATTCCATGAGAAAGCATTCTATCTCCGCATTGGGAAGGCTAACTCGACGTTCAAGCTTTATGGAGGCTTTAATCATCAGGTACAATGGGGTGGAAGAAGTAAAGTCGACCTGGGCCTGGCAGGAGAAGACGGAAACTTCCCTGATGGATTCGCAAATTATATCAGTGCTGTCACTGGCGCAATAGGCGGCTCAGGTGATGATATCGTACACTTTGACAGTACCAGCAGGATCGGGAATCATTTAGGCTCAATAGACGCAGCCATTGAAATTGAAACCTACGGAATGAGCCTATTCCTGTACAGGCAATTTGTTTACGAAGATGGTTCCCTGTTTTACTTAACCACGCTGAATGACGGTCTTTACGGCGCGAGGATTAGAAAGAAAAATTCGTATGGCGCTAATTTCGAAATCACTGAAGGTGTGTTTGAAATGTTATACACCAAAAATCAGGGCGGAGATATTTTTGTGCTCCAGAACGGAAAATACCGCGGGCACGACAACTATTTCAACAACCAGCAGGTACGTGATGGCTGGTCCTATTTTGACAGGACGATTGGTACGCCATTTATTCCTCCTACTTCTCAGACAGACTGGAAATGGCCGAGATATGCGAACAATTTTACCAGTAACAACCGCGTACTCCTATATCACCTTGGATTAAAAGGGACGCTTTTCAGGAGATTGGAGTGGCAGACAAAGCTTTCCTATTCGCTCAACTACGGTACCTACCTTGAAAAATACCTGAGCATCCCGAAACAATTCTCAGGTTTGTTTGCCCTGCAAACCAAAGTTGATGTCCTCGGCGGCCTTACGGTAAAAGGATCCTACGCAACCGATATCGGCGATCTTTACAGAAAAACCCACGGTTTTATGCTGGGGGTACGAAAGGACTTCTCTTTCTATTGATCTGCACTAAAAGTTCTCCCGGATCCGCGTAGCAAGTGCTGCCAGCTCTTCCTGCGATACCTTGATTTTTTCGCTAAAATCTGCGTCAGCCATGCTATTCAGTGGTAGCAAATGAACATGAGCATGAGGCACTTCCAAACCAATTACACTCACTCCTATTCTCAGGCACGGAACCGTTTTTTCAAGTGCCGGAACAATGCTTTTTGCAAACAGCAGCAGCCTCGAATAAGTATCGTCGTCGAGGTCAAAAAGATAGTCCACTTCCTTTTTGGGAATAACAAGCGTATGCCCTATCGCGATTGGAAATGCATCCAGAAACGCAAGAAACTCATCCGTTTCGGCAATTTTATGGGAAGGAATTTCTCCGTTTACGATTTTTGAAAATATAGAAGCCATTTTAAAAAGTTTAATTCACGTACCTCGCAACAAAATTATAGGCGCTGAACTTTCAGCCAGAATAAGTATTTAAAAACTCAAAAGTACTTAATATTGTGATCCAAATTTTTAACAAACACAACATGAATTACATGAATTGGAAAGCTTTCAGCAGAGCATCACTGGTAGCGATAATCGCATTGGCTTTTTCATCAAATGACGCCGAAGCACAGGGAAAAGGGAAATGGGTGACCCTTTTTGATGGAAAAACACTGAACGGCTGGCACAGCTGGCAGTCCGACGAAGTATTGCCACAGTGGAAAGTGCAGGACAATGCGATTGTTCTTACCGAAAAAGGAGGAAAGGACCTGGTTACGGACAAAGAATACGGTGATTTTGAGCTGGAACTCGAATGGAAAATAGCCGAGGCTGGTAACAGCGGGATCATTTACCATGTGATTGAAGATAAAAAATACTGCTGCCCGTACTCAACCGGCCCGGAGATTCAGATATTGGACGATGTAAAACACCCTGACGCGAAGGCTGGCAAAAACGGTAATCACAAATCGGGCTCACTCTACGATATGCTGCCACCTGACGATTTCAAAACGGTGAAACCTGCGGGACAGTGGAACAAGGCAAAAGTGGTAATCAAAGGCGGCCGCGGTGAAAGCTGGCTGAATGGCAAGAAAGTAGTTGATTTTCCAACTCAGGGCGGAGATTGGGAGAAAATGGTAGCCAACAGCAAATTCAAAACCTGGGAAGGCTTCGGCGCTTCGCCAAAGGGAAAAATCGCTTTGCAGGATCACGGCGACAAAGTTTCCTTTCGGAACATCCGCATCAGAGAGTTATAATATATCCATTTCAAGGGTACCTGACCAATACTCGCGGCTGTAAACCCGCTTGAAAGGCCAGTTTTTCATGCGAAGGAGAAGGGGCAGATAAGCGTGTGGTTCTTTTGACGACTTGCTCTCGTGATAGAGATCATCGTCTGTCAGGATCAGACCTTTATAGGCCCCTTCCGGTTTTACGGTAATGTCTCCGAATGGAAGCTCTTTTTTGTAGTCGGCGTTAAATTTGATAATACGCTCCTTCAGTAACCAGTCTGCCCGAAAATTCCTGACAGGTGCAGGAGAGGGCTCAAAACGGCCCTCTGATACTTCCAGTGCATATTCGAGATATGCTTTCAGAATCTTAGGCCCAGCATTGGCAGTTTGCTCAGTCTGTAACTGTGCCGGCCACAAGCTGGTAACGAAGTAAATACGTTCCCGTGCCCTGGTAATAGCCACATTCAGCCGGTTCTCTCCCCCGGGCATATTCAGGCTCCCGAATTGCATTAAAAGTTTGCCGCGCTCGTCGGGTGCGTAACCCATCGAGAATATGATAATATCACGTTCGTCGCCCTGGACGTTCTCTATATTCTTGACAAAAAGATCGGGAATACTTGTATTTTCCTTTTCGAGACTGTCCAGTATAGCTGCCTGCTGATAAAAATTGAATGTCACAATCCCCAGACTTTTACCCGTCAAAGCCAGTTCCCTCACCAGTTCTGTCACTTTCCCGACTTCAACCGTATTTATATTATTCTTCCAGACACCATCGGTTTTAATATACTGAATGCCGGGCCGGTTCGTATTAATGTCCCGAAACTCAGGTAAAAGTTTTAATGTCCCTTTATAAAAATTTTTGTTGGAAAAATCGATCAGGTCAAGTGACTGACTGCGGTAATGCCCCGTTAGCTGAAATTGCTCCATCGACTGCGCCGCCAGATCCAGCAGCGATTCGATTTCTATTGCAGCCGTAAAATCCTCCTCCCCGGTCCTATCCTCATATCTGACTTTGTACAAATCGCTCGGCGGCAACTGTTTGCTATCACCCGTAACAACGAGCTGTTTGCCTCGAAATGCGGCTGGCAAACCATATTCGGCATAGCATTGGGAAGCTTCATCAAATATTACCAGATCAAAAAGATTCTGCAGCATAGGAAAAATAGCAGATACCGCTTCGGGAGAGGCCATCCAGCAAGGTACCAGCGAAAAAACCTCCTCTGAATAACTGTCCATCAGTTTTCTGATAGGCCATATCTTCCGCTTTTTGGTTACCTGATGCCCTAGTTCCCGGTACGTTACTGGGTTCCCCAGACGGTTTTTTTCAATATCATGATAAGTCCCTTCCCGCAATTTGATAGCATTGATATCAATGCTAAGTTTCTGTTTTAATCTGATACTCGCCTGAAGTTCGGTTTCCCATTGACCCATTTTAAGAGATGTAACAGATCGGAGCTCAGGATATCTGGTCTCAATATGTTCAATCCAGGCTAGCTTGACGCTATTTTCAAATAGGTCAACCATTGCGTCAGTACTATTCAATCCGGTTTTTCTACTTTCTTCAACCACAAGCGAAGTGGTATTCTGCCAGATCAACGGCATTTCGGAAAAAATTCTGTCCATATCTGCCAGCGAATCGAAATCCCGGTTCAGCGAAATAAGAAGATCGCCCGCATAATCGTGTGGCTCCTGAATCAGTTTATCTATCTGCGCCGGCAACAGGTAAGGGAGCATTCCCTTTTCCATTCGGGTCCAGGTTTCCAACCACGCCCGCAGACCTTTCAACGTCGATTCAAATGAGGTGTAATCCAGGCATTGAGCTGCTATTTTTGTCAATATTGGATACCAGGGCTGCAAATTTGCCCGGACTGCGGCGTCCGCGGCGGCTTCTGCCTGCTTGAAGAATTGAGAATGAGCAACCCCGGGCTGACTGTCTTCATAATTTGACTTAACAAATTCAAACCCCAAACTGTCATTCCGCAACCAGCTCTCCAGCTCCTGCCGGTTCCTCAACCGTATCTGGAGTTTTTTGAGATCATCCAATGAAATGGAAAGTCCGTTTTCACGCGCTACTTTTTCAATTATCTTTTTTTCCTTCCCAAAAATCTCCCAGAAAAATCCGGAAACAGCTGATTCCTTCGATTCAACTGCTTTTTTAAGGGATATTGAAAATGCGCTTATGTCGCCGGCGCTCAGTGAAAATTCAATGCCTTCTTCCTGCAGAAAACCTTCTAATGTGTCGGCAGTTTGTCTGATAAAAGCAAGTCTTTCGTGACTATTGGCAGCTGATAAGATATAATTTTGAAACAAAAGCCATGAATCATCGGAAAGCAGGTCCAGAATGTCAGTGAACCTTTCCAGTGCTTCCGGTCTTTTCTCTAAAAACTGAGCAGAGAATTTCTCTGCAGTAAGTGCCTGGAATTTTTCTTTTTGTTTAGAAAAAGCTTCCGGCCAGTCACGAAGCATATTTTCCATATTTCGCAATTCAGCAATACCAAATTGTGCGAAACTTCGTCTGGGAAACCACTCGTGCTGATCAGAAATGTGAAAGGAATATTCACAATAGGTTTTCAGTTTTCTTTTGAAATCGTCCCAGGTATCAAGCCGGAAATGCCTGTATAGATCTTTAAGCAGAATATATGGGGATTGCAGGCTGCTTGTCAGATAGAGTTCTTTGATACTCACTCCCGCTTCATTTTCATCGAAAAGCGCCTTACGGAAAGCATTTAGTTCTAAAACAGTTTTATCAATAGCCCGGCTTTCCTGGGTGAACTGCCTTTCCAGAAAAACGGCATCCAAACTGTAATTCTGCTTGCGGTAAGCATCTACTTTTTCGATTTGTAAGGCTACCTGGCGATACAATTCCGGGCGGTCGTTTTTGAAATCATGGATAAGTGCCACGAAATCACTCATCCCGATGGTTTGAAGCCGCTGGTAGACTACATCCAATGCTGCCCTTTTCTGGCAGACAACCAATACCCGCTTACCCCTGGAGGCAAAATCGGCTGTGAGGTTGCATATCATCTGAGACTTACCACTTCCAGGGGGCCCCTGCACAACAACCGATTTGCCCGATTTGACATTCAATATAATTTCTTCCTGCGCTTCATCAATCGGGAAAGGTGTTAAAATGTCCTCTTCCTTAACACTGGCAACAGGTTTTGAATCCGGCTGAAGCACTTCAAGCTCTCTTTCGTCGTTCCTGATCAGCGGAATTGACAGAGAATTAATCTGCTGATTTTCAATCAAAATATTGTAATCCGGAACCAGATAGGATCCGGCCTGCGGAAATATCCCAAGCACTGCTTCCGGAAACAATTTCAGCTCGCCATTCCGCTCGTTTACTTCCAGCTCAGAAGATTTTTCAGCGCTAAATGAAATAAGCGTCTCGTCAAAAAGGGCCTGATTGAAATTGACCTTGAAAGGCGTTGTTTTCAGCCATTCATACAGCTGCGTTCTGAATTCCAGAAAATCCTTTGAGAAATCATCAAACGACTTTTCAAGTATATCGTCGGAAACAGCCGTTTCGTTGAAATGTGCATAGGCCAAAGCAAAGCTCTGATTCAACACAATATTGCTGTCCTCCCTCGGAAAAAGGCACCATTGCTCCCGGTCCATTTTGAGGTTGACCGGGAAAAACAGGAACGGCGCATGAATAGGCGTGCCGTCGGCCAGTTTCCCTTTTACAAAAGGATAACCTACAAACAAATCGCGCGAACCTCTCTCCTCTTGTATAAACTGCTCTGTCCGACTGATTTTCCGAAGCCTTTTACTGACCAGGTTTACTTTCTCATACCTCGAATCAGCAACGTCACAAAGGGTAACGCGGGCTTTCAATTGTACCAGCTGACTGATCAGCTCAACAGAGGGTTTGCCGAGCAGAAAATCCGTTTCATGCAAATCAATAAACTGCTCGGCTGCCAAATGCGTCAGCAACAGTGATTTATTTCGGGTACTAAGGTTGGTAAGTCGTTTTAAGTAAGCTTTCAGAATCCGGTCCATAAATACCAAAACGATTCCGAAGATCAACTATTGGACAAAACTTCCTTATCACTCGCTTTTTTCTCAGGAATAAGTACAGACGCCAGGATGCTGACCGCCAGAATTCCTAAGATGACGTAAAGCGAATATACTGTCTGAAAACCCATTTCTTCCAGCGGGGCATGTGCCAGCATTTTCCCGCCGATAAATACCAACAGAACACCCAGGCCATATTTCAGGAACCTGAACAGCCCCATGATGTTACTGAGGAAGAAGAACATGGAGCGAAGCCCCATGATTGCGAAAATGTTGGAGAAGAATACTACATAAGGATCTTTGGTAACCGAGAACACAGCCGGAACAGAGTCGACAGCAAAAATCAGGTCTGTAAATTCAATGATCAGAACAACCACGAACAAAGGGGTGATCAGCCATTTTCCTTTTTTCAATACGAAGAAATGCTCTCTCACGTACCTCGGGAAAACGGGTAGGTACTTGGCCGCGAATTTCACCACCGGATGCTTGGCAGGATCGATTTTCTCGTCCTCTCCGCCTTCAAAAAATATCTTCCCCCCCTGGTAAACGAGTAGTAAACCGAAGACGTAAATGATCCATTCAAAGCGCTGCATTAACGCAGACCCGACGAAAATGAATATGAAACGCATCACAATAGCTCCCAAAACTCCCCACAGCAACACTTTTTTATAATATTGAGGCCTTACCCCGAAAGAAGAGAATATCAGGATAATCACGAAAATATTATCGACCGAAAGCGCATATTCCAGCAGGTAACCCGTAATAAACTCGAGCGACATATTTTTTCGGTAAATCTCGACACTTGCTTCAAAATCACCTGGAACCAGTTTAAGGTGCGGTGCGTACTTCCTGGCGATGCCTTCCAGTTGCTCATAATTCACCATTCCGTGAATCAGGTCGCCATGGGTCCTGATGATCACATAGAAGACCATCGCCAACGCAATCCACGCAACGGTCCAGGCGGCGGCCTCCTTGAATTTAACTATATGGTCTTTGGTCTTGAAAAAAACACCCAGATCTAAAAGAAGCATGATGGTAATCATCACTATAAAGCCTCCGAAAAACAATACTTCGTTGGAAAACATGAAAAAGCTTTGTTAAAAATTCGATTCAAAAGAGAACATTCAGTCTAAACGGAACGTCGCGCCGCTTAACGGCACGGTTCTGCAACGATAAAGGTAATCAAAATATAAAATGGATAAATGAAATCGGACGGACGGTAATTATCGTGCCTGCATTCAAAATATTTTCCTGATATACTCAAATGGGCCGCTTCTGCACCTCAGTTGATATGTATAGCGAAAAAAATCACGCACCTCCGTCCTTGATTTACAATTTGTTAATCCCGGCACATGCTTTTTTTGCTAAATATTTCACATAAAAACTTGCGTCAAAAAAAGCGGCTACATACATTTGCACCACGATAAACGCATCGACTAATGCGAAAGTAGCTCAGCTGGTAGAGCGCGACCTTGCCAAGGTCGAGGTCGCGGGTTCGAACCCCGTCTTTCGCTCAGAGACACAAGCACCGGAGACGGTGCTTTTTTTCTCATAATAGTGCCAGAGTTCGATCAATGGCTGATTGCCGGGGTGGTGGAACTGGTAGACACGCAGGACTTAAAATCCTGTGAGCCGAAACGCTCGTACGGGTTCGATTCCCGTCCCCGGTACAAAAGCCCTTCAACATAAGTTGAGGGGCTTTTTTGCGTTTAATTCTCCAAGATCCCTATTCGGACTCCCTTTTGAATAATGGCAACAGATTTTTGGTTTGACTTCGCTTATAGTGACTAGACAGAACTTTTGGCATTATGAAGCTTGGTAGCCGTATACCGGCTCAAGACCAAAACTTGTGGAGCAACTTGGATTAAGCATATAATTGAGTAAGGCGATACAGGAAGAACTCAACGTTTCTTACCCCTCTGAACTGTGCTCTGAACGCTTTGATTTTCGCGTTGAAGGATTCGGCAGATGCGTTAGTGCTGCGGTTATCAAAGTAATTAACGATTGTCTTATAGTGGTTTTCAATCGAGCGGGCTACGGTATTGAATGACTTGAAGCCAGATTGCCGGACCTTTTCATGCCATTTGGCTAATCTGGTCAACCCATATATTTTTTCCGTTGTAGTCGTGAAGATGTTACTGAGCCCTATCGTTAGCTCGTACGCTTTTTTCAAATCGGGGAAGCGTTCAAAAAGAAGCAGGGCGCGTTCTTTTTGGCTGTCTGTCCAGGTATTGGGCTTTTTGTATAGCGCGTACCTGCTTCGAGCCAGTAGCTGTTTAATGGTGTCGCCATTAGATAATATCTCTGGATGATATTCATTCTGAGACATTTTAGCCTGCTCAATAGCATCGCTTTCCTGATCCAGGACTTCCCAGCGATGTTTGATCCGGATATCTTGGAGGGCATCAACTGCGAGTCTTTGAACATGGAAACGGTCAGTCACTCGCACCGCCCGTGGAAAGCATCGCTTGGCAATCAAGGACATACTGCCCGCCATGTCCAGGGTGATTTCTGACACTTTCTTCCGCAGTGGTTCCGGGATTTTGCGAAGTACTTCAATCACTGCTTCTGCCTTAGTTCCAGCCACTATTGCTACAATGCTGCCACGGCCACCTTTGGCAGATTTATTGGTAAGGATTGTATACAATTCGCCGTGCGAAAGACTGGTTTCGTCGATCGATAGATGAGATCCTAGGTTTTCGGGATACAAGAGCCATTTTTTTGCATGACCTCTTTGCTTCCAATCTTTAAATCCACTCTGAAAATCACGATACTGCCGTAGCAAAGCCCTACCATCAACGCCATAGAAACGACCAATGCTCCAAATATCATTAGCCCTCGTATCCACCAATTTCTTTTAAAAAATCCGCGAATTCAATAGTCATTCGCGTGCCTTCTGCTACTTCTGTCCAGTCTCTATGGACAACTTTGCCAGTCTTGGTATTGAGCCACCTACGACGTTTAATATGAAGGAATACCTTGTGGCCCCGAATTGGGAAATCCTGCAGGGTAATGGTGGGGAAATAACCTTTGGAGAGCAAGTCTGCCTTTATTGGATCAGCTTCTGGATAATTTTTCTCTTCCAAATAGACGTGATAACGTTCCTCTGACTTCTCTACATGGGTCAGTAAGTAATTCTCAATTATAAAATCCGGTAAGATTAACTCGATAAGCGGCAGGAAACTCTCCAAAACAAACTGGTTTGATTAAAAACACAAACCTAGATAAATCCTATCCGCTCCACAAGTTTTTGATTTGATCCCGTATACCTCCAATTCTTTTTACAAAACATGGCTTCATCCTACCAACTAAAAAGTATCGATATGCGTCCCGTCATAAAATGTTCTCCCCATGACAAAGCTTTTATTTGCGCTGACCATACCCTTATTTTTATTAGCCTGTAAAAAGGATAGCCCAAAACCAGACCCGACAATTCAAACTATTGTGGGAACGTGGAAACACACTGCTTACGAAAAAAATGTAAATGGGGTAAAAACTTGGGCCCCTATTGATGTTGAGCCCCACTACATGACTTTCAGGTCCGATGGTTTGATTGTTGACTCAAATGGTCTGCCCCAGTGCTGCGCACCAAAGGCATATTATGTGAATGGCGTACTGTTTGAAGTACAACCAAAGGAAACAGTACCAGTTAACGATCAATGTGGATTGGTGGACTGCATCAGCTGCGACACATGGAATATTGAACAAACAGAAAATGAGCTTATTGTTACTATTTGTCAGCCTCATAATCTAAAGTCAAAGTACATTCGGGAGTAATTTCTTCGGAGTGGTGGATAAGTAATTAAGGATTTGATAATCGTAATTCAAATCGGGAGCTTTTTATTCTTAAAAATCGGCGGTTGCTATCATTTCCTCCGCTAATACCATTTCTGATTTTCCCGTCCCGCATACTGCACAGCAATAGTTTTCGGGTAAGTCCGCAAATGGAACACCGCATGGAATAGCCTGGACAGGATCCCCAAAATTTTCATCATAAACAGTAAAACAATCTGGGCATTGGTGAATGTGCCTGGTGGATGACTCCGGATCATTCATCTCCGACGCCACCATTTGCATCTCCTCTTTCAGACGATTATTGTTGAACCTGCGGCAGAGCCTTTCCAGTTGCACTGCAAGCTGCATTTTATAAAGTCCCTTCTCGAAAAGGATCAGGCGGCGGCTGTTTGGGTTGAAATTTTCAGTAAAATAAATGTCGTATTGACTAAAAACAGCGAGCTGCCCGATGCGTAAAAGGGGCCGCTTTTTTATCAGTACGGAACCAAAAACTTCCGATTTGGGGCGCGTTTGTATACCGAAGCAAAGACCAAAAGTGCGTGTATCGTGTTTCGCGAAGTATCGTATCAGATCATTTTTCAGGATCGCGCCTTCGTCGTGATGATCCTCTGTTTGCCAGGCCAGCTCATTCGCTGCATGCCGGACGTTAATGTTATGTTTGCCCAGAATGCCGCTCCACTGATTCCGGTACTGATCCTCGATGTTTTTAATGATAATGGATTTCCAGGGTGTAAGACAAATTTCACCGATCTTCGTTTTTAGACAAAGCGCACAGACATCCAGTAAAAAATCTACCGTAAACAATTCATCCCTGCGGTATAATCCCAGCCAGGTCCGCGATTCATACCTGTTAAAGCCTTCGTAATAGGGTAAGGAAAAAGACGGTAGTTCCAATTCTTGTGCAGCTGGCTGCGAAATGTAGTGAATCCTTTCGCTGACCGCCTGAAACAAAGTTTTTTCCTCTGTCACATTTTCCGTCAACATGCATTCCTCCACAGCTTTCGCTACTTTCCCTATTTCATTCGTATAAATCAGCTCCCGCCACCGGAATACCACATTACTTTGCTTCGGTCGCACATACAAATACCAGAAATGCGGCTCGGGAGAAGAAATAAAATTGAGGTTGCCAGTAAAAAAAGGAGTAAAACTTTGGTTCGAATCCGAGATATTGATCTTTAATGCGGGTTGATAGTCAATGCTGTCGAGCACTGAATGATATTCATTTGCGACCAGCCACTGGCCCGTTTTAAAAACATCCTCCCCACAGTATGAACTTACTATATTCGGTTCCCGGTCGGTATTCAACTCATAACGGATCTCTTTTTGTTTAAAATGTTTTTCCAGAAACCGCATATCCTCATAATGCACGGTCATCAGCATCTGCTGACGAGAGCCAAAGCGCACTTTCCGTACATTTGCTTCACTTGCGGACAACAGCACTTCCTTCAAAAATCCTGGTGAAGCAATGCCTCCGGGGAGGTTGACTTTCACGGTGTAATAGTCTCTCATAATCAGAAATCTTAGATTGCAACCAGACTTTCCTCCACTATTTTTTTTAAGATTGACTTCACTTCCGGCTGGCATGATCCGCAACCTGTACCCGCTCCTGTTTTTGTACAAAGCTGCTGGAAATCGGTACAACCCTCCCTGATCTCCTTTTCCAGGTTTCCTTCCCCTACATTGTTACAGGAGCAAACCAACTTCCCCGAAAGCGGATCGGCCTGCTTGCTGGCGCGCAATAGCTGCAACCGTTTCTCCGAAAGTTCAGAACCGCTGGCGATCAGGTCGCGGAATTCAGCAAACTCATTTTTGTCCCCGATCATAATCGCCCCTACGAGCCTGTCGCGGTGAACGATGCATTTTTTATAATATCTTTTCGACTGATCTGTGAAAACGATCTGCTCATAGGCAGGATCATTTGGCGGCACTTCGGTGAGTCCGATGCTGCACAGATGCAATCCTTCCATTTTCAGGATATTGATGGAGATACTTCCTTTATAAGGTTGGGAAATGTCGCCCGCCAGATAATTGGCAATCACAGCTGCCTGCTCCTCCGCGCCGAGCGTTATGCCCCACATTTTGCCGTTCCATTCGGCAATTTCTCCCGCTGCATAAACAGATGGGTCGGAGGTCTGCATATAATCATTCACGACCACCCCGCGCTTGCATTCCAGCCCGGCTTCCTGGGCCAATTCAATATTCGGGACCGTACCCATTGTCATCACAACTACCTGACAATCCAGTTTTCTGCCTGATTTCAGCCGGATACCTTCTACTTGACCGGTACCCGAAAACGTGGCTACTTCATCGTTAAAGAACACTTCAACACCTCTGTCGAGCAACTCCTGATACAGCAATTCACTGGCAAGCGTATCCAGCTGCCTTTCCATAAACCGGCCGCTGCGCTGGATTACCGTCACCCGCGCATTCATTTCCAGAAAAGAAGCCGCTAATTCCAACCCTAATATACCACCGCCGACAATCACGGCGTGTGGGTCTTTTTGTTTTAAAAAGGGCAGCAATGCATCTGCATCCGGGCGCGAGCGCATATTGAAAATACCTCTTAAACGTGGCACTCCTTTTGGCATAAATGCACGGCTACCTGTACCCAGGATAAGCCGATCATAAGTGTGCTCCTGCCCGTCGGTATCGATTACGATCTTGTTTTTTCGGTCAATATTGGAAATGCCTAGTCCTTTGTGTACGATAATATTATGCTCCTCAAATTGATCTTCACGCAATCTGACCAGCTGATCCCAACGCTGCGCACCGCTGATATAGTCGGGCAGCATTACCCGGTTATAAAATGGATTGACCTCTTTGGAAAACACATGAATTTCATCCGCCTGATTCAATGCCCGATACGCATTGATAAAACCCAGACCAGCCGAGCCAGCTCCTATTATAATGATCTTTTCAACCGGTTTTTGGTACAAACAAACCTCAACCGCGGAAAATTTGAAATCCGGCTCCTTAGACCTGGGATCGACCAGAGAACTGGTGATGTTATTGGCTCTCACTCCATTGCTTCCCAATATTTTCCCCCAATGCATGGGAAGGAAACACAAACCCGGCCGCACGTCTTCGGTAACCTGCGCTTTTACCCGCACTTCCCCTCTCCTGCCCCGCACAATAACCAGGTTACCTTCACTGATATTGCGCTTTCCCGCGTCGTAGGGATGTATTTGTAAAAATGGTTGGGGAATGTGCTTGTTCAACTTTGCGACGCGACCGGTTTTCGTCATCGTATGCCACTGGTCCCTGATCCTGCCGGTCGTCAAAATCAACGGAAAATCTTCGTCCGCCGGCTCCGACGTATTTTCATCGTCGACCGCGTGGATCTGCGCTCTTTTGTTGGGAGTATAAAACTGGTGATCCGTAAAAAGCCGGGCGTTATTTTTCCTTTCTTCAAATGCGCTATTTTGTGCAGGGAATGGCCACTGTACACTTCTGTTTTTTTGTAAAACCGCATGGCTCACTCCGGTAACATCGATTTTAGTGCCGGCGGTGATTTTCACATATTCATCATAAACCTCGGAAACGGCACTATAACTGAATGAATTGCCAAAACCCATTTTGGCAGCAAACCGCCAGATAATTTCGGCGTCGGGCAAAGCTTCTCCCGGAGAGTTCACTACTTTGGGTAAATGTGTAATACGCCGCTCCGCGTTGGTCATCGTACCTTCCTTTTCCAGCCAGGCCGCCGCAGGCAATACAACATCTGCAAAATGCACAGTATCCGCCCGATTGGAAACATCCTGCACCACCACAAATCTCGCTTTCTTCAATGCACTTTCCACGGCATTCATATCCGGCATACTCACCAGCGGGTTGGTATTAATGATCCAGATCGCTTTCAGTTTATCATCTGCGAGCGCCTCAAACATCTCCGTAGCTGTAAGTCCGGGCTTGCTGCCAATCTCAGCCGGAGTACCCCAGAATGCTTCCAGCTCCTGTCGGTGCGTTGCGTTGGCTACCTCCCGGTGGCCGGGTAAAATATTCGCTAATCCGCCCGTTTCACGACCGCCCATCGCATTCGGCTGGCCGGTAAGCGAAAAAGGCCCGTTTCCCGGGGTACCGATCCTGCCGGTTATCAAATGCAGGTTAATGAGGGACAAATTTTTATTCACACCAATCACCGACTGGTTCAATCCCATTGTCCAAAAAGACAAAAATCCGCGCGACTGCCCGATCCAATCGGCCGCCAGCTCAATATCCGCCTTTTCAACACCGCATAGTTCCGCAGCCTCTGCGATCGTGCGCTGCATGACCTTTTCACAATAGGCTTGGAAACCGTCGGTATGATCGAGGATAAACTCATTATTCACATACCCTTTTTCAATCAATAACCTTCCT
Source organism: Dyadobacter sp. UC 10 (assembly GCF_008369915.1). NCBI lineage: Bacteria > Pseudomonadati > Bacteroidota > Cytophagia > Cytophagales > Spirosomataceae > Dyadobacter > Dyadobacter aurulentus. The sequence goes on along the minus strand of NZ_VSRN01000001.1, from coordinate 3,518,806 downwards.
ATTGCGTGATTCAGCACGATATCAGTGCCGGGAATGATTTGCAAATGCAGGTCGGAAGAACGCGCTGTATCGGTACGGCGCGGATCAACGCAAATAATTTTCACATCCGGATTAGCCGCTTTATGCGCCTCGATCCGCCGCCAGATAATAGGATGGCACCAGGCAGGATTGGCGCCCGTCACATACATAACATCGGCCGCCTCGATATCATCATAGCACACAGGCACGCTGTCCTCACCCAGTGCCAGCTTATAACCCATTACCGCCGAGCTCATGCAGAGCCGCGAGTTGGTATCTATGTTATTGGAGCCGATAAAGCCTTTAATCAGCTTGTTGACCAGGTAATATTCTTCCGTCAGGCATTGCCCTGAAACATAGAAGGCAACCGAATCAGGCCCGAATTTCTTAATGAATGTCTTGAAAACCGCAGCAGTCCTTTCCAGTGCGTCGTCCCAGGTTACCCGCTGCATCGGCATAGACCGGTTCATACGCATTTGTGGATACAACAATCTGTCCGACTGGTCCATTACGGTATAATGCAGGTTCATCCCTTTGGAACAAAGCATTCCCTTATTGGAAGGATGCTCTTTATCTCCTTCGAGGCTCAGCTGACCATTGCTTTCTTTCGTCACCACCACCCCGCAGCCTACGCCACAGTAACAGCAGGTCGATTTGTAGGATGTTTGAGGTGTTTTCAATGAGTGAATGATTGAATGAGTGAATGAGTAAATGGGGCACTGGTGCAATCAGCGGCAGTGAAACATCTCGCCCTTTCAATAACCGTTGGCTTCAGCCGACGGAGGTGCGACACTGCTAACGCTCAACTCCCCACGGCCTCAGCCGACGGCGAAAGGGTCTCTGCCATGACGGCCTGTTCCTTCTCAAAATTGATTAATGCGACAACCGCCGCAATACAGGCAATAGCGCCACCGATATACATAAATGCTTCCGAATAGGAAATAGAGCTTGATTTAAACAGAAACCCAGCCAGCACTGCGCCTACATTTCCGCCTGCTCCCACAATCCCGCTCACCGAGCCGATCGCTTTTCTGTTAATAAAAGGGACGATTGCGTATGTGACCCCATTCGCCATTTTGAGGAACATCGCGAAACCCAGCATCGTAATAACCGCCACTGCCAGGCTGCTGCTTTGCGCAAAAAGTGCTATTCCAATGCCTTCCAAACATAATAATGCGGCGAGCAACCTACCTTTTCCGATCATACCATACTTATTGCCCACCTTATCAGCCACAATCCCACCGATTGCCCTGGCGAAAATGTTCATGAAACCGAAAGCACCTGCCAGTATCCCCGCGGTAGCCAGCGAAGTTTCATAGTTTTCAAAAAAGTAAAGCGCCGCCACGTTATCAAATGTAATCTCTATCCCAAAACAAGCTCCGTAAGCCAGAAACAATGCCCAGGTACGCGGATCTTTGGCTGCTTTTGCCAATGCTCCTTTCGTTTTCACTGACTTTTCACTGGAAATTTCCAGGTCTTCAAAATTGCCGGCCGGGGTATCTTTTGTAAAACGATAATAAACGAATGCGAAAACGAAAAGCAGAACCCCGGGAATGATCATCGCCACACGCCAGGCCGACTCAGGCAGATAACCCATGCTAACGAAAAACCCGAAAACAAGCGGCATGACCATATTGGTGATCCCGCCGCCCAGGTTTCCCCATCCACCAGCTACTGCGTTGGCCGTACCCACAATTTTTTTGTCGAACATCACCGAAGTATGGTACTGCGTGATTACAAACGAAGCGCCGATCACCCCGATTGCGAGGCGGAAAAGCAGGAATGCTTCGTAGGAATGCACCAGCCCGACGGACATGACGGGAATAGAACAAACGCCCATGAGCGCCGCGTATGTTTTCCTCGGCCCCCACGAATCGCAAAGTTTGCCGATCAGGATCCTGGCCACCACCGTTGCAGCCACAGATGCGATGATAATATTACCAATCTGTTCCTTGCTCAGTCCAAGGTCTTTCTTAATAACTGTCATCAGCGGAGCCAGTCCAAACCAACCGAAAAAGCATAGAAAGAACGCAATCCAGGTAAGATGAAAGGTCCGCATTTGTACACCTTTGAAACTAAAAATATTTAATTTCTCAAGAGGTTTCTGAGTTGTTTCCATTGTAATAAGCGTTTTGAAATGATGATTTTAAGTCGGGGCTTACTTCAAAAAATCGGGTTTGAGTTGGATCATCAGGTAAGCCCAGTTAGCCATTTTCTGCGGATCTTTTACATTTTTAACCACCGCCAGACTACCCGTAGGAAGGAAAGTGCAATATCCGCCCTGGAAGCTGACCATATTGGTAAGGTTATAAGTGGCGATCAGGTCAAGCTCGCTCCCAAAATTAGATGAGAGCTTTTCGTCACGCGCATTTCTGACGACAGCAGCACTGGAAAACTGGTGCAGATCAGCCTGTATCGTCAGTTTCTGGGTAGGTTTGATAATGGTATTGATGTAAAAATCTGCCAGGCCGCCGCGACCAAAACCATTAGCCGCATAGAAGTAATCCATTTGTCCCCAAAACTTATGAGGCGTTCCATACAATGGATCAAAGGTGTGATTTTTGGCAGATCCTGCCGACGAGCCGGAAGTGTAATCAAAGCCAGGGCCTACTGCAAAATTGCGGGTCATATTGTACAAGCCGCGCACCGAATACATCCACGCGCTCAACGATTTTCCGTCTTTGTCTTTTCCGGTCTGATAATAGGCGCTGGCAGTCAGGTTCCAAAATTTGCCCAATGAAGTCTGCAGGTAAGGTCCGGCCGTAATGCGATTCCATGTGCCGGGACGCAGGTTTCTCGCCCCCGCTGAATCTAACTTATACTTTTGAAAATCATCTTTAAACAACAGAAAAGAAGCATTACCTTTTTTATATTTCTTGCCTAAATATGCAAACTGCATGGACTTATACATTGTACCAATGCCGTTTGTCCCAGCCGCGTAACCCACCGGAACTCCGTCGTACAAAACACCGCTCCTAACCTCACGGTTTTGGTTATACGCAGCACCTAGATGAGCAAGAAAACCATTGTTCTCAAATTTAACCAAAACACCGTCGTGGCGCCTCGCCTGCTGGAGCCAGTCCAGATTCCCCAGCAGCCGGCTCTCGTCATAAAGCAATTCCTGTCTACCGATTTTAATCGCAACTACTTTGCCGGATTTGGTTTTGTTCGTATCCAGCAGACTGATCTCTCCCCAGGCCTCGTGCAGCATCAGCCCATTCTGGGCCTGATTAGTGACCCTGTTATTGGTAGAAGCATCCTGCCCCCAGACCCGCACATCCTGCAAAGCTGTAAAAAATTGCATTCTATAACCTTTGTAACCTGCATTCAGCCTGGTACGCTGGGAGGTGAAGAATGCAGGCTTTTCACTTTTCGACAAAGGCGAACCCTGCCCGTGCAATAGTTCGGTGCGGGTACGGAGCTGGCCCGACAGACTGAACTGAGCCAACGCTCCCGGGGTTACCAGCAATGCTGACAAACCCGCTATTACCATGCATATAGCTGTTTTCATAGTGCAAAACTGGTTGGGGGATGATTAGCAAGCGATCCCGTTACTATGCAAATATTCCAATGCGTAAGCAGGATGCAGGGCCACAACTTCGCCCATGATCATAATCGCCGGGGTACCGATCTGGTGTTCCCTCACAAGCTGCGGCATTTCCCAAACCTGCCCCACCACACTTTTTTCATCCGGCCGCGTGCCGTTCTGAACAACGGCCATCGGCAAATGCCCGCGTCCGAAACGTTTGTAAAGTGCGCATATCTCATTCAGCTTGCTCATTCCCATCAATACCACCACGGTTGCTTTTGACTGTACCGCAAGTTGCAGATCATCCGAAAGCGCGCCGTCGCGGGTTGTTCCCGTGATCACCCAGAAACTTTCACTCACCCCCCGGCGGGTAACGGGAATTTCCATGGAAGCAGGCACCGAGATACAACTTGAAACGCCCGGGACAAGCTCAACCTTTAAGCCAAAATCTCTCGCATATTCCATTTCCTCATGGCCACGGCCAAATACGAATGGATCGCCGCCTTTCAATCGTACTACGTGGCCTTTCTTCCTGGCCAGCCGCACAATCAGCCCATTAATCTCCTCCTGAGAAAATGAAGGCTTACCCGCCTTTTTCCCGACGTAGATTTTCATGGCATGCGCGGGAGCAAATTCCAGCAGCGCGTTACAGGCAAGTTCATCGTACAATACGACGTCCGCTTTTTCCAGTGCCCTGATCCCTTTCAGGGTAATCAGCTCGCCGTCTCCAGGGCCTGCACCAACCAGTGTTAGTTTAGCTTCCATTTTTTTACAATTCAGGAGTGAATATTGAAAATGTACTATGAATAGTGTTTTATAACCATTCTATTTACTGCTTCAAAATTAGAAGCTATATTTTACAAAACAACTGTTTAACCAAAATTTATATTCACAATCAACCATATTTGCGAATATAAAATTAGGAAATTGACTATTTGCCATTTAGTTTTGAGAGTCGCAAATAGAAGACGCAACATAGTATAATTAAAATAATGCAATTAAATAATATTTGATTTACAAATTAATAGTTATTATATACTATGAATCAAAAATCAGGCACCAGAATCGTAGTGATCGGCAATGGAATGGTCGGTTTCAAGTTTTGTGAAAAACTGCTGGCGAAACGGCAGGCGGGTCAGGAAATCAGTATTACTGTATTTGGCGAAGAACCCCGCGTGGCCTACGACCGCGTGCATTTAAGTGAATACTTTGCCGGCAAATCCGCAGAAGACCTCACACTGGCGGGCGAAGATTGGTATGCCGAAAATGGCATAGCGATCTATCTATCCGATCCTGTCGTCGATATTGACAGGGAACAGAAGCTGGTTCGCTCCCACCATGGGATCGTAGTACAATATGACTACCTGATCATGGCCACCGGCTCGGGCGCGTTTGTTCCTACGATCCCCGGAGTTGAAAAGGATGGTGTTTTCGTGTACCGAACCATTGAAGACCTTGAACTGATTCAATCGTACGCACGCAAAGCCAAAAAAGGTGCGGTGATCGGAGGGGGATTATTGGGGTTGGAAGCTGCAAAAGCATTGCTTGACCTTGGCCTGGAAGAAGCACACGTAGTGGAATTTGCTACGCGGTTAATGCCAAGGCAGATCGACGAAGCGGGTTCCAGAATGCTGCAAAGCCAGTTGGAAAGCCTGGGACTGCATATTCATCTTTCCAAAAACACGCAGGAAATTACAGGCGGGGATTGTATTGAGGGAATGCAGTTTGCGGACCAATCGTTTCTGGAAGTCGATATGCTCGTGATTTCTGCGGGAATACGTCCGCGTGACGAGCTTGCCAAAATTGCGGGCCTGGAAACGCACCCGAGAGGCGGCATTATCGTCGATAATCAGCTGCAAACCTCCGATCCGAACATTTTTGCTATTGGAGAATGCGCCCTCGCGCACCATATGATTTACGGACTCATCGCGCCTGGCTACGAAATGGCCGATGTAGTCGCCACCAGGCTGACCGACGGCGCGAAGGAATTTTTGCCTTTCGATATGTCAACCAAGCTCAAACTGATCGGTACCGATGTAGCCAGTTTCGGTGACCCTTTCATAGAAGAGCCTGCCTGCACCACAGTGCGTTACGAAAATAAAGCCAAGGGGATTTACAAACGCATTAACGTAAGTCCTGACGGAAAAACGCTGCTGGGCGGAATCCTGGTAGGCGACGCGGAGCAATATAATATGCTGCTCCAAACGTGCAAAAGCAAGACAATCCTGCCACCGGATTCGGAAGATTTGATATTAGGATCGAGGGGCGGAGAAGAAACCGGTGCGGGCGTAATGAGCTTTCCCGACGATGCGCTGATCTGCTCCTGCGAGGCAATAACGAAAGGAATGCTTTGCCACGAAGTGAGCGAAAACGGCAACCATACCATTGATTCGATCAAGAAATCATGTAAAGCCGGCACGGGTTGCGGCGGTTGCATTCCGATGGTGAAAGATATTATCGCCGGCACATTGAAACAAAATGGGGTCTATATAAGGAATGTGGTCTGCGAGCATTTTGATTATTCGCGGCAGGAGTTGCTGGATCTGGTCAAAATGAATGGTTTGAAAACCTACGGAAACGTACTCGATACCTTCGGAAAAGGCGACGGCTGCGAAACCTGCAAACCGCTTGTCGCTTCGCTGCTGGCGAGTTTGTGGAATGAAAGCATTCTGCAAAAAGACCGAGCGCCTATTCAGGATTCGAACGACCGCTACCTGGCCAATATTCAGAAAGGCGGCACTTATTCGGTTGTTCCAAGAATCCCCGGCGGCGAGGTAACCCCGGAAAAACTGATCGTGATCGGGCAGGTGGCGCAGCGTTACGGCTTATATACCAAAATTACCGGCGGCCAGCGCATTGATTTGTTCGGCGCACACCTGGGCGATCTGCCGCAGATCTGGGAAGAGCTGATCCATGCCGGCTTTGAAAGCGGGCACGCTTATGGGAAATCTTTGCGGACTGTCAAAAGCTGCGTCGGCTCCACCTGGTGCCGGTTTGGGGTACAGGATTCGGTGAGTTTTGCGATTGAAGTGGAAAACCGGTACAAAGGATTGCGCTCGCCGCATAAGCTGAAATCTGCGGTTTCGGGTTGCATTCGCGAATGTGCCGAGGCGCAGAGCAAGGATTTCGGGATTATCGCCACTGAAAAAGGCTGGAACCTATATGTATGCGGAAACGGCGGTTCCAAACCGCAGCACGCACAATTACTGGCGACGGATGTGGACAAAGAAACCTGCCTCCGCCTGATCGACCGTTTCCTGATGTTTTATATCAAAACCGCCGACCCGCTGGCACGCACTGCAACCTGGCTGAATAAAATGGAAGGCGGCATCTCGTACCTGAAAGCAGTGGTAGTAGACGACGTACTGGGCATTGCAGCAGAGCTGGAAAGAGACTTGCAGCAGCTGATCGATGTCTACCAATGCGAGTGGAAAGAGGTAGTAGATAACCCTGAGCTAAGAAAGCGCTTCTCTCATTTTGTCAATACCCCTGTAAAAGATCCTTCGATTCAATTTGAAGAAATGAGGGAGCAGAAAAGAGCAAAGGAGTGGGTGTAGGTGGCTGTTAGCTATTGGCTACTAGCTATTGGCTATTAGCTATTAGCTGTTGGCTATAGCGAATGACCACTATCTGAACGATAAATCCGCAAGAACTAAAAGCTAACGGCTAAAAGCTAATAGCCAATAGCCAATCAATATTTCTGTCAATCAAAAAACCATTCATCCCATGGAAACCCAAACTAACATTGATACGCAAGTAACATGGCATATCGCCTGCCATGTAAGCGATATTCCCGAAGATGGCGGCGGCTGCGCGTTTATCGACGGCAAACAAATCGCTATATTTAACTTTGCCCGGCGGGGTGAATGGTATGCGACCGATAATGAATGTCCGCACAGACAGCAAATGGCAGTTTCGCGCGGGATGATCGGGAGCCACGACGGCGAGCCGAAAGTGGCTTGTCCTTTTCACAAAAAGACGTTTTCATTACAGACCGGGCAGTGTTTCAATGACGATGCCTATCAAATCAAAACTTTCCCGGTGATGGTCAGGGAAAACCTGGTGTACATCGGATTATGAGCAAATGGAGAGACTCGACAAACGGGTAGCAGGAAGTCTGACCAGGTTTTATGTAGTAGCACTCTGCGTAGTCGCATTGCTGACTATCAGTGGGTTATTCTTAATTCGGAGAACGATCAGCAGCCTGAACCACGATAGTCGCGTCGTGAATGTCGCCGGCAGGCAGCGAATGCTCAGCCAGCGGCTTACCAAGCTTGCTTTACTTAAAGCGAATAAAACTGCGCCGCAGGATCGTGTTCAGTTTTCGTCCCTTTTAAATCAATGGAAAACCAGTCACGAGCAGCTGGCTAGCCGGAGGTTACCTATTGAAAATGGCATTGTAACCTGGAAAAGCGCGGCACTGGATACGATGTTCCGGGAACTGGAACCTGTATTCAGTGAAATGTACAGCCAGTTTCTGGCGATTGATCAGGATAGTAGTGCCTCCCCGCAAATGCAAATTGCATTACAGGTGGTTCTTAGAAATGAGCCGTTGTATCTGGGCAAGATGGACAGGATCGTTTTCCAGTTTGACCAGGAAAGCTTTCAACGGCTCGAAAACCTGGAAAGAATAGAGTGGATACTCGATATTATGACCATTCTGGTTTTGCTGGCGGAGGGTTTGCTGATTTTCCGGCCGGTGGTCAACACGACCAGGAGAGTTGTGCGGATGTTGACCGAGTCGGAAGTCGCATTGCAGCTATCTAACCAAAAATTAAAAGAAGCAAACCTGCAACTGCTTGATGCACAGAATGAATTGTTGCGGGTGGAGGAAGAAAAATACGAGCTTCAACTGGCTGAGGACCGGATCCGGGCCGCTTCGCTGATCGAAGGCCAGGAGGAGGAGCGGAAAAGATTTGCACTGGAACTGCACGATGGCATCGGCCAAATGCTCACCGGGCTCAAACTGCATGCGGAGAAATTGAAGTCGGTTCAATTTCACGACGAAAAAAATCAGAGGCGATTTGAACAGCTGGTTTCTTTGATCCAGGATATTATCCAAACCACCCGCCAGATTTCCTTCAATTTAATGCCTTCGGTACTGAATGATTTTGGCCTTACCTCTGCTTTGAAATTACTCTGCGACCAGACTACCGAAGTTTCCGGGGCAAAGGTTGATTTTGAAGGAAATACTAACGAGCGGATCCCGATGAGCCGCGTTATGGAAACGAGTCTGTACCGCATTGCACAGGAAGCATTGAATAATGCCTTGAAGCACGCGCAGGCCAGCGGGATCAAGATTAAATTGGAACACACCGGGAATCGTGTTATTTTGGAGATCGCGGACAATGGAAAAGGGTTTTCGCTGGATAAAGTCAAAACCGAAAAGCATTCATTTGCGACAGGGAACGGGATGGAGAACATCCGCACCAGAAGCCAGCTCCTCAATGGAAAAATAGAGATCATTTCCAGAATTGACGGGGGCACTAAACTGGTCCTGGAAGTTGATTTATGAACTGATACTTAAAAAAAATGCCGATCAGGATATTGGTTGTTGACGACCATTCTGTTGTAAGACAAGGGATTATCACTTTGCTGGAAGACGAAGAGGACCTGCGTATCGCGGGCGAAGCTTCCGATGGGGATGAAGTGTGGGATATGGTCGAAAAAGTGAATCCGGACCTGATCCTGCTCGACCTGACCATGCCGCGCCTGTCGGGATTGGATGTGATCAAACAGATAGTCCCCGCCTTTCCGCATGTTAAAATACTGGTTTTCAGTATGCATACCAATCCAGACTATATTCTCACTTCCGCGTTAAGTGGCGCCTCGGGTTATCTTCAAAAAGATACGGGCCGAGACGAAATGCTGCGTGCGATCCGTGCTATTGCAAAGGGCGAGCTGTATTTTCCACCTTATGCCTCGTCCATTATCATTCGCAAGTTGCTTAAACAAGTATTGGTTACGCCGCAACCAGAGCCGGAAGCCGCAGAGCTGGAAGGAAAATTCGTTTGGAATATCCTGACGCCCCGCGAGCAACAGATCCTCAAATGCCTGATCGAAGGAATGAGCAGCAAGGATATTGCCGAAAAGTTCGAAATCAGCTCCAATACCGTTGCTAACCAGCGGGCAAGTATCATGAAGAAAACGAATGTGAAGAATACCGCAGAGCTGGTCAGCCTGGCACTGAAGAAATAAAAAAGGCTGCCCGAGAGCAGCCCAGTGTGTATAGATTCAGGAACTGGGATTATAACTTGACGTTCACATTAAAGCTTCCGTCGGTCAGTGTGCGTTTTTTAGTCCCGGTGGCGTCGACAGCGGTGAAACTGAATGTTCCTACGATATTGGTAGCCGTCTTTTTAGAGATCGTGATCGTGCCTTCCCCGCCATTAATCGTTGAAAAGTCTTCCTTATTCATGGTAAGCACTGCGAAATTTACTTCGTTGATCGGAAAAGTGCCTTCGTTTACTGTATTAGGAAGTGCGATCGCGACGATATCACTGGTTTTGCTATCAAGCCCATAGATCGCGTAATATTTATCGTTACCAGGAAAATTGGCGAGGGCATAAGAAAAATCAGGCGCATATTCCTTTCCATCTACTTTCACCCGGAAACCTGCTCCAGACGGTGCAGGTTCAGGATTTACTTCGTCCGATTTTTTGCTGCACGATGTCAGACCAATCATGCTAATAAAGACAATAAGGAATGCGATTTGTAAAGTTTTCATAATGCGTAAGAGTTGTTGTGTTTTGAATATGAATTTCGAATCGGAACAGGCTTTTAAGCCCTTATTTCCTTTTTGACATTTCAAAAGTAATACAACCCGGAGGCGGCAAATTCAGCAATATAGGTCAGGCAGGTTTTGGTTTAAACGTGGCGGAAATAATCTCAAAACCGGCGCAGTCACGCAAACCCCTGTACCATTCCCGCTTATTTCAGCTTTCCTGAATTGACGTAAAAATCTGATAACAAAGACAAAAACTCTTCTTTTCGTCGGCGCGAAACTTCAATTTCGGTATTATTACTCATCCAAACCTGCCCGCCGTCACCTTTAACGTACCGCTTAATATGTTCCAGATTAATGATATTGGATTGATGAACGCGGAAGAAATAGTAGTTGTCCAGGATTTCTTCGTATTCTTTTAATAACCGGGATACCACAATAGAAGGACCTTTGATCAGGTGAAATTTGGTATAGGAACCCAGCGACTCGCACTGGATAATATCGGTCATTTGGATAAAATGGATACCCTCCGCAGTGGGAAGCGCGATACGCTGATTTTCATTGCGTTTTCGCTCTATGAGCCTTGGACTTTTAGTAGGGTCTAAATGTTCCTGCAGAATCTGGATCTGCTGGGGATTTACCTTCGTCATTTTAGACATAAATTTCGCAACCGCTACCTGCAATTCATCGGGGTCAATGGGTTTCAATAAATAATCAATGGCGCTGAACCGAAAGGCGCGGATCGCGTATTCCTGGTACGCTGTTGTAAAAATCACCCCGAAATCGATCTTATCGAAGGTCGCCAGCAGGTCAAAACCAGATTTCCCAGGCATTTGAATATCCAGGAATATCAGATCAGGCTTCTTTTCACGGATCAGCCCGATCCCCTGGTCGGCATTCCTGGCCTGCCCGCAGATCTCCACTTCCGGGCAAATGAGCTGCAGCAGATTTGCGAGCGCCTCGCGGGCATTTGTTTCGTCATCAATAATTAAAGCGCGTAGCGGTTGATCCATTTTTCAAACGTTAGTAATTGGAATTATCATGATTACCCGCGTTCCGGCGGGCTTGTTATTCTCGTCGAAAAGATCCACCAGTTCGAGACTGGCATCGCTATCCTTTCTGCGCAGCGAATCAAAAATGCCTCTTGTCATTTCCTGTCCGCGGGAAATATGTCCTTCCGACCTCGGCGCAAACTCCCTCCCTACTCCATTGTCCTCGATCGTGCAAACAATATGCTTATCCCGCAGCCCGGCCGTAATGCTCAATTTTTTCTCCCCTTCTTTCGGCATCAGACCGTGCCATATTGCATTTTCAACATAAGGTTGCAGGAGCATGGGCGGCAGCTGGGTGTCGAGCAGCATTTCGTTTTCTTCGATATCAAACGTGTAGGTAAACTCGTGGTTGAACCGGAAAGATTCGATCTCCACATACATTTTGAGCGTGTCAATGATTTTTTCGAAAGACAAATACTGGTGGTTCGAATTTTCCATGATCCGCCTGACCAGCTTGGAGAACTTCGACAGGTACTTCGCGCCTTCCACGCCGCGATTGGTCAGCAGATAATTCTGTACCGAATTGAGAGAATTGAACAAGAAATGTGGGTTCATTTGCGATTGAAGCGCTTTTAATCTCCATTCCGCGATTTGCAGGTCGAGCTTATTGCGCTCCGCCAGCGTATTCACGCGCCAGCGCATCATACCCACGATCAGCGCTGCGATAGCCAGACCAATGAGTGTCCTGAAAAACCAGGTATTTGTAAAATAAGGCTTGACGGTCAACAGGACAACCAGCGGTTTTTCGCTTGTTACCCCTGAGCTATTGCTGCTCTTGACGCGGAGGGTGTAAGTCCGCGCAGGGAGATTGGTGAATGAAATGGTATTCTGGTTGCCCAGCTCAATCCAGCCAGAGTCAAAACCTTCCAGCTGGTAAGTGTAGTGATTTTGGGAAGCCGGCTCGAAATTGAGTGTTGAAAAATTAAAAGTAACCGCATTTTCATCCGGATGCAGCACGATCTCCCGGGCCAAATCCTGCTTCCAAGTTTTCCCTTTCACTTCTACCGTGCTCAGCACAATCTGAGGCTTCGTCGAATGCCTGTTAAGCTGCCTGATATTCAGTATATTAAAAGAATTGATATGACCAAGCAGCAGCTCATTTTCAGGACTATAAAAAAAACCTACAGGCGCATTGCTCCGAAGCCCTTCAATCGTGGTGAGGTACCTGATCCTGCCGGTTTTTAGATTGGCAATGTGGATACCCTCGTTGGTACTGAACCAGAGATTACCGTCCGGTGTTTCGGCGATATTAGCGCAATAGGTATCTTTCAGCGCAGCCGAGTTAAACTCAAACGTATTCAATATCCGGCCACCCGCAGATAGTTTAGAAACCCCGCCCCAGCTGGCGATCAGAATAGAACCGTCGGCGGCGACCTGTAATCCATTTATACAATCTCCCCCAATTTTTTGTCCACTATTTTCGGGCAGCTTTTCGATGTTGGTAAATTTTCTGCTTTTCTCGTCAAAAAAGAAAAGCCCTCTGGAACAGCTGGCGATCCATATTTTGCCATCTTTACCTTCCACGATGGACTTAATATAGCTTTCACGGGTCAGCTCTGCACCGTCTTTTTTATCCCAGAGGCTGATCTCACGATTGCTCGTCGGGTCTATTACTTTCAATCCCTCATTCAGACTGGCAATCCAAATCCTTCCTTTCCCGTCAACCAGCCCGTCGCGGAAATCCTGGTTTTTGAATAATGTCAATGCAGGCTGCCAACGCTCAAATTTTCCTTTGGCCAAATCGCCTGCAAAAATCCCTTTGTCGGTAAATGCAAACGGGCGGCTATTTATCCACCTGATCTGCTGCACATTAGCTTCGACAGGCAGTGCAATGTGCCGGAATTGATTCGTAGATACTGTCCATTCAAGTGCGCCGGAATGTGAAAGTCCAAGCAGCCATTTCCCCGCCGGTCCCGACTGGATATTCGTGATCTGGACAGGAAGTCTGACGATATTCGCCGGGATCACAACAGTGCGTATTCCGATATTGCGGTAACGGTATTTGTAAATGCCGGCGCTGGTCCCGATCCAAAGTATTCCATTTCCCTTATCATGGTATATATCCTTGATTTTGATACCGTTACTATAAAATTCAGGAAGATGATAGAGTTTTTTAGTATCAGGATAAAATACGCTGATGCCATCGTTTGTTCCAATGAATAGTAACCTGCGTCCATTTTCATCCCGCGATTCACGCGCACAGATCACGCTATTTTGCTCAAAACCCTTTTTAATGATCTCAAATGACTGATCAGCCGGTGAAAAACGGACCAGTCCATATTCGTAACCACCGATCCAAAGGTTGCCGGCTGCGTCTTCAGAAGCCCGGCTCAGCCTCACGAGAACGCGGTTTTGAGGCAAATCAGCGCGCTCTCCCAACACACAGATGAGCTTGTCGACCCTGCGGTCATATTTGAAAAGGCCTAATTCTGACACGATCCACAGGGTTTTGTCTGACCCCTCAAAGAAGCTCGCATATTGGTATACGTTTCCACCCGGTACAGAAGTGAAGGTGTAGCGATGAATTTTCTTCGTGGCCGGATCATAGCGTTTCACGGAAGTGTAGTCGCAAATCCAAACCTGGTCAAAAGAATCGACCATTGCCTGTTCGTGCAGGTCATTTCCCTGATCTGCATCGTCATAATCATTACGGGCGACGGTCTTTACGTCGAGGGTTTTGATATCGATCTTCACGATCCCCCTGGTATCAACCGATGTATAAATATCTCCTTTTGAGTCAGTTGAGATTCCGGAGCAGAGGCCCAGCGAAAGACTATCGAGCCGGAGAAATTGGTAACCGTCGTACCGGCAGATATTTCGGCCGGTGCCGATCCATAAAAAACCCTGCTTGTCCTTGGTGATGCACCAGATATCATTGGAAGGCAGCCCTTCTTTGGTAGTCAGGTGTTCCAGCGTCAGGATCGGCATTTGGGCAATGGTGTTCATGCAGGTTATCAAAACCAGAAGGAAAACCCTGAAATGCCTCATAAATGGAATTGTTGAGTGGCTGTATCTTCATCCTTAAAGCGCTTACCCTGAAAAGCATACGCATTGGACAGGAGGTATTTTCGCAAGCATGCTACCTGACTTCCTGCAAAGAAAATGGGCGCAGGTGGTCACTCTGAACGCTGCTCCAGATGCCGGTCAGCCGCAGGAGGCTGTTGTCTCCATTTTCGAATGTTCCTTTGAATGCGCCTGTGGTTTTGCCGTTTGAGGTTTCAATTATGATCAGCTCATTTTCCCCGTTCAAAGCGCCCACGAGCTCGACTTCTTTTTGCGAGTTGCTATGACGGTAGGAACCTTTGATAAAATTGTCGCTGAAATGCAGGCTCATTTGCAACGGGGAGATAGCGGCGGGCTTATCTTCCGTGGAGAAGCGCCCGACAAAATGCCGCAACCTGCCACTGACCTCGGTTTTTGTGCGGGGTTGTGCCAGAACGGTATATTTCTTTACGCAATAACAAACGACAAGTAATAAACTGAATGTCAGATAATTCAGAAAAGATTTCATAATCAGGTTCGTGAGTGTCGGTTAAAATAGTACCAGGGTCAGCAAAATGATCATAGTGATGACAACGAGCGCGATCCAGTCAAAACCACGGTCAACGAACTTGCGGAATTCCGTCCGAATGGTTTTGAAAAATTGTTTTCCGGAAATGTGCCCGCCGCTTGCCATGATCGTTTTGCATTTTAAATACTATCTTAAAACTCAGCATATTAAACGCATCAAAAAGCCACAATTCATATTTGGTGTAAAAGCCTGAAAAATGTGGTCGGAACGGCTTGATATGCGGATCGATGCGGCCTGTGGAGCAGGCGGCCGGCAGCGCGATTTTATTCTAAAAGACAGCCAACTTTTTCTACAAAAATATCCGCCGCGCTTGCCGGTAAGTCTTTTATTTAGGGACGAATTAATCTATATTTGAAGTTTATCAATATCCCAAAGAGGTTATTCCAAACCTTGATCAGCTTTTCGTCAACACTTACTATTAGCAGCAAATCAGATAATGAAAGTATCTCCCTCTGAGCCATTCAAGATTGTATATTCAATTCTGAACCATGAGTATTTGGGGTATATTTTTGAATCATTCGCCGTTCAGCTGAATGTCCAGGGAGAATTTACGTTTCAGATCCAGAATATCTCTTCAAAAAATGTAAAAGAATTCAGGAGCGGGCTTGATAGCCGGGATATTGAACTTGTGAAGCTGATCGACGATATTCAGCAGGACCTGGTTTTGCGGAAATTCAATACCAAAAAATTAAGCGCTGTTGACTTTTTCCTTAAAGTATATGACCCTCAGAAAGGTGACAAATTAATACAGGAAGCGATTGCAGGTTACCTCGAGAACTGCAAGGCAAGGATACTTGAAAAGCTCTCCGGAAAGGATATTTTCATCATGGGAAGCGATGGTAACCCGCTATGGAAACGCGTCGAAGTCGAGCCTGAGAAAGCCTCTATTCGCTTCCATTTCGTTAGAAATGAGGATAATACCCACTATTTCCCTACCATCAGGTATAAATATCAAAAGCTTGAATTTCAGTATAAAAACGCATTCCTGATCTGCGAAGATCCGGCATGGCTGATCGTCGACGGACATTTGTATAGTTTTGAGGGTAATGTCGACGGTAAGAAGATTAAGCCGTTTTTGAATAAAAAATTCATTGCGATACCCGGTCAGGTGGAGGAGCAATACTACGGTCGCTTTGTGGCCCCGCTGATCGCTTCTTACAATGTGGTAGCAAGGGGTTTCGAAATCCGGAACGTATCGTCTTCGCCAAAGACCATTCTGACGATCTCGGAATTTTCTTCTACACCTAAAAAAGCGGCTGTGCTTTTTCAGGATTCGGAAGATGTGGAAGTGCTGGAAGAAGAAGATAATGATGTCGCCTTTGACCTGTCGTTTCAATATGCAGGTTTTTCCTTTCACTATGACAGCTTTGCGCACCCTTCCAGTGTTCATATGGAAAAAAGGGGGAATGACTACTTTTTCAATAAGGTAAGGCGCAGCATAGATGTGGAAGGTGAAAATGTACGAATGCTGAAAGAATGGGGCTTGAATATGCGGAGCGGGAAACTGCAGATGCCAAAATCTCAAGCTTTCGGCTGGCTGCAAAGCAATGCTAACATGCTGGCCGAAAACGGAATCATCGTTCGTCAGAACACCAGCGACAGCAAACGCTATTTTCTGGGTTATTCTTCGCTGGATATTTCCATTCAGGAAGGGCGGGATTGGTTTGATATCAATGCAAAAGTCAGGTTCGGGGAATTTGAAATTCCTTTTATCGAGCTCAGGAACTACATTTTAAATCGTAAAAAGGAATTCCTGCTTCCAAACGGTGAAGTGGCGGTCATTCCCGAGTGGTGGTTTACCAAATATTCCGAATTCTTTTCATTTACCGAACATTCGGGGCACGACGATGCATTCCGCCTCAGGATGCACCACCTCGCGCTGGTCCAGGAGTTGCAGGAAGAAAACCTGGCGACTGCGGTGATCAGCCGGAAACTGGAAAACCTGCGCAATTTTCAGCAGATCGAGCCGGTAGTTCCTCCGGTGAATTTCAAAGGCACGCTGCGCCCCTATCAGAAAACGGGTTACGACTGGCTGCAATTTCTCAAACAATATCGTCTTGGGGGTTGTCTGGCAGATGATATGGGTTTGGGAAAAACGGTACAGACGCTGGCATTGCTGCAATCTGAGAAGGAAAATGGCACCGGCAGTCCGTCGATGCTCATCATGCCGACCTCGCTGCTCTACAACTGGCAGCTGGAAGCAAAACGTTTTACGCCCGACCTGAAAGTGCTGCTTTACACGGGCACAAACCGCGAGAAAGATACTTCTCAATTTGATCAGTACGATCTGATCCTGACATCCTACGGAATTGTGCGGCTGGATATTGATATCATTGAAAATTACCGGTTTAATTATGTTATCCTTGATGAATCGCAGGCTATTAAAAATCCTGCCTCAATAATCACAAAGGCAGTCCGGAAGCTCAATTCCACGCACAGGCTGGTATTGACAGGTACGCCGGTGGAGAATAATACCCTGGATCTTTGGTCGCAAATGACATTTGTGAACCCCGGCTTACTAGGTAATCAGACCTTTTTCAGGGACGAATTTCAAATACCTATCGAAAAAAAGGGTGACGAGGAAAAGACAAAACGGCTTTATAATCTGATCAAACCATTCATTTTGAGAAGATTAAAATCGCAGGTTGCGACTGATCTGCCGGAGAAAGTGGAAAGCGTTCAGTATTGCGATATGTCGGACGAACAGGAGAAAGCTTATGAAGAAGCGAAGGCATATTATCGCAATCTGATCCTGCAAAGTATTGACAAAGAAGGCATTTCAAGATCTCAACTCGTAGTGCTGCAAGGTCTGACCAAGCTGCGCCAGCTCGCAAATCACCCTGTAATGGTCGATCCGGAATATCAGTTTGGCTCAGGGAAGTTTGAAGATATACTGCACAAGATGCAGACTGTCATGAGTGAAGATCATAAAATATTGATTTTCAGCCAGTATATCAAGCATCTGGATCTATTCAGACACTACCTAGACGAGAATCAAACCAAGTACGCCTATCTCGACGGATCAACCAAAGACCGACAGGAGCAGGTAGAGACTTTCCAGGGTCGGGAAGACATTAAGATATTTTTGATCTCCTTAAAAGCAGGTGGATTGGGCCTCAACCTGACCGCAGCCGACTATGTATTCATTCTCGATCCCTGGTGGAATCCTGCTATCGAAGCCCAGGCCGTGGATCGCGCACACCGGATCGGCCAGGATCGCACGGTATTTACCTATAAGTTTATTACGAAAAATTCGGTGGAAGAGAAGATCCTTGCTTTGCAGCGGACTAAAAAGCAACTCGCCGATGATCTTATTTCTAACGAAGAAGGATTTATCAAATCGCTGAGCCGGGAAGATGTATTGAACTTGCTGGCGTAAGCCTTTGCCGGTGTTGTCACCGGTTGCGCCAATGCTGGTGTTCTCAACAAGCGCTATGCATCATGCTGAGTTGTTCCTCTTGCCCATATTCACTCGGACTGCATATTCCACTCCTGCCTCAACAGTAAATTCAACTGAGCCGCGTAATCTTGTAGGTGACGTAAATTATATATTGAATTCCAAAACTGCGTAGTCCATTTCGCCACCGGCTCGATTTATCGCTTAGCAAGTTGCATTGCTATCTAAAGACCTAATGATAAGCGCCTGTTGCCGCATAGCAGTTTCTTTGCTAATTATCGGCAAAAGACTTCCAATATTGTATTACTTAGCGATTTAAGGTGAAAGACAACGAGAAAATAATTAAGGAGCTGTCAACTAAAAGCCCCAGACAACGGCTAGGGGTTATACAGCGATTACTAACGTATGCTAAGCCGCCGCTTGTCGTAGCTCTACTTCTAACACTAAGAAAATTACAAGTGCCTAATGGTAGAAGACAAGTTGTGAACTTCATGGCTAACTCAAAAAACCCTTTTTACCTTGATAGCCTCGTTCAAGAGCTCAAGTTTACCCAGTACGACTATGTAGAGCGGGACATAGTGCTGGCCGCCCTAATAAAAATAGGTGCATTTGACCGATTCTTTGGCCATCGAAGGCCAGGCATTAATATTCAGAAAAAACTTTTCCTAATTAATAAACTAAAAGGTCCTAAGACCCTGATTCAAATACTTGAAAACGAAACTATTGATTTTGAAGAACTGGTAAAAAGCGTTGAGAGCGACACTTCTCATTGGACCAAGTAAGGTAATCTTACTCCAACACTAACTTTACCTTCACAATCTTGACTCTACGACTCCCTCTAAAACCCACTCTGACCGCATATTCCACTCCCGCCTCAAAAGCAAATTCAATTGCGCCGCGTGATGTTTCAAGTAACAAAAGTTTTTACCATGCCGGTATTGTCACAGGAATCGCTCAAGTTGGCGTCCTGCCGGAAGACCCTTGCTTTGCAGCGGACTAAAAAGCAACTCGCCGATGCTCTTATTTCTAACGAAGAAGGATTTATCAAATCGCTGAGCCGGTAAGATGTATTGAACTTGCTGGCGTAAGCCTTTGCCGGTGTTGTCACCGGCAACGTGCGACAAAGCGTCGTGCCAGGTTGTTGGTGACAACACCAACAACGGCAAACGCCGCCACTGAACTGAGTCAGTGACGGCGTCTTCGTAATATACTATTTTAAACCGACAATGCTGATGGTTCGCGACTGATCAACGCTTCACGATCGGGACCAGTAGAAATGAAAGTGATCGGCAGTTTTAATTCCTCTTCCAAAAACTTCACATAAGCCAGGAGCTCTTCCGGAATGGCGTCGAAATCGTGAATACCATCCAGCGACTGCTGCCAGCCCTTAAATTCTTTATAAACAGGCTCAACCGACTCGTCGCAGAGGTCGTAAGGAAGTTGTTCGGTCAACTTCCCGTCGGCCAGCTTGTATTGCGTACAAACTTTGATCGAATCAAAGATCGTCAGCACATCCACTTTCATCATGATCAGCTGCGTAACTCCGTTGATCATGATCGCATATTTCAATGCAGGCAGATCTAGCCAGCCGCAGCGGCGCGGGCGACCAGTAGTAGCACCGAACTCCCGACCTTCCTGACGCATTTTTTCGCCCACTTCGTCAGATAACTCAGTAGGAAACGGGCCGCTTCCGACACGTGTACAATATGCTTTGAAAATACCAAAAACCTCTCCTATTTGCTTTGGAGCAATACCAAGACCTGTGCAGGCACCGGCTGTCATGGTAGTAGAACTGGTTACGAAAGGATACGAACCAAAATCAATATCCAGCAATGAACCCTGTGCACCTTCTGCCAGAACTGTTTTGTTTTGTGTCAATGCATCGTTCACCAGGTACTCGCTGTTGACCAATGTAAACTGCTTCATGAATTCAATGGCTGCAAAGAAATTCTCTTCTGCTTTTGGCAGTGCTTCGGCGTAATCGAATTGATAAAAATCGAGAATGACTTTGTGGGCATCAACCAGTTTTTTGTATTTCTGGGCAAAATTTGGGGAAAGTACATCTCCTACCCGTAGACCAAGTCTTGCAGTTTTATCCTGGTAAGCCGGGCCAATCCCTCTTAAAGTTGAGCCTATCTTTGAATCGCCTTTCGACTTTTCGTAAGCAGCGTCGAGCAGGGAGTGTGTGGGCACAATGATGGATGCTTTTTTGGAAACATACAGATTGCTGATCAGGTCCAGATTGTATTTACCTAGATTCTCAATTTCTCTTCTGAAAACGATTGGATCCAGCACGACGCCGTTTCCGATGATATTCTGTATATCGCTACGGAAAATCCCGGATGGAATTTGGTGCAAAACATGTTTGATACCGTCAAATTCCAAGGTGTGTCCGGCATTTGGGCCGCCCTGAAACCGGGCTACAACCTGATATCGTGGCGCCAAAACGTCCACAATTTTACCTTTTCCCTCGTCTCCCCACTGGAGCCCAAGTAGTACGTCAACTTTCATTCAATTTTTGATTACTGAAACTAATATTGTACAGGCGGGCAGCAGGACAACCTGCTGCCCAATAGCAATGTGATTATCTGTCTTCGTAGGCTGCCGAAGTTTGCCGTGGCATTTCATTTCGGTTCTGGCAATTCTCTTTTGTACAATTGCCGTAAAAAATCAGGGAGTGGTGCATTACACTGAAATTGAGCATTTCTCCCACCATATTCTGAATGGACTGGATCCTTGGGTCACAGAATTCCATCACTTTATGGCAATCGGTGCAGATCAGGTGATCGTGCTGTTTATTACCGTATGATTTTTCAAACTGCGCCAGGTTTTTACCAAACTGATGCTTGGTTACAAGGTCACAATCTACCAAAACATCCAGGGTATTATAAACAGTAGCGCGGCTGACACGATAGCGCTTGTTCTTCATGCTGATATAAAGCTCATCGACGTCAAAATGATCTTCCCTGGTGTAGATCTCTTCCAATATCGCAAAACGCTCAGGTGTTTTACGAAGTCCTTTATTTTCCAGGTAAGCCGTCAGAATCTTCTTGGCGGCTTCGAAATTTGGTTTGCTGGCTTGTGGCATATCTGTGATATTCTTGCGCGAAAATACGCTTTTTTACAGTAAATCATAGTTAGTAAGGCAATTTAACAATAGCACGACCAACCAGATTTAATAACACTGCATATTGATAATGGTTCACCCAATTAAGTGTGACTGAGGTTGGTGTCGAAGCGCTGAACATTATAAACTCCCTCCACCTGTTCGAGTTTATTTATGAGAATATCCAAATGTCGGGTATCCTGTACATAGAGCTTGATATCTCCATTGAAAACACCGTCTTTAGTATCGATCGTGAGCCCTCGCATGTTGATATGCAGCTCGTTAGAGATAATCCTTGTCACGTCATTTACCAATCCCACGCGGTCGGTGCCTGACAAATACAGTCCGGCCAGAAACGCCTCATCCTTGTTCAATTCCCATTTCGCCTTAATAATCCTGTTACCGTGCTTAGACATGAGCTCGGCGGCATTCGGACAGGTCGTTCTATGAATTTTGATCCCCTCGTTGATCGTTACAAAGCCAAAAACGTCGTCTCCTGCGATCGGGTTACAGCAGGCAGCCAGCTTGTAGTCGATCTTGTCCATATCGTCGCCAATAAGCAGCGTATCGCTGTCGGCGCGGTCGCCGTGTATTTGTTTCAGGAATTTGGTAAACGTTTTACCATCGTTGGTACCATTCCCGGGAGGTGTATTATTACTGACGGCATCAGCGATCTTGCGCTCTTTGGTTTCCTTATCTCTCTTGAATCTCTTCAATTCATCGAGCTGAATATAACCTTTTCCGATCCGGTAGAAGAAATCGGTTGAAGTTTTACATTCAAAAAAGGCGCGCAGCTGATTCACTACCTCAGCGGTCAGATCGATACCCAGGATTTTGAGTTTCTTCTCGACCATCTGGCGCCCGTCGGTTTCGTAGCGACGGTTATCTTCTTTGAGAAAATCCTTGATCCGTGCCCTCGCTTTCGACGTAACTACGATACGCAGCCAATCTTCATTGGGTTTTTGCTTGCCGGAAGTAATGATTTCAATCTGGTCGCCATTATTGAGCACGTAGCTGATCGGCACCAATATCCCGCCCACTTTCGCCGCCATACAATGCGCGCCCACTTCCGAGTGAATATCGAATGCAAAGTCGAGCGCGGTAGCGCCACTTTGCAATACTTTCAGTTCTCCTTTTGGTGTAAAAACAAAAACTTCTTCATTAAACAAGTTGCTCCTGAATTCGTCCAGGAACTCAATAGCGGCTGTTTTGTCGCCAAAACCATTTTCGAGCGTCTCGCGCACCTGCGTGATCCATTGTTCGATATTGCCGCGGACTTTGGTATCGTTGCCCTTATATTTCCAGTGTGCCGCATATCCCTTTTCGGCAATCTCGTCCATGCGTGTCGTACGGATCTGCACCTCCACCCACTGTCCGCTTTTGCTCATGACCGTCGAGTGTAGTGACTGGTAACCATTTGCACGCGGCGTACTCAAAAAATCTTTTAACCGATCAGGGTTGGGTTTATAATGGTCAGTTACAATAGAATATGCCTGCCAGCAAATCGCCTTCTCTCGGTCATTTTCAGCCGAAGATTCGAGTACGATGCGAATGGCAAACAGGTCATAAATTTCTTCAAAAGGCTTACTCTGCTTGCGCATTTTATTCCAGATCGAATAAATCGATTTGGGGCGGCCTTTGAGGATGAAATTCAAACCGGCGGATTCCAGGTCCTGCGCGATCGGCTCCATGAATTTGGCGATAAAGCGATCACGGATGCCTTTCGTTTCTCTCAGTTTCCTGGCGATTGCCCGGTACTCCTGCGGCTCAGTGTATTTGAGGTACAGTTCTTCCAGCTCGGATTTAATGCTGTAAAGCCCGAGCCTGTGCGCGAGTGGCGCGTAGATAAATATCGTTTCAGAAGCTATTTTGAGCTGCTTGTCGCGCGGCATACTGTCGAGCGTCCGCATATTATGCAGCCTGTCAGCTAATTTGACCAGAATTACCCGCACATCATCCGACAACGTAAGCAGCATTTTACGGAAATTTTCCGCCTGCTGGGAAGATCCGTATTCGAACCTGCCGGAGATTTTGGTAAGCCCGTCGATGATCTTCGCGACTTTTTTACCAAAAAGCCGCTCAATATCTTCGATCCGCATATCGGTATCCTCCACCACATCATGCAGCAACGCCGCCACAATGCCGGTTGTACCTAAACCGATCTCCTCAACGACAATTTGTGCTACCGCAAGCGGGTGGTAAATGTAAGGTTCCCCCGATCGCCGGCGCATATCCTTGTGCGCCTCGACAGAGGTGTAGAATGCCTTTTTGATCAATTTGGCATCATTGTCCTTTAAGAATGGCTTGGCTGTACGTAATAACCTCCGATATTTTTTAAGAATATCCTTCCGCTCCTGTTCAAGATCTATATTGAGGGCCTCAACGAGTTGCTCCACTGCTGTTTTGTTATTGGTATCCTTCACCAAAATAACAAATTCCGGCGACATTTTTCAATATCCTGTTACCAAAAGATAAAATTTTCAAAAAAGCTTGCATCTATCTAAAAAATAGAAATACCTTTGCACTCCCAATTCGAGAAAGGGCAGCAATACTAACCCTTATTGAAGCTGGAAGAGTGAGCGGGCGTGGCGGAACTGGTAGACGTGCTAGACTTAGGATCTAGTGCCGCAAGGCGTGGGGGTTCGATTCCCTCCGCCCGTACGATTACAAGGGAATGACGGGGCATCAGATTCCTATCCCATTTAGAAAAATGTGCTGCTCCGTAGTAAGACCCGTCAAATGCCCTCAGGACTTCGTTTTGAGGGCATTTTTATTTTTCAATTCTGTTTTATACCCAAGGTGTTACCATTAGCATAAGCGAAATATGGAAGTTCTGTTAGAAAAAAGCTCACCAACGTTGGCTTCATTGAAAGTAACGTTAACCAAAGAAGATTACCAGCCTAAGGTTGATAAGACAATAAAGGACTATTCGAAAAAGGTAAACCTGAAAGGGTTCCGCCCCGGAAAGGTCCCTTCCCACGTGATCCAGCGTATGTATGGAAAAAGCATTCTGGTTGACGAAGTTAACAACCTGCTGAGCACTGCAGTTAGCAACTATATCAGAGAAAATAAACTGCAGGTTGTAGGTGACCCTGTACCTGATCGCGATAAAGCGGCTGCGGTGAACTGGGATACTGCCAGCGAATTTGAATTCAGCTATGATCTGGGCGTTGCATCCGATTTTGAAGTAAATCTTTCAGAACTGCCAGCAGTAAAAAGATATACGATCAATGTCGATGATAATGAACTGGTAAAAACTTTGGACAGTCTGCGCGAGCGCTTTGCCGACAGCATTCATCCGGACGTAAGTGAAGCCGGCGATATGATTTTTGGTGAACTGAAACAAGAGTCAAGCGAATTCACTACCCGCACTGCGATTCCTACGAAACAAGTGAAGGAGGAAGCAGTTGCGAAATTTGTCGGAGTGAAAAAAGACGACGTGATCACTTTCGATATTCAGGATACGTTCACTGACGAATCGGCGATTGCACACGTTACCGGCAAGAAAAAGGAAGATATCGGAACGCTTTCGGGCGATTTTGTTCTGACTGTTGAAGATATCACCCGCCAGGCACCGGCTGAATTGAACCAGGAGTTTTTTGATAAAGTATTAGGACCGGGACAAGCCGAAGGCGAAGAGCAGTTCAAAGAAAAAGTTCTCGAGATCATCAAAGGTAACTACGAGCGCGAAACTGAAGCGTTGCTTCGTCGCGATATCGAATTTGCATTGCTTGATAATATCGCAATTGATGTTCCTGAAGAATTTCTGAAAGAATGGCTGGAACGTTCTAACGAAGGAAAATTCACCCGCGAGCAGATCGAAGAGCAGTTTGAGGATTTCAAAAAATCATTGAAGCTGAGCCTGATCAAAAATAGGGTAGCCGACAAAGAAAGCGTTAAAGTTGAATATCCTGAGATCCTTGAATTTACCCGCAATATGGTAAAAGGTCAGTTTGGCATCTACGGTGACGACGATAATATGAAAGAAACAATTGATCGCGTAGCACAAGGCTATTTGGCTGACAAAGAACGCGATAACTATACCAGCATTTTCAATCAGGTATTTGATAACAAAGTTTTGGATATCATCCGCAACCAGGTTAGTACCGACGAGCAAACGATCGAAGTAAGTGAATTCGAGAAACTGGCGAAAGGCGAAGAAGTAGCTGCCTGATTTTAGTTTGCATTGAATATTTTTTACTGGCCCGCACAGGACGTCCGAAATTCGGGGCGCCATGTGCGGGCCAGTGTTTTTATTTAAAGCCGATCCGCTCGCGTTGTTGTCCCAGCTCCCGAACAATTCCTTCGCCAAACCACTGCCTGAATTTCAGCTTCCACTGATCCAGCTCGTTCTGGATCCTCCGGTTCTCTGCCAGCAGACGCGTATTTTCCTGACGCAGCCAGTCTGTTTCGGACATGGATACCGAATCGAAGCCCAGCATTTCCTGCAAAGGCACATCGAGTAACTTGGCAATATTTTCGAGCCTTGAAACGGATAATTCAGTTCTTCCTCTTTCCAGGTCGCCGTAAGCTGTGGTGGATAGGCCGAGCATATCAGCCATATTTTCCTGAGAAAGGCCTTTTTGCAATCTGATCAGGCGGATCTTTTCGGATAAGTTAGATGCTGCGCTCATAGTCGCTGTATTTATCTTTTTCAAAATCGTTACAATGCAATGTAGCTAACGTTATTAATATCTGCTCCTCGCAAATTCCGACAAATTATCGCAACAATTGACAAGGATTATTCAACGAAATAGTCAAATTTGCAACAACCGAATTAGTCGGCAGGCAGGTATTTATACAGAAACTAACATATATTGCTTTTTGTTCTGTTAAGCATTTAGCCCTTTAAATATAAATCCAATTAAAATTTAGTTGATCGATGAATCAAGGAAATGAATTTAGAAAATATGCTGTCCACCACCTTGGAATGAACGGCCTTACGGTGGACGGTTACATGAACCACACAGTTGAAAATATGACACGCTCAGTGATCGAAGAGCGCCCGATGAACTTCCGCGAAGTGGATGTTTTCTCCCGTTTGATGGCTGACCGCATTATATTCATGGGAACGGGAGTGGACGACAATATTGCGAACATCATTGTGGCGCAGCTATTGTTCCTCGAATCTGCTGACCCTAAAAAGGATATTCTGATGTATATCAACAGTCCCGGCGGATCTGTATACGCTGGATTGGGAATTTACGACACCATGCAATATGTAAGACCTGATGTAGCGACGGTATGTACCAGCCTCGCAGCCTCGATGGGCGCTGTATTGCTGGCAGGTGGAGCTGCCGGGAAAAGGGCTGCATTACCGCATGCACGAGTAATGATCCATCAGCCTTCGGGTGGCGCACAAGGGACTTCGGTTGATATCGAGATCACGACGCGCGAAATTGTAAAGCTGCGCCACGAATTGTATGAAATCCTTGCAAAACATACCGGGCAGACACCCGAGCAGATAGCTTTGGATTCGGATCGTGACAAATGGTTGAAAGCCGATGAAGCGAAAGAGTACGGTCTGATTGACGAAGTTTTGACCAGAGATAAATAATTAAGCAAAGTTGCAAAGCACCCGGATAGCTCGCCTGTCCGGGTGCTTTTTATTGTGCGGTTGATTTCAATTTGGTAAGCCGATCAAAAAACCGGAAATTTGTAGTACTGAACCAATGTTAACAAAATGCCAGAATCGGAAACGATAAATATAAGGCTGTTGTTAATTTGGTCTTTGCGGTTTTAATACCGATTTCAACATTCCGGGAACAGAGCCGGTTTTTTCAACACTGTATAAAATAACTCAATGGCACAAGTAAGTTGTTCGTTTTGCGGACGTAAGAAAAACGAAGTCGATTTATTGCTTTCCGGAATAGATGCACATATATGTAATCACTGTATAGCGCAGGGCCATCAGGTGATTACCGAAGAATTAGGGGCGAAGGAGGATAAAAAAGAGAAGAAGGGTAAGCTTCCCAAGCTGAAACCGATCCCGCCTACTGAAATCAAACACTTTCTTGAACAATACGTAATCGGTCAGGATGAAGCGAAACGCTCGCTGGCGGTTGCTGTTTATAATCACTACAAAAGGCTCAACCAGACTACCACCGAGGATGATGTTGTGATCGAAAAATCGAACATCATCATGGTTGGTGAGACGGGTACAGGTAAAACTTACCTTGCCAAATCCATTGCCAGAATATTGCAGGTACCATTCTGTGTGGCCGATGCAACTGTAGTGACGGAGGCAGGTTACGTAGGTGAAGATGTGGAGACTATCCTGACCAGGTTATTGCAAGCTGCTGACTACAATGTGGAAGCTGCCGAGCGTGGTATCGTTTATATTGACGAAATTGATAAAATCGCACGGAAGTCGGATAATCCGTCCATTACCCGTGATGTGAGCGGTGAAGGTGTGCAGCAGGCGCTTTTGAAACTCTTGGAAGGCTCGATCGTGAATGTACCGCCCCAAGGCGGACGTAAGCATCCAGACCAGAAAATGATCACGCTGAATACTGAAAACATCCTCTTCATCTGCGGGGGTGCATTTGACGGAATTGAAAGACATATCGGAAAGCGCATTAATACGCGCCCGATCGGCTTCTCAGGAGACAACAGGATCATCGAGATTTTTGATAAAGGTAACCTGATGCGCTACGTGACTGCGATGGACCTTAAATCTTTCGGGCTGATCCCCGAGCTGATCGGCCGCTTGCCAGTACTTACCCATCTGAATCCACTGGATCGCGAAACGTTGCGCCGGATATTGACAGAGCCTAAAAATGCTTTGGTAAAACAATACAGCAAATTGTTCGCGATGGAAGGCATTACCCTGCATTTCGAGGAAGCGGTGCTTGACTTCATCGTAGACCAGGCGATGACCTACAAACTCGGCGCGCGCGGCCTTCGCGCCATTTGCGAATCCATTATGACAGACGCCATGTTTGATCTGCCATCCCAGAAAGATGTCAGGGAATTTACGCTCTCTCTGGATTATGCGAAAGATAAATTTGAAAAGTCTTCCATGGCTATATTACGCTCAGTAGCATAAGAATAGCATACACATTTGAACGCCCGGCATCGCAAACGATGCCGGGCGTTTTATTTTTTATGGCAATAGTCCTATTTTGCAATAAAAAATAATAATAGCATGGAGACCTGGCTGGGAAATAAATCGATAGTAATCATAGGAGGTACGACGGGACTCGGTTTTTCTGCTGCCAAAGCATTTGTGAGAAATGGAGCGAATGTAGTCGTAGTGGGCCGCAATCCAGAAAACTGCCTTATTGCAGAGCTACAACTTGGCGGAACAGCCCGGGCGAAGCAGGGAGACGCCACACATGCCAATACAGCGATGGAGGCGATCCAGCTTTGCATTCGCGAATTCGGAAGTTTTGACGGACTTTACCATGTAGCCGGCGGCGGTGGAGAGAAATTTGGAGATGGTCCGCTGCACGAGCTGTCGCTCGATGGCTGGAACAAAACGCTCGACTGGAACCTAACTTCCCTGATGTTATCCAATCAGGCGGCTATCCGCACTTTTATAGGGATGAATAAAGGCGGCAGTATCTTGAATATGAGTTCGGTACTGGGTTTTTCACCTGCCCGGCACTTCTCAAATCATGCTTACGCCACTGCAAAATCAGCAGTAATAGGATTCTCGAAATCCATCGCCGCATCTTACGCTACGAAAAATATCCGCGTCAACGTACTTACGCCGGGCATTATTGAAGGTATTGACGGACAGCAAACCGACTCAGCCCGATTCGTGACCACCAAACAGGCTCTCGACGGAGGACGCTACGGCTTACCGGGAGACCTGGATGGAGCTGCTGTATATTTTATGTCGGACTACGCCAGATTTACTACGGGGCAAAATTTCACAGTAGACGGTGGCTGGGAAGTGAGCGATGGACAGTACTGAAGTAAATGCCTGCACAATGTGAACAATTCAAGAACGGAGCGGCGCTAATCAGTTTTTTGTTTTTATTCGCATAAATTCGCAATACCACCAGATAACTGTACTCCTATGGCAACCGGACCAATTGTAACACTTACAATCAATCCAGCACTCGACAAGAGCTCAAATGTGCCCCGCATTGTGCCCGACAACAAGCTACGCTGCGATACACCGAATTTTGAAGCCGGAGGGGGCGGAATCAATGTCGCCAAGGCAGTGCATCGCTTAGGAGGAAATCCGATCGCTATTTTTACAATTGGCGGGCCAACCGGCCAGCGTCTGCATAAGCTGGTGAAGAATGAGGGAGTGGAAACAATGGTTATAGAAACCAAACAATGGACGCGTGAAAACTTTCACGTGTTGGAAACCAGCACGGGTTTTCAGTACCGTTTCGGGATGCCCGGGACAGAGATGATGCCGACAGAGGTTCGCTCTATTCTCGAAATGATGGAAGAATTTGACCCGAAACCCTCCTATATCATCGCAAGCGGCAGCCTGCCTCCCGGAGTACCCGACGATTTTTACGGACAAATAGCAAAAATCGCCCACAAGCAAGGCGCGAGATTCATTGCCGACACTTCCGGCGACGCGTTGCGCTACGCCACTGAGGCAGGGGTTTACCTGCTTAAGCCTAATATCACCGAACTCAGCGAACTTGTGGGTGTCGACAAATTGGAAATGGATGAAGTAGACGATGCTGCACGCGCATTGATCATCCGCGGTCAGTGTGAAATTGTAGTTGTGTCGATGGGCGCTATGGGTGCGATGCTGGTGACGGAAGATCAGGTAGAACATATTCCAGCGCCGCCAGTCCAGCCGCGAAGTACAGTCGGAGCCGGAGATAGCATGCTGGCTGGTATTGTCTGGACCTTGTCACAAGGAAAATCGCATCGTGAAGCTGTGAGAATGGGAGTTGCCTGCGGAACCGCTGCTACCATGAATGCCGGGAGCGAATTATTCAAAATGCAGGACGTCAATCACCTCATGGACTGGCTAAACCGTTACGGAAAAAGATATTCTGCGAGTTAACGAATTGCGATTAACTTAAAATCATAGTAAGAAAATATCGGAACTGCCTTTTTCAACTAAAAGATTTCTCATGTCCGAAATACAATCACGCCGCCAGTTTGCTAAAATAACTGCCGCCGCCGCCGCGACCCTTACTTTTAAGCCATTTTACATTCTCAATGCCAAACCGAAAGCGGATGGGGAAACCATTGGCCACGGCACGCACAAGTACAAAGTACATCAGAGCTGGGGGAACCTGGATGCTTCAAAATTTCCGGTCAACAACTGCCACGAAATGGTGCAGGACAGCAAGGGAAGATTGATCATGGTGACGGATGAAATTAAAAACAATATCCTCATTTACGATCGGTCGGGCAAATTGCTTGAAAGCTGGGGACACGAATATCCCGGCGGCCACGGCCTGACGCTCTGGAACGCGAATGGAGAAGAATTTCTTTTCATTACGGATCCTAATACCGGCAAAGTTATTAAAACAGATCTGAAAGGTAAGGTACTGCTGACGATAGAACACCCTTCGAAAGTAGGCGCATACAAGGAAAAGGATCCATTCAAACCAACAGAAACAGCAGTAGGTCCCGATGGTACGCTCTATATCGCTGATGGATACGGTTCCAATTTCATATTAAGGTACAACCAGAAGGGAGAATTTATTGATAAGTTCGGAGGTTCAGGTGACGGCGATGCACAGTTTTCAACAGCTCACGGTGTGGCAGTAGATTATCGCGACAAAGCCAATCCTACCCTATTGGTAACTTCCCGGGCCCATAATGCCTTCAAAAGATTTACACTCGACGGTAAATACCTGAGTACCTTGTTCCTGCCCGGTGCATTCGTTTGCCGGCCTGTCTTTCAGGGTGAAAATCTGTTTGCCGGCGTGTGCTGGTCCCGTTTGAAGTATCTGAATCAAACACCTAACTCAGGTTTTGTGACAATACTTGATAAAAACAACAAAGTGATATCCAATCCAGGCGGGACAAAGCCAGAATATAAAAATGGTGAATTGCAGTTAATGGTACAGGAAAAACCCATTTTCATGCATTGCCACGATGTTTGCATTGACGGCGACCAGAACATTTACGTTTGTCAATGGAATGCCAAGAAAACTTATCCTGTAAAACTGGAAAGAGTTTAACAGATAGTCAGGCTGGTCTTTCAGCGGATCAGCCTGATCGTTATCCCATTGATCACCATCGTCCCCACCATTAAAATTCCGTAGGCCGAAGCAATCGGCATCTGCGGCACCAGCCAGGCCACCCCTACAAGGAAAGCTACAAAACCATAGCCAGCCAGCATTAAACCATACAATATCCTGGTCGCTGCATTGGAACCTTGTTGTGAATGGGTAAAAACAGCTAATGTTGAAGTCATGATTGGAAATGGCGTGAGGATACCACTCCATGTCGGTCCGAGATAATCAGCAGCCTGTGTTAATATGACTACGAAGAAAGTTGCTACGATCATTCTGAGTGGAATGTCGTAGGAAGGTTGCTTCCGGAAATCGGTTTTTTCTTTTGGTTTAGGAAAAAAATACAACACTAAGGTCAGTACAATCAAGTTCAGTACCGTAGCTGCGGGAAGAGAAATTTCCCGCCCGAGTGATAATACTGCAACTACAAAATATACTGAATAGCTGATCAGCACAGTAGGCAGCCAGGATAATCTTGCGGATAAAATTGAATAAACGAGGGCAAACAAAATAGTCCCTACCGAACCAAGCAGCGCGGAAGTAATCGTAGAAGCTGCAAAAGCCGGACCGTGTTCAAGTGCAATGTAAAATGATATTGGTCCCGCAACCCACGGAAACCCACCGATCCAGCCGCCCAGTCCTTCTCCCCATTTCCTGACAGCGAGCGTGACGCCTGCGATCAGCGGCGGCATTAAAAGGATTTTGGAAATCAGCAGGTACGACAACTTCGAAAACGATTGGAGGCACAAATTTACATTCTGCCTTTGAAATGAAGATAAGAAAGCCAAAATACTTGCGCAATTCATTTGCAACAAAGTTGCACTAATGCTATTTTTGCATCTTACAACGAAAGCAGATCTCTGTCAGCCCCCTGATGCTCCACAAGCGCCATTTTTTCTTAATACTATTTTTACTGAATACTCATTTCTCCTATGCCCAGAATCAAAACTGCGCTTGTTTTGTGAAGGGTGTTGTGAGAGATAAGCATACTGGCCAGCCGGTGGTAGGCGCTACGGTTCAGATCGTGGGGCAAAATAAAGGCGTTTTTACAAATGAATCGGGGCGATACGAGTTGCAGGACCTTTGTCCGGGCTCCTACACGCTTGAATGCAGAATTGTGGGTTATGCCGCATTTCAGCACAAGCTGGACCTCACAGCCGGGCACGAGGAAAATTTCAACCTGGAAGAGCAGGAAGTGCATTTACAGGATGTAGAAATTACCGCTCACCGATCGGAAGCGCCTTCTTCCCAGCCATTAACAACAATTTCCGGTGCCGATCTTGAAAAAACGCGGGGACAAAATTTAGGGGAAAGCCTGAAAGGAGTAACGGGTGTTACCACACTGCAAACCGGCTCTTCAATCGCGAAGCCCGTTATTCACGGTATGCATAGCAACCGGATATTGATTATGAACAATGGCGTACGCCAGGAAGGACAACAGTGGGGCTCGGAGCACGCGCCGGAGATAGACCCATTTATCGCGACCCGGTTATCTGTCGTAAAAGGCGCCGCGGGTGTTCGCTATGGATCCGATGCGATCGGCGGCGTTATTCTGGTCGAACCGGAGGAGTTGCCTTATAATAAGCAGCTAAGTGGCGAAATAAATGCGGTGGGTTTTTCGAATGGGCGGCAAGGTGTGGGCTCTGCTACATTGCAGGGCGGGATAAAAAATCTCAAAGGCTTTGCCTGGCGGGCGCAGGGAACCATCAAACGCGGAGGAAATATCCGTACACCCCGCTATTTTCTGGACAATACCGGGATCAGTGAAAAGAACTTTTCTTTGGGCGCAGGATACCGAAATAAGGGTTTTGGGATAGATGTTTTTTACAGCCGTTTTGCGACGCAGATCGGTATTTTCTCAGGCTCTCACATTGGCAGCGTGACAGATTTGTTAAATGTGATCAAAAATGGAGAGCCGCTTGTGAAGTCCGGGTTCAACTACAATATAGCCCGCCCAAACCAAAATGTTACCCACGAGCTCATCAAAGCTGAAACGCATTATCATTTTAAAAACGGCAGCGGTATCCAATGGACTTTTGCGAGGCAGCTAAA
Source organism: Dyadobacter sp. UC 10 (assembly GCF_008369915.1). NCBI lineage: Bacteria > Pseudomonadati > Bacteroidota > Cytophagia > Cytophagales > Spirosomataceae > Dyadobacter > Dyadobacter aurulentus. Next base: position 3,485,185 of record NZ_VSRN01000001.1, on the reverse strand, counting down.
CGACAGGAACGAGTATGACCTGCACCGCCCAAGAAACGATTCGATAGCCGCGCTCAATCGCCCGGAACTGACTTTCAAATTATCAACGTTAACAAATGATGTGGGCTGGGACCACAAACCAATTGCGGGAAAGCTGGCCGGACAGGTAGGAGTCAGCACTTTGTATCAATATAATTTAATGGACGGGCGTCCGCTGATTCCTAATTTCAACCAGTTCAATGTGGGTCTTTTCTGGATGGAAAGATTTGTAACAAAACAATGGGAACTGGAAGCGGGGATTCGTTATGATTACCGGACATTGAAAACCTACAGAATTGTAAACCGGGAGAAAATCGCAGATGATTTTCAATTTGCTAACTTTTCGGGTACAGTCGGTGCGACGAGAAATTTTTCCGAGCGGATTTCTGCCCGGGTCAATGCGGGCACAGCCTGGCGGGCACCCAATGTGAGCGAGCTGTTCAGCGACGGCGTGCACCATGGCGCAGCAGCCTACGAAAAAGGCGATGCAACGCTGCAATCAGAAAAAGCGATCAATACCACTGCAAGTCTGAAATATGAAGACGCAAAATGGTCAGCGGAGATTGGCGCCTACTACAATTACATTGCCGATTACATTTACTTAAAACCCCAACCTGACCCTATTCTTACTATTCGCGGTGCGTTCCCTTATTTCAAGTATACCCAAACAGACGCGTCATTCACTGGCATTGACCTTTCTGCAACCTGGCAGTTTGCAAAGCATACAACAATTGCAAGCAAGCTGAGCTACCTGCGCGTTTATGACCGGCGAAATGACAGCTACCTGGTTATGATCCCTCCGAACCGACTGGATAATGAGCTAAAATACGAGCTTCCGGGGACTGATGAAAAATGGCACAATACTTTCGTTTCAGTTGGCAATTTGCTAGTTGCACGCCAAAAACGGGTTCCGGCCAACAGCGATTTCCTCGCTCCGCCAAAAGGATACGCACTATGGAACCTGCAGGCGGGCACTTCCCTGCGTTTTTCAGAAAAACAGGAGCTTGAAATAGGGCTGAGTATTCAGAATGTCTTCAATACTGCATATCGCGATTACCTCAATCGATTCCGGTATTATGCCGACGATATGGGGAGAAATGCTTCCTTACGCCTTAAATGGAAGTTTGGGGGCTAATTACATTTCGGGCAGGTACCCTGGATCAGCAGATTGAAATTTTCGGGTTGATAACCCTGAGGTAATTGAACCAGCGGAATCCTCAGATTTTCAAGACAGTTTGTCTCGCCGCATTCATTGCACTTGAAGTGAATATGATCATGGTGGTGCTGCTCCTCCGAACAATTATGCGAACATAATGCATACCGCAATCCCTCATCGTCGAGTACTTTGTGAATAATACCTTTTTCAAGAAAAGTTTTTAAGGTCCTGTAAATGGTGACACGGTCGTAATTCTCACCCAATGCACCTTCTAAATCTCCGTGCGAAAGTGCGTTCTTTTTGGTGATGAATGTCGAAAGTACATCCTCACGGCAAGTGGTTGTACGAAGATGATGCCCTTTCAGTGTTTCCCTTAATTGATCCATTGTTTCCAATAGTTTGTTACTTCACAAAGTCTGTTGATAATAAAACCTTTCACACCAAAGTTAAGTTCTATCACTTACAATTTCTAAGTTGGCGCATCTGACGGAGGCCATGAAAATAAAAAATTTCTGCAACGCGGTTGCAAGTCGAACTTATATGTTCTATTTTTGCAACACTATTGTATTTAAATATGAAGTCAGTCCACTCACATAATAAAGCCGATTACATAGGAATTCTGGGTTCTGTGCTTTGCATAGTCCATTGTCTCCTTGTTCCTGCGCTGGCATTTGGTTCTGGCGTTGCTTCGCATCATTCACATTCGGGGCTTCGGTTTCTTGATTTCTTTTTTATTCTGATAAATGGTGTTGCTGTTTATTACGCCACGCGTCACCATAAGTCTGTACCTATCCGCGTAATGCTTTGGGTTGCTCTTGCCTTATTTTCGTTTTCTCTGATTTTCGAAGGAAAGCACGCGATTTTTACCTGGCTCAGCTACGCCGGCTCTGCGCTGCTCATTGTAGGCCATCTGATCAATCTATATATCTGCCAGATTGCGCCGAGGTTTAAAATGCGGGTTTCGTAAACCCCTATTTGTCATATTCTACTTCAAAACGATCAAGATCCGGCCTCACGGAGCGTTTTCTACCCAATTCATATTCAAAAATCGTCTTGCCCAGGTTTGCCATGAAAGGTAAGCCCACCGTGTCGTATTCATATTTATCGTCATTGAAGATCTCATCTTCATTACAGTAGATCATAGCTGTCAGCATAAATTCGATGCCTTTTTCAAAATCTACGATATAAGCATTATCGAGCAGAAAACCGTAAGCGTCGCCACTCTTGTTGAACAGCCTGATATGTCGCGGCAAACGCGTTTTTGTGGCTCCGAAAAGCAGGAATTTCACATATCCGTCATAGTAATCGTCGGTGTAATGTGCGGGATAGTCGGTTTCAACCGGAAACTGCGACATATATCTGTAGAGAAATTGGTAATCATCTTCCGTCAGGTTGAAACGCTGACTTGCGGGGACCTGCTCCGGAAAAAAAAGCGATTTCAGCATCCGGTGTTGCTCTTCCAGCGGAAAGCTATTTTTTGCTGTGAAATCAAAAGGCTCATTTACAAGCTGCCCGTCTTTCATAAATCCTTTTCCTACTAAAAGTGAGGCAGGCGCTTTGAATTCCTCAGCATTATATTGTGCCGGCTGCTCGTATACAGCCTTTCCATCTTTCTCAAACCTTACCGGATTAGTGTACCTGTTATTTTCTGCGCCGATGTTGGATTCGAGCCTGTGAATGATCCGCGTGTCGACATAACCCTTTTTGTGCAGACTATCATTCAGTTCCTGCTGCCCTATAAATTCATATAGCCTGTTAAAAGCGTCGTTATCACTCGCCAGGAGAATTTTCTTGGCGTAATGCGCGACGGATGGCAGGCCGTTCTCGGAGGTAGAATCTTTGGTGACGACAGTTTGCTCTGGCCGGCTTGCCCCTGTAAGCATGGGAGTATATTTATCTATGCCGAGCTTATTCAGTTTTTCAAAAGCCAATGCCACAGCGGGAAGCTTGACGGTACTGGCAGGATAGAAATACTGATCCTTATTGAGCCGGTAAGCATACGTCGTAAAATGCGGCTCGTTCTTTTTGTTCCTGTCAATGCGGGTGTACAGAATCTGAACCTGGTATTTTTCTGGATTTTTGAGGATTTCGGAGAAGCGTTCGGGATGCTTTTTCAGCAATTTTTCTATAAAACCATCGGATTGGATTTGCGCAAGTGTGGGTGATGCAAACAATGGTAAAAGCAAGAAAAACAAGAATTTATAACTTCTTCCGGAAATCATCGGTTAACCAGTAGCACATGTAAAACGAATATACAATTTTTATTTTAAAGGGTTGACGGAATTATATTTTACTGAGGCAAGGCTTTACTTATTATCTGTAAACTATGGCGACAATGGAAGAAAATAAGTTACGCAGCCGCGGCTGGTTTGGAAAGTCAGGAAAGGACGGGTTTATATACAGGGCCTGGATGAAAAACCAGGGCTACCCTGCCGATGAATTCGAGGGACGGCCGGTTATCGGTATTTGCAATACATTTTCAGAATTGACACCATGCAACGGCCACTTTCGCGAGCTGGCCGAATCAGTCAAAAGGGGAGTTTGGGAAGCAGGCGGCTTTCCGCTCGAATTTCCTGTGATGTCGCTCGGCGAGACATTGATGAAGCCTACCGCAATGCTTTACCGCAATCTGGCTAGTATGGACGTAGAGGAATCGATCCGCGCGAATCCGATCGACGGCGTTGTATTGCTTTGCGGCTGTGACAAAACTACCCCTTCGCTGGTGATGGGCGCAGCGAGCGTGAATATCCCTACGATTGTTGTTTCCGGCGGGCCAATGCTTACAGGTCGGTATCGCGGAAAAACCGTCGGTACCAGCGACGTCTGGCGTTTCAGCGAGCTTTATCGCAAAGGCGAGATGACGCAGGAAGAATTCACGACCTCTGAAGCCTGCATGTGCCGCAGCGACGGACACTGCGCCGTAATGGGTACGGCCTCCACAATGGCTTGCATGGTCGAATCGCTAGGCTTAACCCTGCCTGAAAATGCGGCCATACCGGCAGCAGATTCGCGCCGGAAAGTACTGGCCCATTTGTCCGGCAGGCGGATTGTACAAATGGTGCACGAAGACTTAAGGTTATCGCAGATTTTGACCAAAGAAGCATTTGAAAATGCAATTATGATCAATGCCGCGATCGGCGGTTCTACCAACTTTGTGATCCATTTGTTAGCGATCGCAGGAAGAATTGGCGTGGACCTTACGCTGGATGATTTCAACGATATATGCGCCCGGGTGCCGCTGCTGCTCAATTTGCAGCCTTCCGGCGGCTATTTTATGGAAGATTTTTATTACGCTGGCGGTTTACCGGTTGTCATTAAAGAACTGATCGGCAGGCTACACGACGGCGTCATCACTGCCAACGGAAAAACCATGGGCGAAAACTGCGCCAATGCAGAATGCTTTGACCCCGAAGTAATAGGAACATTGGCCGAGCCGATCAAAGACCTGACCGGACTGGCGGTTCTCAGGGGTAATCTTTGCGAAAATGGAGCGGTCATTAAACCTTCTGCCTCGCTGAACCCGGAGCTTATGCAGCACAGAGGCAAGGCAGTTGTGTTCGAAGATATTGACGACTACAAAGCGCGTCTCGACGACCCTGATCTTGACGTAGATGAAAATAGTATCCTTGTTCTGAAAAATGTAGGCCCGAAAGGCTACCCGGGTATGCCGGAAGTGGGCAATATGTCTTTGCCGAAAAAGCTGCTGGCGAAAGGCGTGATTGATATGGTACGCATCTCCGACGGCCGGATGAGCGGAACGGGATTTGGAACAGTTGTTTTGCACGTTTCGCCGGAAGCTGCCGTGTGTGGTACCCTTGCATTGGTCCGCGATGGTGATTTTATCGAATTGGATGTTGCAAACAGGAGGCTAAACCTGGAAGTATCCCAGGAGGAGCTGGAAACGAGAAAATGTGTCTGGAAACCGCTGGATTTGGGCTACAAGCGGGGATATGTAAATCTGCACATTAACCACGTTCTCCAAGCGCACGAAGGTGCCGACCTCGACTTCCTGAAAGGCGGTTCGGGCGATAAAGTGACAAGGGATTCACATTAATGCCCTATTCCAATGAATTTGACTGATATGAATAACTTACCATTTGACAACCAGGTAGCTATTGTAACCGGCGCAGGGCAGGGAATAGGATTTGAAATTGCGAGACAGCTTGCAATTCAGGGCGCTGGAGTCATTCTCAACGATGCCGACCAGTCGCTCGCCGCGGAAGCCGCTAAAAAAATCCGGAACAAAGGCGGCGATTGTGTTGCATTTGCGGGAGATGCGTCAAAGCAGGAGATGATCGACGGCATGGTCGACGAAGCTGTCAAATGTTTTGGTCAACTCACTATTTGTGTTGCAAATGCAGGTATTACGCTATTTGGCGACTTTTTTGAATATCCCGCTGACAAACTCCGTCAGGTTCTCGAAGTGAACTTAATGGGATCATTTATGCTTACTCAGGCTGCTGCCAAACAAATGCGCCAGCAAAAATCGGGAGGGCGCGTACTCCTCATGTCCTCGGTTGTAGGTCACCAGGCACACAAATTTTTAGGTGCCTATGCAATGACGAAAGCCGGACTGGAAATGCTGGCCAAAAATCTTGTAATCGAGCTTTCGCCCTATGGGATTACGATTAATACAGTAGCGCCGGGCGCAACATTAACGGAAAGAACTTTGGCGGAAGACCCTACCTACCCCAAAACCTGGTCGGCGATCACACCGATGGGCAGACCGGCAATTTGTGAAGATATCGCAAATGCGGCATTGTTTCTATTATCTCCGCATTCAGGGCATATTACCGGCCAAAGTCTGGTAGTAGACGGCGGCTGGACTTCCGTAAGCCCACTGCCTGACCTGAGTAATATGTCTGTTAAAAGAAATTAAGGATTATTCTCCCAGACTTCCGGAAAAAAGCTGCGCTTCCAGATCGTCGATACTACCATCTTTGGAAACAAAAAGCGCTCTTGGTTTGACAGACGCTGAGGGATTGGCTGTCATGAAGTTCCGGTATTGCTCATCCGTGATGATTTTAAGTGCCAATGCTCTTTTTAATACCATTGGAAAAGGCACTTTAAAGAACCCTGCGATATCGGAAGCAAGTGAATCGGGAATTTTGAATATATCATTTCTGAAAAAACTTTCAACCTCCTTATAAGGTAAAAGTGCTTCAAAAATCAACTGCTCCGAGCGGGCAGCCAGTGATGCTATATTGGAATACAATGTATGCAAGCCCAGCGAGACTGTGAGCAGGTGAATATGGTAGTTACGTTCGTTAATATCCGATTTTGCATTTACGAATACCCAGCCTTTTTGCCTGTAAATCGCTGAAAAACCTTTGAACGCCGGATCTACCATGTGCAACTGGGCTATTTTGATTCCTTCCGGGTAAGGCAGTTTATGACCGATCTGGTGGACAATGTCCTGTGCGTAAGAAATATCGGCTACTTCGCCCGCCGGCTCAATCATCCAGTCACCATTGACCAACCCATCAAAAAGCTGATCTCCCAACCGTTGACTTTCTACTTGTCCGAGATGCAGGACGATCCGGTTTCCACGAACAGAGAAGTCTAATGGGAGTTGGTTCTTTGGTTGCTTTTTGCGCATAGTGCTGATCGTGTTGAGGTGAGAACTTCAAAGATACACCCTTCGATTTTTCACTGCAATACCAAGTTCATTTTTATCTCCACCGCAGCGTGTTCAGTAAATGAACCATATCCTTTTGTAGATAATCAATTACCGGTGCCAGTGAGTCGTTTTTTGATGCAGAAGGGAAGTAAATAGCGCCCCGCAGAAAGTGCTGCGTGCTATCGGTTGTGTAAAACTGATACGGACTAGGCACGTCGCCTTCAATCTTAAACATAATAGCAGTACGGCCGCTTTTACTTAAAACCCGCTGTTCCTGAATAGAGGAAGCCCGGATCTGATGTTTGCCGGCGAGCTTGTAGCTGTCATCAATAAATGATTTCAGGCGGGAAGGATCATTGTTTATAGCCTTGTAAGTCAGCTGGATGTTGGCTTCTAATGCGGGATAATTGATGAAGATCCAATGCTTTTCCGCCGTTGAAAATGTATCCGGCTCCACTTTGGCAAACCGGGAAACTTCGAAAATATAGGGATGCTGCTCTGTAAGCTGCTGGTAATTGTGGTCCGGCAGCTCGATCCGGTTAAAGCCTTTTGGACGCGGCGCGTAAGTTTCCGCTCGTTGCTCCTTGTCGCCGCAAGACAATAAAAGCACATTGGAACATAATGCGATCAGGAATAAAAATCTTTTTGACATAAATACGGGGGCGAATTGCATTGCGCGCAAAACTAACGAAAACCGATTTATATTATTTCCGTAAAAGCATTCCCCTTCAGCACAAATGCGAAACCAGGAGCTGGTCTCGCATTCGATTATGGCAGACAAATGTTACTCAACTGTTACGGATTTGGCCAGGTTGCGTGGTTGATCCACATTCCGGCCGCGCATCACCGCGATGTAGTAAGATAACAGCTGCAATGGAATCACGGAAACGAGCGGTGTCAGGATTTCGTGGGTTGTCGGAACCTCAATCACAAAGTCCACCATGCCGGGGATCAGCGTATCACCTTCCGTCACAATAGCAATTACCCTACCTTTTCGAGCTTTCACTTCCTGAATATTGGAGACGATTTTCTCGTAGGAACTATCTTTTGTCGCTAAAAAAACAACCGGCATATCTTCGTCGATAAGCGCTATTGGTCCATGTTTCATTTCCGCGGCGGGGTAACCTTCGGCATGGATATATGAGATTTCTTTCAGTTTCAATGCGCCTTCCAAAGCTACCGGAAAATTCAATCCGCGCCCCAGATAAATAAAGTTGCGTGCATAGGTGAAGATAAATGCAATCTCTTTGATCTTGTCTGAACTCTCAAACATCTTCTCTACTTTGGCCGGAATATTTTCCAGCTCGATAAGCAGTTGCCGGTAAGCTTCTTCTGAAATCGTACCCTTCCTTTTTGCAGTGGCAATCGCTATCAATGTCAAAACCGTTACCTGAGCAGTGAATGCTTTCGTACTTGCCACGCCTATTTCCGGCCCTGCGTGCGTATATGCACCTGCATGCGTCGCACGGGCAATGGACGATCCTACTACATTGCAAACGCCAAAAATCGTAGCTCCTTTGGACTTTGCAAGCTCAATTGCAGCAAGCGTATCTGCCGTTTCACCCGATTGAGAAATAGCGATCACAACATCGTTTTCCTTGATGACCGGATTCCTATACCGGAATTCAGATGCATATTCTACTTCGACATTTATTCTCGCCAGTTCCTCGAAAAGATATTCGGCGACGAGGCCGGCATGCCACGAAGTACCACATGCCACAATCACGATCCGCTCGGCTTCGGCTAGCTTATCCATATAACTGCTGAGTCCGCCGAGTTGCAGATGGGCATCGTCAGCTCGTAACCTACCGCGCATGCTGTCACCGATCGAGCGCGGCTGTTCGAAGATCTCTTTGATCATAAAATGATCGTAACCTCCCTTTTCAATCGTTTCGAGCTCCATTTCCAATTTTTGTATGTATGGAATGGTCTCTGTATTATCGAGATTCTGAATGCTCAGCTTATCGTCCTTCACAACCGCTACTTCGTAATCGTCGAGGTAAACAACGTCTTTTGTATACTCAATAATTGGCGTTGCGTCGGAGGCGAAGAAAAATTCGTCTTCACCGATCCCGATCACCAGCGGACTTCCTTTACGCGCCGCAATCAGTTGTCCGGGATGATCGACTGACATTACCACGATCGCGTACGCACCTACCACTTCCTTCAAAGCCAGCTTTACGGCCGACTCCAGCGAGCCTCCCGTTTCGGACTGAATATCTTCGATGAAGTGAATCAATACCTCCGTGTCCGTTTCACTTTGAAACTTATGCCCTTTTTGAATGAGGTTTTGCTTGATCGAGGCGTAGTTCTCTATGATTCCGTTATGGATGATCGCCAGCTTGCGGTCATTTGAAAAATGTGGATGCGCATTGATGTCGTTGGGTTCTCCGTGGGTTGCCCACCTGGTGTGTCCGATCCCGATTGTAGCAGCTAAATGTTTTCCGCCCAGCTCAGCCTCCAAATCAGAAACCTTTCCTTTTTTCTTGTAAATGTTCAATTTCTCCTTTTCCAGCAATGCAATCCCTGAACTATCGTACCCTCGGTATTCAAGTCTTTTAAGACCTTTCAGGATCAGAGGATAAGCCTCCCTGCCTCCAACATAAGCCACTATTCCGCACATATTTTCACGAATTTGGTTTGAGTGTATGTTTAACAAAAAACCAAATTAAGAGCAATCACCGTTTCATAACAAGCTAATTTCTAATTAAATACTAAAAATTATCCAATTTCATCAGAGTGCTCGAACACATTAATGAAAATATTTTTGTGCTCAACAGAGATTTAAACAGCACAAAAAAACCGGTAACTGATCAGTTACCGGCCCGACTTGCTATAATTTGAGTGATTAGCTCATTAAATCTGTATACAGGTTATAATAAGATTCGGAGAAGTTCTCGTCCTGTTCGTTCAATTCCACACGTTTAGGTGCATCGTTGAATATCTGGTTGAGACTTTCGCTACAATGTTCATCTGCTTTCAGAACTGCATCTGCGTAGGCGCAACCTATTTTGACGAACCCTTCGAAATCTGCGGAATGCAAATGGGCCAGGGCCTCGTCACTTACATCCATTGCTTTCGCCTTGCTCTGCAAATCAGCGTCAAACTTATAATCAAAAGCATTGTTATGTACCGTAAACACACTTTTTGTATCCTTGAACATCGGATCGTTGCGGTAAGTGGTTTTCAGGTACAGGGGGATCAGGGCGGTCATCCAATCATTACAGTGCACCACATCCGGCGCCCAGCCCAATTTTTTAACCGTTTCAAGAACACCTTTGCAAAAGAAAATCGCCCGCTCGTCATTATCATCGAAAAAGTTGTTCTCCTTATCGAAAAACACAGATTTGCGGTGAAAATAATCGTCATTGTCAATAAAATATACCTGCAATTTGGCGTTGGGTATAGATGCGACCTTGATGATCAGTGGCTTTTCTTCATCTCCTACGGTAATGTTTATTCCTGACAGTCGAACTACTTCATGAAGCCTGTTTTTGCGTTCATTAATAAGACCAAAACGCGGAACTAGAATCCTGATTTCTGCACCTCTTTCCTGCATTGCCTGAGGGAGCTTTCTTACGTAATCGGCAACGTCAGTGGTTTGGAGGAAGGGATTGATTTCACTGGCTACATATAAAATTCGTAGTTTCTCCATAGATCTTTAAGCAGTTTGTGAAAAAAAGTTTTGCAAAATTATACAAAAAAAATCGCATTTTCAAAAGATATTCCAAACTAATTGTCATATTGCGCTCAGTTTGGGATAACTCATTCCAAATAATTGATTTTCCTACTCGCAGTACTTTTCGGAGATATAAAGCACTTTCGCATTTCAGGCTACTCCCCCTCAGATTTCAGTTTCTCATGGAAGTATTTACTTCAGTTGCCAGCCTCCGGAATTTCCTCGAACAACAAACTTTTCAACAACGCAGTATCGGCCTCGTACCAACGATGGGCGCACTTCACGACGGTCATATCTCACTGATTCAGTTATGCAAACGTGAAAATGACATAGCTGTTTGCAGCATTTTTGTTAATCCAACGCAGTTCAACAATCCCGAAGATTTACAGAAATACCCGCGCACACTGGAAGCCGATTGCGCAATGCTTGAAGCAGCCGGCTGTGATATCGTTTTTGCGCCCTCGGTAGAAGAAATGTATCCAAAGCAACCTGTCCTGAAATTCAATTTTGGCGCCCTCGAAACCGTGATGGAAGGCGCTTCCCGTCCGGGCCATTTCAATGGAGTCGGAATTGTGGTTTCGAAACTTTTTAATATCGTCAAACCGCACCGGGCTTACTTTGGCCAAAAAGACTTACAGCAGGTCGCAATCGTTAAAAAACTGGTATCTGACCTAAGTTTTGGACTCGAACTGATCATTGCACCTACAATTCGCGAAGAAGATGGTTTGGCAATGTCGTCACGAAACCGCCGGTTAAATGTTGAAGAAAGGGAAATCGCTCCGCACCTATTTCAGATCCTCGAATCCGCGAAAAGGAAGCTTTTAAAAGGGGAGTCGGTTGAAGAAGTAATTAGACAGGCAACTGCCGCATTTGACTCGATCGAGGCTTTTAAACTGGATTATTTCGAAATCGCAGATCTTAATACACTACAACCTATTACCACACCTGGCGCCACTGGCACAAACGCGATCTGCGTTGCCGCGTTTCTCGGGCCGGTGAGGTTGATTGATAATATTGTTTTTTAATGTCGCACTAAGCGGAGTCGAAGTGCATACATTTCGACTCCGCTTAGTGCGACAAACACTTAACTACCCAATTTCCAATCGCCGCGGTATTGGCGTTTTACGAATTGGTTTGCATCGTCGAAGTTGGTGATTTTCATATTGTTACCATCCCATAGCAATTTTTTGCGGCCTGGATAGTCGAAACCTTTTCCGTCGGCTCTTTGCTTGCGCAGGTTGTAGCTGCGTATTCCAAGGTTGCCCATTATTACGGTTTCGGTCAAAGGACCTGCGTAATCGAAGGAAGAGGTCAGCGCTTTGTGTTCTTTGCTGTTGAAACCAGCCTTGCAGGCGTCGGACCAGGAAACGTGGTGACCAAACTCCGGCATAGGCGTGTATTTATTTCCAAAATCACCTTTCTTATATTCCAGCTTTGTGCCGTCTTTCAAATATACTTTTGGATCAATACCATAAGTACCACAGGTCATAACGCCTTTTTCACCAATCAACATCACACCATTGCTGCTATCAGGCTCGCCCAGCGGATCGTTGGCGGGGATCAGATCCGGGTGGAAAGGGCGCAAGCCACCATCGTGCCAGGTTAATGTAACTTCTGATTTGTTCACCTTGTTGGCCGGGAATTTCAGCTGCACCCTTGACGATGGCGGGCAGCCTTCCGGAATATATTCAGGCGTCCAGTCTTTAATGAAAACCTGGCCTACGCTGCATTCCAGCTCCGTAGGATAACCCAATCCAAGCGTACGGAAAGCGGGGTCGATCAGGTGACAACCCATATCTCCCAATGCGCCGGTACCAAAATTCCACCAGCCGCGCCATTTGAACGGATGCCAGGCCGGATTGTAGTCGACCCAGTCCGCACAACCAACCCATAATTCCCAGTCAATATCTGCGGGAACGTCGAATTTGCCAGTAGGGACAGGAATACCCTGTGGCCACACGGGACGGTTTGTCCAAACGTGCGCTTCGTGTACATTACCAATTATTCCTTTATTGAACCATTCTTTCATCTGGTTCTGTGCAGGGTTAGAAGCACCCTGATTTCCCATCTGAGTTACTACTTTGTATTTCCGGGCCGCCTCAGTGAGCATACGGGCCTCATAAATGTCATGCGTGAGCGGTTTCTGAACGTATACGTGCTTCCCTCTTTGCATGGCCGCCATCGCAATAATAGCATGCATATGGTCGGTCGTTGAAACGGTTACAGCATCAATATCCTTTTCCATTTCATCGAACATCTTTCGGAAATCCTTGTACTTCTTGGCTGTCGGATGCAGTTCAAAATTCTTTTTAGCCTGTCCCCAGTCCACATCGCAAAGCGCGACAAGGTTCTCAGCCCCCTTATTCCAGGCATTATTAGTATCTGAAAAACCCTTCCCTCCTACACCTATCCCTGCTATGTTCAATTTGTCGCTTGGCGCGCGGTAGCCTTTACCTAAAACATGTCGCGGGACAATAAAAAAGCTACCAATTGCTGCTGCCGTGGTCTTTTGCAAAAAGTCGCGGCGTTTCACATCTTTTGGTTTATTTTCTCTACTCATCGGAATTTTAGAAAAATAAGTGGATAATATAAGTAAAGCCTTACGCTTCTGAATATTACTTCAAGCCCCTGAAAAAAGGCTGCAAGAGCCGGTTGGAACCGTAAAGCAGGGCCGTATGTTTTGATAGCTGCGTGTTATTCCTGTAACTTTGGGCAGTAATACGTTCCATTTTATCTCGACTTATTTTACCGGGTAATGCAAATAACAGTAATGAAATCGAAGATTCACCGTGTCAAGGTGACTCAGGCGGAACTGAATTATGTAGGCAGCATCACGATTGACGAAGACCTGATCGATGCGGCCGGACTTGTTGAAAATGAGCAGGTCCATATCGTTAACAATAACAATGGCGAGCGCTTTGTGACTTATGTGATCAAAGGCGAAAGAGGTTCCGGAATGATCTGCCTTAATGGGGCGGCGGCACGGCGCGTGCAGATTGGCGACATTATCATTATTATTGCTTACGGAACAATGACCCAGGAGGAAGCCAAATCCTTCAAACCCATGGTTGTTTTCCCCGACCATAACAATCACCTGGTCGGGTAGCGTTCTTCAATAGAACCCTGCACCCTATTCACTTAGCTATGAAAAACATTTTACGTTACGCCATTTCGCTGATTTTGGCAGGTGGCTTGCTTTGGTTTGTATTTAAAGATATTAATCTGGGTGAAATGCTCGACCGCTTTGCCAAATCCGACTGGCGGTGGATTGCGGTTTCCTGCTTCTTTTTAATGTGCGCACACGTTACCCGTGCCTGGCGCTGGGCAATGCTTATGGAGCCGCTGGGACATAAACCAAGTATTATCAACAGTTCAGTAGCGGTATTGACCGGATATTTTGCCAATTATATTGTTCCCCGGATGGGCGAGGTGACCCGTTGCGGCACCTTATACCGGCTTGAAAAAATCCCGGTCAATCTGAGTTTCGGAACGGTAGTGGCTGAACGTATATTTGATGTCATCGTACTTGTATTGATGATCGGCTTAAATTTCGTTCTCGAATTTGACCGGCTGAGCACTTTCTTCACAGATTTTTTTCAAAGTAAAGTAGGTGGTGAATCAGGTGGATCGGGTGGCGGATTATTGCTTTTCATTTTGATTGGCGGCTTGATAGTAGTAGCATCGATTGGTTTTTATTTATACAAAAACCTGGCCTTCCGCACCCGCTTACAGCAAAATGCATTGGTTGCCAAAATCACAGATTTTGCGAAAGGAATGCTCGACGGTCTGCTAAGCATTCGCAAACTGCGCAGCCCCGGACTATTTATCCTGAGCAGTTTAATGATCTGGGTACTTTATTACCTGGTTTCCTACGTATTGTTTTTCTGCATTCCCGAAACCTCCGACCTTGGACCGCTTGCCGGACTAACTATACTGGTAGTAGGTGCGATAGGTATGACGGCTCCTACCCAGGGCGGAATCGGAGCTTATCACCTTTTAGTTGGCAATGTGCTGGTATTGTACGGATTGACTCAAAGTGATGGTATCACATTGGCCACCTTTATACACGGGGCGCAGATGGTATTTATGCTGGCAGTAGGCGCACTGGCCTTTTTGTTTGTTTTGGTTAAAAACAATAAATCGGTAGATGAACCCGAAAAGATTTCTGCCTAGCGTTAAACAAGGCGCAGGAATAGTCTTACCTGATGGAAAATTAGTATGATTACATATTATTTTCCAATGAACAATTTACTTCCAACCAATGAATCTGACCGAGAGCAAGATACTCAGACTAGAAGAAGCAATCCCTACTATTGAAGCCTGGCAGCGTGGCGGCCAGAAAGTAGTATTCACAAACGGTTGCTTCGATATCGTTCACCTGGGCCATATTGATTACCTGGAAAAAGCCCACGCCCTGGGCGACCGACTGGTTTTAGGATTGAATACCGATGCATCTGTGAGCAGACTGAAAGGACCGTTGCGACCCGTTGTTAATGAATATGCACGCGCGCGTCTGATGGCAGCCCTCTCCTTTGTCGATGCTGTCATTTTGTTCGACGAACCGACGCCTAGTCAGTTGATAGAGGCAGTAAAACCTGACATTTTGGTCAAAGGCGACGATTATACCGTTGAAACTATTGCTGGCGCGGATTTTGTTTTAGGTAAAGGAGGTGAGGTAAAAACGATAGCACTTGTACAGGGTTACTCGACTACCGCGCTGATTGAAAAAATAAAACAAGGATATAAATAGGAAAAAGCTATGATGGGAGCATACATAATCGGTGGTATAGTAATGCTTGTGAGCTTGTACGTTCAGTGGCGTCTCAAGAGCAAGTTTGAAGAATATTCTCAGGTCGGCTTGAGCAATGGTATGAGTGGAAAGGAGATCGCCGAGACGATGTTGCGTGAAAGCGGCATTTATGATGTGCGGGTACTTTCGGTCGAAGGCCAGCTGACTGACCATTACAATCCTCAGGATAAAACAGTTAACCTGAGCCCGGACGTATTTTACGGCAGAAGTGTAGCCGCTGCTGCGGTTGCGTCTCACGAATGCGGGCACGCTGTGCAACACGCGACAGCCTACAAGTGGTTGCAATTTCGCTCTCAAATGGTACCATTCCTGAGCATTGCGTCACGCTATATGCAGTGGATCATTCTGTTGGGTATCGTTCTGATCAATACAACTGTTTTGCCGTTGACGATCGGTGTCGCGCTTTTCGCAGCGACTACGCTTTTCAGCTTTATCACATTGCCGGTTGAATACGATGCAAGTAACAGAGCGTTGGCGTGGATCCAGAAAAACAGGATTGTTAACGAAAAAGAATATGTAATGTCGAGCGATGCTTTGAAATGGGCTGCAAGAACATACTTAGTTGCTGCAATCGGTTCATTAGCTACATTACTTTATTATGTAAGCCTGTTAATGGGCCGCAGAGACTAGTCTTCGACTTCGCTCAGACGGACAATTTCGACTTCCTAGGCAGACAACCTTGTAAAGGCTGGAAAGAAAATTTTCCAGCCTTTACTATTTTTTGAGCTGATTCCAGTACACTACTACATTGTGCGTCGCCCTTCCTGAGGCGATCACATCCAGATCACTGTCGCCGTCCAGGTCGGCGATCGTCAGATCTTCGCAGGCTATCTTAATCTTGTCATCCAGGACAAATTCCTGCCACTTCCTGCCCGCGGGATCGGACCCTACAAAAATCCTTACGCCCGTCTCTCCCGACGCATTCGGATTTCTCCAGCCCATTACCACCTGGTCCCTGCCCTGCCCGAAAAAATCCGCACATGCCAACGCGTGTCCTTCCTTGATGTTGTTTGTTAGAACCGCACGGTTGTCTTTCGAATAAACGACCAGCTCACTCCCGTGCATAGGTTCAATAGTTGCAGTGAAAAGTTGATTCCCTCCCAGGCTTCCTGTTCTGATCTCACCCACTCCCTTGTCGGCCACCATCCAGTTACCCGAAGCAGCCCAGCCATCGGCACCATTCAGAAAAACCTGCACGCCTTCTTTTCCTGCAACAGAAAGGCCCAAAATGCGACCCGGCACTTCCATTGCATTCATATTGTGGGTCATATGCATATTCGTTTCCAACAGATCAAAGCCCCAGATCCCTTTTCTATTTTCAGGAACATCAAATAAAATCATTTTCACCCCGGCCCCTACTCCTCCTGCATTTCCTTCCCCATGCAACGGCAATACTGCAAGCTGGAAATCTCCGTCCGCTTTCTTAACCCATTGCATCCGGTGGATTGTTACTTCGTGATGCAGCCTCACCGGCTCCCAAAGCTTTGTGGGGTCGTCAGGCGCAGCGAGATAAAACACAGCTCCTGAAAGTTTGAGGTTTTTCGTTTCCGACGGATTCCACTGCGCACCTACCGCCACTTCAACTTTACCGTCTCCATCAATATCCCTCGCAGCAATACATACATTATCCTGTTCGGTGAGGTCCTTTGCCATGATGTGCTTCGCCCAGGCACCCTCATTTTTACCGGGATTTTTGTACCACACAATTTCCTTTTTATCTGCCAGCAGAATATCGATTTTTCCATCACCATCCACATCACCGGACGCCACACCATAGCCAATGCTGATCCTGTCATCAATCACCTCACCCTTGAAAGTAGCTGTTTGTGCGAAGGCACTTCCGGTCAGCAGCGTAGCGGCATATAGCAGTAGTTTTTTGTTCATAGTTTGAAATATTCAGGGTTAAGCCTAATAAAACTTTTGGCCTATTTTTTCACAATATACTTCAAAACCAACACTACGAGCTCTGAAAAAAGACTTTTTTGTGCGGCTTTGCCCTGCTTTGCATACTTTTGTAAATTAATGCGAATCAATTTGTCCTACATGAAAACTGTCCCTTTACATCAAGTTCACGTCGGTCTCGGCGCCAAAATAGTCCCGTTTGCAGGTTTTGAAATGCCTGTACGGTATTCGTCGGATCTGGACGAGCACCACACAGTCAGAAATAACGTGGGCGTTTTTGATGTGTCGCACATGGGCGAGTTCATGGTCACAGGCCCTAAGGCATTGGATTTGATTCAAAAGGTTTCTGCCAATGACGCCTCCGTACTGTTTGACGGAAAAGTACAATACAGTTATTTACCCAACGAAACCGGCGGTGTTGTGGATGACCTGCTGGTGTACCGGATCAGGGAAGATGAATACCTTCTCGTGGTAAATGCATCCAATATCGAAAAGGACTGGAACTGGATACAGGGCAAAAATAGTGAAGGGGTTGCCATGGAAAATATTTCTGATGCGACCTGCCTTTTTGCTGTGCAGGGACCCAATGCGACTGCAACATTACAAAAACTTACTACCGTGGACCTGGCTTCCATGGATTATTATACATTTCAAACAGGTGAAATGGCGGGCATCGCAGACGTAATCATTTCAGCGACCGGCTATACAGGTGCAGGTGGTTTTGAGATTTATGTTAAAAATGAATCTGCTGAAAAAATGTGGAACGCCATTTTTGAAGCAGGTAAAGAGTTTGGCATCAAGCCGGTTGGGCTGGGCGCCCGGGATACGTTGAGACTCGAAAAAGGATTTTGTCTTTACGGAAATGACATTGACGATAATACCTCACCCCTGGAAGCCGGACTGGGCTGGGTGACAAAATTCACGAAGGATTTCACTAATTCGAATGCATTGAAAGCCCAGAAAGAGGCTGGCTTAAACCGCAAGCTGGTTGGTTTTGAAATGATCGACCGAGGTATACCGCGCGGTCATTATGAACTTTGTGACGCAGATGGTAATAAAATCGGTGAGGTAACTTCCGGCACGCAATCTCCTACGCTTCAAAAAGGGATCGGAATGGGGTATGTTCCCGCCGCAAATAGCAAAGCTGATTCAGAAATATTTATAAAAGTCAGGGACAGGCTTTTAAAAGCTAAAATCGTGAAACTGCCTTTCGTAAAAAATTAACCTTTCTAAATCAGTACCGCTTTTCAGAATGAAACAACTTGACGTTTGTCTAACCCCCGATCTGCTTCATTTACATAAACTTGACAATTCCATTGTAGTGGTAGCCGATATATTCCGCGCCACCTCCTGCATGGTTACGGGGCTCGCCTACGGGGTTAAAAGCATTACCCCGGTCGCAAGTGTGGAAGAATGTAAATTTTTGCAGGATAAAGGATTCATCGCCGCAGCAGAGCGGGATGCGAGAAAAGTTGAGGGTTTTGACCTGGACAATTCTCCATTCAGTTATATGAACGAGCGGCTGATCGGCTCACAAATCGCAATGACAACTACCAATGGAACGTTATCCATTGCAAAGGCAAAATCTTCCGCGGTAAAAGTGATGATTGGATCCTTCCTTAATCTCGGAGCACTTGCCAGTCATCTCAGGACCGAACCTTACGATGTGCTGGTACTTTGCGCAGGCTGGAAAGGGCGCCCTAACCTGGAAGACACTTTGTTCGCAGGCGCACTGGCAGATGCATTAAAAGACCAGTTCATGTTGCTTGAAGACGGGACTTTAATGGCGCAGCGGCTATATGAACAAGGCAAAAAAAACCTGCTCGCCAGTGTATCAAACTCCTCCCACGTGCGCCGGTTACAGCGTTTGGGGATTCAAAAAGATATATCATACTGCCTGCAAACCGATTTGTATGATGTCGTGCCTGTACTTCGCGGGAGTACATTAGTATCAATGAATTAAAAATAAAAAAACTATACATGCTGCGATTTATCGTTCTGTTGATTTGTGGGTTAATGCTGGTTTGCAATCATGTTGATGCGCAAAGAAGAAACACCTCACCCCGAAGAACAATCCTTGCTCCCAGGAAAAAGGCCCCCGTTGAGCCGGCCAAACCTACGGCTACACAGCCCGATACATTGCCAAAAGCAACACCGGTGACAGCACCGGTAACAGATACAACCCGAGCAGCCACCGGCGCGGAAACTGAGCTGGATACCACCAGCGAAGCGACACCCGACAGTCTGACTGAAAGGGCCGCAGAGGAGAGACTGGCCAAAACGGAAAAACCGGCTGACAGTCTGCATTCCTATAAAATCACGATTGAAGATATCTCCTATTTAACAGTATGCCCGGGCACTAACATTACGATACCATTTACCACCAGTGGCCCTTTTGATGAGGGCAATACCTTCATTGCGCAGCTGATTGACGCCTCGGGAAAGACAATCCCTATTTCTTTACCAGTCAATAAAAGCCCTGTGAAGGCGGTAATCCCTTCCTATAAGATAGGCGGCGAAGTATACCGCATACAAATCGTAAGCTCAATACCGGTGGTAAGAAGTCAGGAAGTTCCGATCCGACTGCTGCAGGCACCTGCTGCCCGCATCGATTTTATGGACGGGACACAGTCTACCAGGACCATGCCGGGGCAGGAGGTACAGCTCAGGGTCAGCCTGACCGGGACAGCGCCCTGGTCGTTTCGGCTCTCGGACAGCACCATTGTAACACAAACACTTTCAAATCCACACTATCTGATTGTTAGACCGAAAGCGGTGAAAGCATACCGCATAGCAGGCGTAGCCAATGCGTGCGGGAGCGGTAGCACGTCGGGAGAGGCGATTGTCAATGTCAACGATAATCCGGAACCCAAGCTGGAATTGAAAGAGGTGGAAAAAATTGCCAAGTTATGCAGCGGGATACCGTTTCAGGTTCCTTTCAATGCAACAGGTAAATTCAAAGAGGGGAACCGGTTTGTAGTTCAAATCGCAGAGAGGACCGGTGCATTTAAAACGATCTCGCCACCGGATACAACAGGATTCATTAACGCCGAGATACCTGCGAATTACAAGCCGGGAGAGTATAAATTACGCGTTGTTTCTTCCGCTCCATACCTGGTGACCCAAACTGCGAACGTGTCAATTGTAGCCACTACGGTTACTACCCTTCAAAAAGATTCGCTTCGTTTGGGAGAAAATGAAACCGGTGAACTTACATTGAAATTTACAGGTGGAGGACCCTGGTTTGTATTGCTTTCCGATGGCACATATGAGAACAATATTCAAGAGTCGCCATATAAAATAAAGGTTAAGCCCGTTTACGACACAAACTATCAGATTACTTCTGCAGGCGGGCTTTGTGGTGTGGGTAAATTTTCCGGAAGCGCGAAAGTATCGGTAAAGAGCCCGCCAGCGAGCATTACCTTGGAAAAACTGCCGCAGAAAATGGTCTGCGCCGGGTCTACTATTGAAATTCCGTATAAAATAGAAGGCCGGTATAACGCGGGAAACAAATTTTCGGTCCAGATCACAGACAAATCGGGGCGTTTTGTAAATCTGCCGACTACGATCACACCTACAACAATGAAGGTAAAAATCTCTAATGCATCTGCAGGAGATTCGATCAAAACGCAAAAAATCAGGATCATATCTTCGTCACCGGCAGTTTCAAGCGCTATTGAGGAAATAGATGTCATCGCACCTGATCAGGCTATTGCGGAAATTTCGGGTAAAGGGGTTATTACTGCCGGAAGATCGACCAGAATTCAGCTCAAATTCAAGAACGGACTTCCACCCTGGTCTTTTACACTGTCGGACGGAACAGCTATTAACGGGACTTTTTTGAACCCGTACTTGATATCAGTTTCACCAACTGCAACTACCGAATATACGATCAGCTCTTTAAAAAGCGGCTGTGGCTCAGGTACCGGCAAAGGCTCGGCTATTGTGACGGTTGATAATTGAGATGCATTGTGTCAGGAATGGAGCCGTTTTAAAGCGAAGCGTTTAGGAAAATGAAGCCATTTTTGACTATAATCCTATTATTGACTTTTGCCCTGCCAAGGGCTCAAACTCAATCGCTTGCCCTGGGTAAATGGCAAACGCATTTCAGTCCGCTTTCAGGAAAAAACATCGTCGAAGCGAATGGGAAAATCTACTACACTACTTACAACGGCCTTTTCAGCATTGACACTGAAACCAAAGAGATCAGAAGCTGGTCAAAATCGGATGGATTCAGCGACATTGGGATCAGCTCTCTTGCATTTAAAAAGGAAAACGGTCTTTTGCTGGTCGCTTATCGAAGCGGTCTGATCGATTTTGTTTTCCTGAATGATGAGTCCTCTCCCGAGCGGATCGAAGCCTGGAAGATTCTTAGCGAGACTCCCGGTATCACTACAAGTAAGGCCGTCAACAAAATCGTTTTCAGAGAAATGCTTGCTTACCTCTGCACAGATTTTGGAATTGTGTTGCTCGACACCAAATTGCGTCAAGTCGAAGAAACTTACCGTTATATAGGCCCGGCAGGAGCACAGGTTTCCGTCAAAGACCTGGCATTTTCTTCCGACTCAATTTTTGCTGTGACTTCCTCCGGCCTACTCACCGCTTCCCTGCTGCCTGAGGTTAATCGGCAGTATTTTGCTAATTGGACAAAGATCGACGCGCCTGGGAGCCCAGTAAGTATTGCATTTTTCGATAGCAGATTTTATGGAGGTTTCAGCAGAAAAGGTTTGTTTGAACGAAATAGCAGCAACTGGAAAGAAGTTTTCAATTCAGAAAGTGATTTTTTTCAAACCAACCATTCGGAAAACCGGCTTGTGATAACAGAAACAAAAGGGATAAGAATAGTGGAGCCGGGGAATAGAGTGAATGCTGTATCGGATCCCGCCTTTCAGGCATTGTCTTCGGCCTTTCAAACAGAACCCGGCATTTTTTGGATAGCAGATAAAAAGAAGGGAATTATTACCAACCAGGACACCGACTTTCATGTTGTCGATTTTGAAGAGTCAGATACGACGATCTTCCCAAGGCCGGACTCCGTAGTGACCGACCAGGCTGGCTTAACCTGGTCGAAGTTACCGGATTACCTTGGAGGCGGTATCTCTGTCAAAAATGCGGATGGAAAGCAGCGCACCTTGTCAAGCATTACTGGCGGGGGCTCTCTTCCTTCCAATAGTATCAATAGCCTTGCAGTTGATTCAGATGGTTATGTCTGGTTTGCGAGTGACCGGGGAGCAGGCTACTTTGTGTCCGAAGGAGTGCTGGACGGAGGCCGGATAGACGCAATCTTGCCTGTGTATGGCAAGCGAAAACTTTTCAATACCGAAAAATGCACCGCAATAGCCGTTGAACCGGGCAACAGAAAATGGCTGGCCACTAGGACGGGGCTGCATCTTTTCAGTGCCGACGGAACTGAATTACTTGAAAAATTTGATACAGATAATAGCCCGCTGCCGTCGAACCTGATTTCTTCCCTTAAAATGGACGCGGAAAGTGGTTTGCTTTTCATCGACACACCTAACGGAATGGTTTCCTATCAGACCAGCTCTTCGGCGCCGGCAGAGAATTTGAGCGGGATTACTATTTTTCCTAATCCCGTTAGGCCGAATTATAGTGGAGCAGTTGGCATTAAAGGTTTGAAAGGTGAATCTTCGGTGAAAATCACCGAACTGTCTGGCAGGCTGGTTTACGAGACCAGGTCACAAGGTGGTACCGCTACCTGGAACCTGCTGGACTACACGAGTAAAAGGGCAAAGGGAGGAATTTACATGGTATTTATAGTTTCAGGAGACAGAACTGAGAAATTGGCAGGAAAACTGGCAGTTATTGATTAATGTTATATTAAAAAGCTTGCCGAAGCGAGCTTGTAAAGTATGATCGCACCTAACCAAACAGCACCTTACATTGTAGGAATAACCGGCGGCAGCGCATCGGGCAAGACGTTTTTCATGAAGAGTCTTATTGATTCTTTCGATAAAGGTGATATCACACGTATTTCACAGGATAACTACTATCGTCCCATTCACGAAATTCCGAGGGATGAAAATGGTGTTGAAAATTTCGATCTTCCCGAAACGATTGATCATCATCTCTTTGCTGAACATATAGCGGTGCTCCGGGCCGGCAGGGAAGTGCATCAAAAGGAATACACATTTAACAATCCGCTTATTAAACCCGAGATCCTGGTTTTTGAGCCAAGGCCCATTATTATTGTTGAAGGGATTTTCGTTTTTTATTTTCCTGAGATTGCAAGGTTGATCGATCTGAAAATTTTTGTCGATGCGAAGGAGCATGTTAAAATAAAAAGGCGGATCATTCGTGATAATAATGAGCGGGGTTATGACTTGGATGACGTGCTCTACCGATGGGAGCACCATGTAGCGCCAACTTATGATAAATTTATACAGCCGCTACGCTCCGAAGCTGATGTGATCATAAATAACAATGTCCGCTTCGACACCGGCTTACAGGTCCTGACGGGTTTTCTGAAAGGTAAATTAGCGGAAAGAGTACATTGAAACGGTATTTAAAAGAACCTCATCTATATTCAAATGATAACTATATGAACACATTTACACACATCTGTAAATCTGCTATTCGAAAGCTTTTCGCCACTTCACTTTTGCTTTTTGCACTGGATGGATGCAACCCGAAAAACACTGATCCTGTCGACGTGTATGAATACTTCCCCCTTGAAATTGGCAGGTTCGCCGTCTATGATGTCAAAGAGGAAGTCTATTCTACCGGCCAGGCAAATCCAGTGATCAAAACCTGGCAAGAAAAAGACAAAGT
The DNA here is from genome assembly GCF_008369915.1 of Dyadobacter sp. UC 10. NCBI lineage: Bacteria > Pseudomonadati > Bacteroidota > Cytophagia > Cytophagales > Spirosomataceae > Dyadobacter > Dyadobacter aurulentus. Next base: position 3,461,211 of record NZ_VSRN01000001.1, on the reverse strand, counting down.
GGAAAACGTCAGCGAGGATGATAGCGGCGTTTTTACCTACACATTTTCGCGGTCGACCAGAAGCAGTGCAACGGAATACTGGACAAAGGCAAAGGAGTATAAAGTGCACAGGTACCCGGACAAGATTCTGACCAACATCGACAACCAGACCTTCTTTTCAATGGTTTTCCCTGTCGACACCAGAATATCCTGGAATGGAAATACTTACAATAACCGCGATGCGGAAAATTATCATTATGAAGACGTTAATATGCCAGGAAGTGTAGGGTCGCAAACTTTCGACAGAACTTTGCGCGTGGTTGAACGTAATGACAGTTCAGTAATCAACCGATATATTGGGATAAAACAATACGGACTGGGTGTAGGCCTCATTTCGGACAATCAGACATCTTTTGAATACTGTCAGGATGATGCTTGTATCGGTTCAGGAAAGATTGATTCGGGGGTACGAAAGGCGCGGACAATTATTGAGCACGGAGTTGAATAGTGTTAAAAAAAACAACTTTAGCCCCGGCGACAACTTCCTTTTTTTATATTTAATACCATGAAAATTTGCATATTAAATTTATGTCGCTAATTTTACGTCGGATACTGGTATATAATCATCTAATCAAAAACAAATGAGAACAGTGACATCGCACTCTACACAGACGAAAAAGTCTTATCGTAAGCCGGTACTTGTTAAAATGGGCTCTGTACGGAACCTGACAAGAGGTAAACTGGGCAGCCTACCTGATCTTACTCCTCCTGATGATTTCAAAACGGATGGTTGAGATTATAGTCGGTAAAATTTAAAAAGCTCCTAATTGTTAGTCGAAGGTTTAGTTGTCTTTAAGGATAGTTTCAAAGACAAATTCAGATTTCCAACGTCATCTTTTGACAAAACAATTAAGTCAGAATTTTTTTTTCTGGGAGCTAAAGATATTGGAAACGATGCTTACGAGCGGTTTCTCTTATCAAGCGTCTTTTTATCAAAAGAGACAACGTCAATAAGTAATTTTTTACATATTGACGTTGTCTCTTTTGATATATATAACAAAATACTTTCCGGCCCAGATAACACGCTCAGGCTTGCAATCTGGTATGATGAGGAGAACCACGAACTGCACCTTGCCAGAGAACTCTTCGGAACGATTCCACTCTATTATATTCATATTCCGGGCGAATTTCTTTTTTTCTCTACAAGCCTTTCCTCGATAGCCCACAACAGAACCTTACAGCCTTATCTGGCTCCAAACGTTTCCATGATAGTAACCTATCACCGGTTTCGAATGGACCTTCGAAATAGCGACTATTCCCGATCTTTCTATTCCAACGTGCGAAATCTGGCTCCTGGCCACATTTTGTCTGTTTCAAGAAATAGTGAGTCGGTCAGGCCGCACGTTTCATTTAAAAATGAAAAGTGGGCAGCTTACTCAAAACCAGATGAATTTGCTGAAGCTATCCGCGATATTTTCAGGCAATCTGTATCAGCTTCGGCTAGCGATGAATCTATGCTGGTTGCATCTCACCTTAGCGGAGGACTTGATTCTTCTTCAGTAAGTACGATGTTTAAGCATATTTATCCGGCTCGCCCATTGCATACGCTCTATCACAGGAACGACAGCAAAGAGATGGATGAAAGTCATTACTCCCGCAGCGTAGTTGAAAAAATCGGGTCCATTCACCATGAAGTTCGCCAGTCGGATGAAGATTTCAATTTAATCCAGCTCCACACTTCCCTTTTTGGAGAACCGGAAGTATCCACCCTATCTCCCTCTTTGATTACATCCCTTATGCCTTACGCCCGAAATTTGGGATGCGGCATTTTATTGCGTGGCAGTGCGGGCGATTCTGTGATTGGAAGCGGAATGGAAATCCTCGAGAATTCTTTCAGGGGAAAAAAATGGGCCGAGCTCCAACATTATCTCGAAAAAAGGGTTCCTCATTTTTCACTGGCCAGCAATTATACTGATTGGGACAGCTATTCTTTTGAAAAGCAATATGCACTGGTATTACAAAATTTTTTATACCACCGTTTTTCTGAGTACAGGTCAAAACCTGTCGCCGATATTTTTGCTTTATACAATGAGGTGAATAAAGCCATGGGCGTTTCGAAAAGCTATTTCCTGAAGCGCGCATTCGGCAATTTCCTGAAACGTTGGCTTCGCACCAGTGTAGCCGCTCCCCAATCTGTACTTAGAGATGAATATTTAGAGTTTTCCCAGCCTGAGGAAACCGGTATTGTTCTTCCGCGCTCACTCAGGGGAAATCTGGCCCCTAGGTATAGTGAATATTTTGAAGACGTGTTCACACCACGAGCTGTCGCTGCAACCGAGCAGCAGTTTGTTCTGGGTCAGTATTACGGCGTCAAGAACCGGGCACCTTTTCTTGACAAGCAGCTTTTTGAAATTTGCATGATGGTTCCGGATGCAATCAAATATGGCTCCGGAAAGGGCCGGGAACATTTCAGAGAAGCGATGAGAGGGTTACTCTCAGATGAAGTGATGGAGAGAAGTACGAAGGCTACCCTGGCCTCATCACACGGGCAAAAAATTACCCTGCGGCTTTATGAACAGGCTAATACTTTTCTGAATGACTCCAAATTGGTCTGGGAATATGTAGACCGGCGAAAATTTGATGAGCAGGTGGCAATCCTGAAAAATGAGAAAATACCTTATCCGGAAAAAGTAAGAACGTGGTTTCACGTTACCAGGACAATTTCCCTTGCAGCCTGGCTTGAATGGCTTGCTAAAACCAAAAGCCAGGCTGTTTAGGATTTATCTTAAAATCACGAATTTGCCCCGCACTTCCTCTAACTCGTTTTCGGCATTCGTCTTCGTTACCTTGTAAATAAAAAGTCCTGCGTGACCAGCTGTTGGCTGCCAATACCAGTCCTGCAAATTTTGACCTCTATTCTCTTTTGTTTCCTCTGCTACGACTTTTCCGGTCAGGTCATAAATCGTATATTTCAAGGATTTAACGTCACCATAATTGCCCAACTTCGTCTCGAGCTTGATATAAGACACGGCTGGGTTGGGGCTACAGACAACACTCATCCTCGAATCCGCGGTATTTTCAACTTTGAATTTGATACTATATGGTTGTACACCCGCATTGCCTGCCACGTCTGAAACATTCACCAATAGCTCGTACTCACCTTCAGGAAGATCCGTCTTCAGCAGCGTAATCATAAAAGACCTGCTTGACAAGGTGTCCATTCTGAAATCGCCGGCTGTATACTTAATGGGACGATATTCGCATTTATCGTCCCAGCAGGACTTAATAAAAACATCTATAAAGGATGTATCCGGCGAAATCAACCTGTTGTCTTCCAGGATAAAGGCCAATGTTGGATCAGGCGATACCGAAGCTTCATTTTTCAATGGAGCTTGATTGACCCTGACTTCCAGTACCGGCGGGATCAGGTCTTTCACTTTGGTCAGCGGATAACGGTTTTCACTATCGGCGGCATCCCAGTCTATTACCAGCTCCGCTATATTATTAGTCTCGTCCAGCTCAGCAATTGCATTTAGAGGATCAATGCGTACTTCAATCCTCTGAACCTCACGGTTCCGAAGTAACATGACATTGAGCGTATCCTGCAAAGCAAATGCGGGGACGATTTTATCAAGTGTCTTCTCACCTGTTTTGGAGTACGAAATTATCTTGACGAGCACCTTCTCATCCTGAAAATATCGTCCCTGATTATGCATTGCGATCGAAAGTCTCACCGAATCGGAAACACCGATTTTCTTGTCCTGACTTTGTGAATATAGCATCAGGCTCTCGTCAGGATCCAATGAATAGTCAGGTTTGGCAACGGTCACCAGCTTTAATGCTGGGTCGCCCTGTAACAGGGACTGATGGGCATTTGAAATTGTGTATGCACCCGGATCGCTGGCCATTACCTTGCTTGCCACGGACATCATGATTTTTCCAATCGATAAATTGATTGAGGCCGGATCCGTAAACATCGTCTTATATAATATTTCCAGATATTTTGCAGAAGGTGAAACAAAGCTTTCAAATGAATTAGCAATCACTGCCACAGAACCTTTCTTCGGCGCTAGAAGCCAATCCAGCGAAAGTGGATAGCGATTACTGGCGGTTGGGCTTGTATTGAACCTTGCGCTGAAAATGTTACCAACCCCACAGCCGTTGAAATACATCATCGGGTATTTGTTTACATTATTATATCTCCTCCCAACGTCGGTAGCGTAGCCCATATCGAGATCCGTAACTTCAATCGAACCGTGGCCAAAATAAGTGATGAGGCCCGCACCTTCGTTCACTTCGGGCGTAATATTGACAGATTCCACACCTGGTACACCCTGTTGTTTTGCAAATGCCTTTACATTGCCTCCAACAAAACCGCCTGTCACAAATGGTGTCAGCGAACTAAGCTGATTTTTAAGCTGACTAATTTCAGATGTTGACTTTCCTCCATTCAAATGCAGAAAAGTCTTTCTCCAGCCATAATCACCAGCCATATTTGATTCATAATCTTTCACCTTTTCTAGGTAATCCAGCACATGCTGATTCGTTATAGCAGACAGCCGACCAACGGGAATCGCTCCGACATCCTGGGCTGCACCACCCAACCCTTCGACGAGCAGAAAGTCAGATCCAGGGAAACCTATCGTAGGAACTTCATCCGGCAGCTCGCGTTTCATCCTTTCCACGTGGGTAATCGATCTACCCATCAGCAACAGATACTTATTTTTATCCGTAGTTGACAACGCGAAATCGACAAACCTACGTATCGCCAACGGACTGGGCTCTCCGAAATTGAATTGATTATAAATATCCTGAATCAGTACAACCGAAGTGCTAAATTTTCCACCCTCCTGGCTCGACCTGTAAGCGGCATATTGCTCCGCCCCTTCCTTCAGGTTAGCACTGGTTACTATGAAATAATTAGCAGTTTTGATATCGATCGCCTTGAAGTCGACAGATGTAATTTTCGTTGCGGGAACAGTAAATGATTCGCTTGTAACAAATAGTTCTGAAGATTTGGAGCTGTTACCCGGAACCATCAGATTTTTAGGGTCGCCAGCAATCAATTTTACTTTGTGTGGATCTGTGATGTCGAGTACGGTTGCATTATTGGGAGCTCCGGAAATAGTGATTCGTCCATATTGGCCGCTGATTCCGGGAAGTGAAAAGGTCGTCGACGGTCCTTTCCAAACAAATGCCGACGGATAAACCAGCTTGTAATAAGCAAGTGAAAATCTTTCAAGCTGTTCGGTACTGGTTGATTTTAGTGCCAACACGCCTTTATTATTCGCATCTACGTCTGTCGCTTCAATGTCAAAAGCCGCCTCACCACCGGAAAAACCCGAAATGTTGATCGTTTTTGCCAACCTGAGCGATTGCGCGTCTTTCCCAATATAAATTTCAATGGGGCGGCTGTTATTACTCCGGCCTTGCATCAGCATTTTTACAGATACCTTTTGTGCCGATGATTTATTTCTGTTAGCTAGTTCAAAAGGATAGCTGGCCTGTGTACCACGGATTATTGGCTTACTGGTCCTGCTTGCTCCCAACTCAAAAAAACTATTGTATAATGCTGCACGAATAGGATTTTCTATGCTGAACGAATATTCATCCTTGAATACATTCAATAAAATCGCATTATGAGCCGCAAGTGGGCTCACGGCAGGATCAACGGTCTTATTAACTTTTTCAGCACGGCTCCCGGCAGCATCTCCGACCGTCAGGAAATAGGCACTTTCATCTGAATAATGGCTGAAATAAGGATTTAGTCGACTGCTCATCGGACGATACAAAAGCGAATCCAGAGCTCCATCGTTTGGCACACCGAAAAAGGTGATCTCATTATTCTCGGTACTGATAATAGAAACCTGCTTGCCCCTGTGCCAGATCTGAAAAAGGGAAGGTTGGTTTTTGGGAAAGCCAGCCGGTAAGGAAGCCATTGGCACTTTGTGGATTCCCCGCTGGGAAACTGCAATCTTAACATATGGTTTACCGTAAGCTATCCAGTTGTTCGTATACGGAGCGCCCCACTGCGCAAAAACAGAAACTGAAACAAGTAAACAAAGAAGGATGGAGAAGGTAAAATTTTTCAAAGTCGTGTGCATTAATATTGGATAGGGATAAATAAAAAACACGGATAATATACATACGTCATTACCCGTGTTTTTCTTTTACTATTGCTTCACAATCTTTCTAAAATAAACATCATTGTTCTCCGTCTGGATTTTAATGATGTATTCGCCGCTGCTCAAGTTCGATAGGTCGACCTTGGTCCCCTTCCCTTGTTTTTTATAGACATGTCCCTTTTGATCCAGAACATCCCAATGAAGGATGTTTACAGGAGCATCCAGGTCAATATTAATAAAGTCCCTGGTCGGGTTAGGAGAAAGTACAAGCATGTCCGTATCAGGCCTTGTCACAGACACTATCTGAGAGTAGCTCACTTTTCCATCGACGGTCTTTCCATCTTTTACCGATATTTTATCTACCTGCTTCAGACGATAGTAACTTGTGGCTGGAAGAGGATCTGTGTCAAAGAATTGGTAATCAGAAGCCTGATCTACGGTACCTTTGCCTTCAACCATTCCAACTTCGGTGAAATTCTTGGCATTATAGCTTCTTTCAACGATGAAGTGGCTGTTGTTGGTTTCCCAAACCGTTCTCCATTTAAGCTCAACTCTTTTAGATTCCACCAGCTTCGCTTCGAAAGCGGCAAGTTCAACCGGAAGCGGACCCGATGTCATCAGGATTCTCAATGCAGGGTCACCTTGGAGAATGATCTGATGAACGTTTGCGCGGTCGAAATCGTAATAGGCAGCTGTCCTTCCATTCACGGCATCGCTGTAGGCATAGCCCTTTTCAAGCTTCGTTTTCAGTGCCACTTCCTGAACGATCCCTCCGATCGTCTTTCTTTCAGCATCTGTTTTGGGGAATATTTCCAAATACAGTTTGTCCAGGTACTCATTGGAAGTGCTTGCATAGGCGTCCCAGTCATTTCCGAATACTACGATCGCACCTTTATCGGGAGCAAGCAGCCAGTCAAGTGACATTGGCCTTCTGAAAGATGGGTTGGCTACCGGCTGGGAAAAAAGGTTAAAGCGATTATTGAACAGGTTATTTACTCCGCACCCATTGTAAAAGAGCACAGGATACTTGCCCGTATTATTGTAATTCTTGCTACCATCCATTACGTATCCGAAATCAAGGTCGGTAATATCAACCCCGCCATGCCCGAAATAGGTGATCATTCCTACGCCATTTACACCCGGCGCGGTCCCATTGACTTCCGGAGCGAGCGTTATGTATTGAATTGCATTGGCAGCCAATGTCTTATCCTTAACTTTTGGAATAACTTTTCCTGAAAAAGGAGCACTGGTGATCTTTGCGCTCGTAGCAATAAATGTCAAGTTCCCTTCAAATTCTTCGATTTGGTCTTGCCCTTTTCCTCCGTTAACATGCAGGATATTTTTCCGCCATCCCACGTTCTCCGACTGATTTTCGTAGGTTTTGACTTTCGCAAGGTAGTCGAGCAATTGCTGCTCCGTGACAGCAGCGATCCGGCCATAAGGGATCACAGGAACGTCGTCAGGAGCACCGCCAAGGCCATCAACCAGTAACAAGTCTGAGCCAGGGAAGCCTACCGTAGGAACTTCGTCAGGTATTTCACGAATAGCACGCTCATGAAAGGTAATCGACTTGCCAAGCAACAACAAAAACTTTTCCTTGTTATTGTCCGAAACCATGAAGTCAACAAAACGTCTGATCGCAACCGGGCTTGGCTCGCCATAGTTGAACTGATTGTATATGTCCTTTATCTTAATTACCAGCGGTTTATATTTTTTACCGGGAGAATCATCCTTCCGGTATTTGGCATATTCTGCAGCTGGATTAGCAAGCGCCTCATTGGTAATGATTAGATAATCATGGTTGCCAGGGGAGATAGCCGGAAATGTGACCGCAGTGGCAGGCACAGTGGTCACGTCTTTCGATACATAAAGTTTAAATGCACTGCCGTTCCTTGATACCATCATATCAGCGGCATTACCGTTGATGATCCTTGGCTTATCAGGAACCGTAATATCCAAAAAACGGAGTGTTCCGGCTGGCGGGTTCAGGATTGTAAACCTGGTATTCGACGCGGAAGCCGGGAAGTTGAATTCGTATGAATTCTGTAACTGCATGTCGATTTTCTGATCATACGTAATTGAATAGTAAGACACTGAAAATCCATCTGTCGCTCCTCCGGTCGATTTAAATCCAAGGATTCCTACTCCGTTGTTAATATCCTTGTCAAGCAGGTCGGCATTAAATTCTTTGTCGAGGAAACCGGTAACTGTGGTTGATCCTCTCAATTCCGTTGATGCTGCATCCTTCCCTGCCCAAACCTCGACAGTAGAATTGGCACTGAAAAGATATCCCCGTCCTTTTAAGCGAACGTGTAGTTTGGGCGCCGCAGATCCATGTCGTGCTTTTACCTCATAAGCGAAAGGTTCTGCCACATAGCTGGATACAAAAACGGTCGGCTTGGCATTCACTGTTGCCAGCGGCCTATTGTTAAATATCCTTGTACCTGTTGCCTGATAACCTTCCTCAAAATAACTGTTCAACGTTGCAGGTCTGCTCGGATAGGAAGTCATGTGTGAATGCTCTATCATGAACTTCTTGAAGAAAGTGAATTGGTGAGATTCCTGCGGCGTGACTCCTGCATCAGGTGCCAGCGTTTCCTGTACAGTTGGCGTGCGATCATTCTCGTCAAATGTCAGGAAGTAAGAACTTTCGTCAGAGTAAATGCTGTAATGCGGATTTTTCCTGGAAGTCGGCAAACGATAAAGCAACGCGTCAGAAGCTCCGTCGTTGGGTATTCCGTAAAATTCGATCTCTGTATTGGAAGCGCTTACGAGATCAACTTCGACACCTCGCCGGTATAAATGGAGCTTCGAAGGCTTATTCTGAAAGGCGGCCGGCAAGGCGACCTTGTACAAACCACTTTTGCTAACTCCGATTTTCAACCACGACTGGTTATACTTTCCTGCTAGCCACTCGTTCCCGCGCTTGCCGCTCCAGGGTGTCTGCGCGACAAGTTGAGCCCCAAATAGTGTGAGTCCGAATGAGAGGAGGAAAAAGAATTTTGTAAAACTTTTTGTGTTCATAAATTTTGAATTATGATAGTGTTATAGATTTTGCACAGCATTAATGGGCGCCAGACCCTAACTTCACGACTATACTGATATATACGAAAATTACAATAAAGCTACAATAACTTCAATATTGAAGCAAATTTACTATTAGGGAAACCGAAGTTTTCACGCCCGCCATGTATTCTACAAAACTTCGGCAGAATTGGTACAATTTTTGTGAGGTTTCTGGAAAAACTTGGCGTACAAGCTAAGTTTGCGGTATATCTGGCGATCTGTCCTAGGTATTTGTAACATTTCCTGTTTTATTTGTTTTCAACTTTTCTAGTCAAGTTACCAACAACTCTTTAACTAAAACTTATACAATTATGATTAAAAAGCTAATGTTCATTGCATGGATTGGATTGATCGGTGTTGGATTTGGCTGCGACGGCCCGCAGGGAGAAGTAGGCCCGGCAGGATCGAAAGGTGATCCGGGAGCTGCCGGAGAAAAAGGCGAGCCAGGAGAGCCCGGCGAAGATGGCATTGGAGCAAGAGAAATCTTAACAGGACCAGTAACTACTACAAGAGGCGGATATACACTTGGAAAAGCCAATCTGGCAACGGGAGATACTGCGATGATCGATAACAGTGTAATAGTAGTATTTATCAAAAGCGGAGGATTTTGGTGGGCTCAACCCGGAATCGTTCGTTTTGGGGACAACTGGACTAACTTCCATTTTGTAACAACACGCAGAGGAACTACGCTTTTCGTTGATATTCGTGCATTGACCTGGTCAGAAAATCAGCCGACAGCCCCGGAACGTCAACTTGAAGCGATCCGCGCAGTCATTATCCCAGCGGACAAACTCAGACAAAATGCAGAAGTGGATTGGAAAGACTACAAACAGGCGATGGCTGCACTTGGACTGAAAGAGTAAGCAGCAGGCACCGTTTTTATATAAGCTTTTGGAAAGCCATCCCGAATTCGGGATGGCTTTTTCATTTATAGTATTTGATCAAGAATGAATGTGCCCCGGTTTCTTAATTATTGGAACTAAAAAAGTTTTAATTGCCCCCAATCAAGAACTTATAACCCGCTATAACTTTATTTTTTTGATTTATACTATTTTCGAAACAAAAGGTGCTAAGTTAATTGTTATCAAGTAGCATTTTGTACTTTTCCGGGTTTTACACCCGCTAACATATCATAATCAATTCGTTATGAATACCAAAAAGTCTTCAAAAACGAGCACACCCGATGTAGTTTTAATCGGAGCCGGCATCATGAGCGCGACTCTTGGCGTGTTGCTTAAAAAGCTTAATCCGGCCATAACAATCTCCATATTCGAACGCCTGGACCGTGTGACCGCCGAAAGTTCCGATGCCTGGAATAACGCAGGTACTGGCCACTCCGCATTTTGCGAACTTAACTACACGCCCCAGCTCCCTGACGGTTCCGTTGAAACAAAGAAAGCAGTCAAAATCGCGGAATCTTTCGAAGTATCGAAAGAGTTTTGGTCACATTTAGTAGAGAGCGGGATAATCGATAGCCCTGCCACATTTATCTACAATATTCCCCACATGAGTTTCGTCTGGGGAAATGAGAATGTAGATTACTTGCGTAAACGCTACGCGGCGTTGACGAGCCACCACCTGTTCCGCGGTATGGAATATACCGAAGACAAGCAGGAGATCGAATCATGGATCCCGCTGGTAATGAAAGGACGGGATAAGGACGAGAAAGTCGCAGCTACCAGAATGCAGCTGGGCACCGACGTGAACTTCGGCGCATTGACCCGTGCCATGTTCGATTTTCTTGAAAACCAGGAAGGTGTTAATCTCTATCTCAATCATGAAGTAGAGGATCTTACACGCAATAAAGACCACTTCTGGACAATTGAGGTGAAAGACCGGGACACTCGAAAATCACGATACGTACAAACTAAATTTGTCTTTATCGGCGCCGGAGGCGGTTCGCTTATTTTACTTGAAAAGTCCCGCATTCCGGAAGGAAAAGGATTTGGAGGCTTCCCTGTAAGTGGTCAGTGGCTGGTTTGCAATAAGCCGGAGATCATTGAAAAACATCAGGCGAAAGTATATGGCAAAGCTTCCGTAGGCTCACCGCCAATGTCGGTGCCACACCTTGATACCAGGATGATTGACGGAGAAAAAGCATTGCTCTTTGGTCCATATGCTGGTTTTTCTACTAAGTTTTTGAAAAACGGCTCCTATCTGGATCTGCCACTATCCATTAAACTGAATAATATAAAGCCAATGCTGGCGGCTGGGATACACAACATTCCGCTGACCAAATATCTGATCGATCAGGTACGTCAGTCGCCGGAAGATCGCGTAGAAGCTTTGCGGGATTACCTACCCGATGCAAAGCTGGAAGACTGGGACCTGCTCAAAGCCGGCCAGCGTGTGCAGGTGATTAAAAAGGACGAAAAGGAAGGCGGCGTACTTGAATTCGGCACTGAAATGGTAACTGCGGCCGACGGATCGCTGGCTGCATTGCTTGGAGCATCTCCGGGTGCATCCACCTCGGTTTCTATTATGCTTGAACTGATCCTGCGTTGTTTCCCGGAAGCTAAATCTGCGGAATGGCAGGCGGAATTCAGGAAAATAATTCCATCGTATGGCCAGTCTCTTGCCAAGGATGAAGAACTCGCAGCCAAAACAAGGAGCTGGACAACAGAGGTGCTGCATTTAAATACCTCACATCTGGAAGAAGAGCTCACAGCTTGACGTTAAACGCAAAAATCCTCGCATGTAGCGGGGATTTTTCATGTCTCTGCCAAATCACTTTTATTCCATTAAAATGCCAGAGACCGCAGAAAATGAAGACCGTCGATCGCGATGGATTCCTTTGAAGGTTCGATAGTCCGCCATATGGAAGCCGCCTTCGCAATAATTTTCACGTCAGGAGTAAATGATTCTATTACAATATCCCCCTGGTAATTAATGTGGTCTAGCGCTGCGAAAATACGGTCCCAGTTGATCTGGTCCCCGCCAGGCGTACCCCGGTCGCTGCCGGAAGCATGTAACAGGCCCAGCTTACTTCCTGCATTCCTGATCGCCAGCGCGGGATCCTTTTCTTCCAGGTTCATATGAAATGAATCGAGATGAACCAGCAGGTTGTCGCTTCCTACATCTGCTATCATTCGCAATGCCTGATCGCAGGTATTCACCATATCAGTTTCATATCGGTTAAGCGGTTCAATCGCCAGCTTAACCCCGTTTTCGGCTGCATAGGCAGCGAGCTTACGGAGATTAGAAACTGCTGTGTGCCATTGTTTGGCTTTTTTATCTTCCTCATATAGGTCAGCCCTTCCAACCGAAGAATAAATTGGCCCAGCCACCAGCGTGCTGCCCAGTACCGGCGCAATATCAATGAGCGCCTGCACATATTCCATCGACGTGATCTGCTCCTTTTTATTTCCTCTCAAATCACGCCCCGGACCGGTTGCCGCGCATACCGAGCGACATTCCAGACCGGCAGCATCCAACGCCATTTTCACAAAAACCGGATCAATATGCGCAGGATCTTCAACTGCAATCTCAACGAAATCAAAACCCCATTCCTTGAATTTCGGAAACCAGGAAACGCCATCATTTGTAAAAGGTGAGGCGAACAAGTATGTGTTGATCCCGAATTTCATCCGTTTATTTACCTTTTTGCTGCGTCAGAACTCTCACACCTTTCTTATTGCCGGTAACAATATCCAGCAGCCCGTCATTGTTAATATCTTCAACAGTCACGTGTAATCCAACGCCCGAATTGCTGTCCACTTCATGCCGGACCCAGGTCGGCGTTTTGCCAGGTTTGTATTCAAACCAGTACACTACCGCCGGTTCAAATTCTCCCGGATCGTTTCCATGATGCGCAAAATACCTTTTACCGGTTATAAAATCGATATTTCCGTCACCATTGATATCCTTCATTTCCAGTCCGTGCGTTTGCGAAAAAGTGTCATCAATCGTATGGTGCCGCCAGATTATATTGCCCTGTGCATCCTTTTGCTGCTCATGCCACCAAACACCATAGTCGTGGGCCGAGGCACTCAATACGTCATTCAATCCGTCACCGTTCAGATCCAGTACGTACATCTGCGAGCAATCTTTGCCTAAATCCGCAGGATGAAACTTCCAGTCTTCCTTTTTTCCATGCTTGGCCGGCCCCTCCGCCGGGCCTTCCCACCAACCCGCCTTGACGAGCACATCTTTGCGCCCGTCTCCATTGATATCCCCATACCCTATTCCATGCGTGTACATGTGGGTTGAATTATTGGGATCGTTACTGATCGTATATTTCTCCCAGGCAACGTCACCTTTTTTTGCAGGACATTTCAGCCAGATTACTTTCTTGGCGGTAGGATCGTTACAAAGCAGATCAAGCCTGCCGTCACCGTCGATATCCACCATCATCGGCGACTCATTTCCGACAGATGAGTGAATCATATGCGCAGGCCAGTGTCCCGTTTTTCCTTTCGGGTTTTCATGCCAATATGCCGCCTTCCCCGGCCAGTCGATCCGGATCAAGTCAATCCAGCCGTCCTGGTTTACGTCCATTGCGTAGTCCAGAAATGAGTTGCTATACCCGCCATTTACCTGAAAAGTATCAGGTTTCATAATTTCATGCGCTTTCCAGGCAGGCGCTTCAAACCAGTACGCCCCGGCGAGAACATCCTTTTTCCCATCCTTATTCACATCTCCTATTGCAGCACCTTCTGAAATAAATCTTTTGGTCAGTTCTGTCTTTTTGAATTGAATATCCGCCCCTTTCTTCCCTTTTGTCTGAGCATGCGCATAGCAGGTGACCAATAATGCCAGCAGAAAGAGGTAGTTCATTTTGTGATGCATTGCTATTGTCTTTTAATTTTTTAAAATCTATCAATTACCTCATTCAAGCCTTTTCGTCACCCGGTGATAATTACTTTACACTTAGTAAATAATCCAGCAGCGCGTAAAAATCCTTTTCAGGTATGATATTCTTGAACTGGTCCGGCATCAATGTGTACTTGGAAGCCCGGTATTCTTTCATATCATTTTTGACTACTGCGAACTCCTTCCCCGTCATATCTGCAAAAACCATTGTTTCGCCTTCCGTTCTGCGATATAAGCCCGTTAGAGTCTGGTCATTTTTTAATGTGATATTATAAGTACGAAAGGCCTCGGTTATATTCCTGTTGGGGTCAAGAATCTTTTGGGTCAATGCTTTGTGTCCCCAGTTACCGATGCCGTCGAGCTGCGGACCAACCATTCCCCCCTGCCCTAAAATCTGGTGACAGCCACTGCAGTTCTGAATAAAAACTGCCTTTCCTGCGTCTGTTAGTCCCGTTGCAGGCTTGAAATTGGCAATTCGGGTATCGATCAGTTTCTGCCGTTCTTCCCGCTCATCGGCTCCCGCAGCAATATATTTTTGTATCTGATCTTGCTGACCTGCGTTGGCATTCACATCCAGCCTTTCTTTGACCGCGATTTCATTGGCAATATCCGGATTCGCCGACTCCTCTTTAAATGCCCCAAGTAAATAGTCGATCCCTTGCGAAGTGTTGGCAAGTACGGTAGCAATTGCAACCTGCAAATTACGTGCACCGCCCGCCAGCTGCTTTTTCAGCATTTCGTAAATAGATGGAGAAGGCGCCTGACTAATCGACGATGCCAGCTTTTCCCTCAAAACCGGCAATTCTCCCGGATCATCGAAAACCTCCGCCAGCACACTCACATTTGCTTTTGGATCTATATTCATCAATGCACTCGCCGCTGCACTGCGCACGGGATAATCCAGCCATTTGGCTTTCAGCATGTCTTTCAGTTTCGGTTCAAGTGCTTTAATTCTAAATTCACCTGCGATCCCGGCAGCTGCAACTCTCTGATCGGATATGATACCCGGCGCCTTGGCAGGAATTTCGAGTACCGCAGGTTCCAGCTTCCCAAATCCAACCGAGCCGGTCTGTGAACTGTCAACAGCCTCGATATAACCCATTTGCCCTGCGTAAGCGCTCAAATCAAAAGTGGCACTCTGGATCAGGTCTTTCCACTGACTGGTTTCTTTCTGATTTAAGCGATATTCTTTAATAATTTTTCCACCCTCCGCCAACCTCACCCGTACAGCATTCCGCGATACCCCCTTTTTTTCCGGCAGATTGTGAATATCGTTGTCAAATACATTCATTTTCAACGCCGCAGGCAACTTAAATGGCAACGAGTACAGCGCGCCCGTAGGGGCATAGCCATTTTTTTCACTTAAAATTATACGGAAAGCAGGCGTAATATCAGTCAGAAACTGCTCGGTGACAATCCAGGGATTGCCTGGCTCAGCCGTTTTCAATACCGGCCTGTTTTTCCAGGTTTCCCCACTTTCGGTGATACCTCCCAAAATTTTCGTCGACAGCGCATTACCCCAGGCGATCATCTTTTGTCCCGGTGCCATGCCACTTTGCTTCATCCCCGTCTGAATGGTATTGTATAGTGAAAGCTGCGTTTCCGTATTGTCCGCAAACCGGGTATTGATCAGATCAATCGCCTTTTCAAGCTGGTAAGGCGAAGCATACCTGGCTATATATTCCAGATTTTTAACCAGTTCCGTGGAAGGCAGATTATGTGATAATGTATAATCCAATACAAATGCCGCCGCTGAACTTGAAGGAACATCGAGCATTGCTTTTGTAAGCACCGCCGATTGTTCATCGCTCCATTTCATTCCCGGAATACGCCACAAGACACTTCGATTCAGCAAATTATCCCGGATCGCGAGCATGGCGGTATATTTTAAATGCGTGTCTCCGGAATCTGTCTGATCGTGTAATGCAAGTAAAAGCGGCACGTTTTCAATGCGTGGAAACTTACCCAAAATCTCCGCAGCAACCCGCCGGACGGAGGGATCGCTATCCGACCGAACTGCGTTTACGACCAGCGCATAAGTATCCTCAGAAATTGCTTTGTTTTCTTTTACAATGCGAAATGCGTGAACCCGGAGAACAGGATCATGATTTGTGATCGCCTTTTTCAAAATATCAATATCCAATGCCCCGAGCCTGTTCAAAATCCATAAACCATGAACCGAGGCAACCTTATCCTGCGCATTCAGCAGATTTTTGACAGGGCCTACCGCTTGCTCCTTCCATGTATCCACGATCCGGTCCGCTACTTTCAACCGCGTATTCAGCTGCGGATGTTTCAACCCGGCCATCAGCTGGTCCAGTGTCGCTTTCGACCAGTCGGTAACCGGCATATCCTGGTGCGGCTCGCTGCCTTTGTAGGTGATTTTCCAAATCCGGCCGCTCAGCCTGTCGCGGCCGGGGTGGTTCAATGCTACTTCATAATGTCCGATGATCCGATTGTAAAAATCAGCCACATAAATCGCGCCGTCAGGTCCCAGTTTCACATCCACCGGCCTGAACCACGGATCTTTGCTCACCAGAAGCGGCTCCTCTTTTTTAGAAACGGGCGTCGAACCGTTGAAGGTCATGGTATTGCGGTCAATACGGCAAGTCACTACATCCCCGGTGTAAAAGCTGTTCCTGTACTGTTCCGGAAACTGGGTACCGGTGTAGTAAACCAGCCCGGCAAGTGCCGTGGCCCCCAGATCATAGCTCATCATAGCAGGCGCAAAACCCAATCCTGCGGGCGCTTTTTTGCCAAAATGCGGATAATCGCCACCAGATATCAGCTGGGTGATTGGTTTTGTGTGACAATCCACTGAATACAAATATCCTTTTTCGTCATAAGCGTAACCAAACGGATTGACCCGCCCGAAAGTCGTTTGCTCCACGTGGCTGCCGTCCAGCTTTACCCGAAAGGTATTTCCTGAAGTCATCTTGATGGTATCTCCATCGGTACCTGCCACATTGGAAGTATTTGAAAAACCATGACAAACGTGCAACCAGCCGTCGTAACCGCGCATCAGGTTGTTCACCATCCCATGGGTGTCCTTGTGGCCAAAAGGCCCCAGGAGCACTTTTTTGCTGTCGGCTTTCCCGTCGTTGTTGTCGTCTTTGAAATAATACAGATTCGGAATACTGTACGCAATCGCACCGTCGGCTACGGGCATTACACCGATAGGAATATTCAGGTTATCGTCGAAATTTGTAAAAGTATCCGCTTTACCATCCCCATTTTTATCTTCCAAAATGGTGATCCGGTCCTTCCCGTCGCCCTGCCCTGCGGCAACAGGATATTCGGAAGACTGGGTGACCCAAAGCCGGCCCCTGTCGTCGAATTCCATATTGATCGGCTTGGTAATGTCTGGTTCGGAGGCGAAAAGGGTTACCTCAAATCCGGGCGGCAATATAAAATTCTTACGCTCTTCCTCTGGTGTTTTGAACTCGGTAGTGCGAATATGCTCGGCAAAAAGCTCCGGTGACAGCTGCGCGGAGCTTGAAATATTACTACCCTTAACAGCTTGATTTTTAGGAGCACTGCAACTTTGTGCATAAAGAAAAAGTACCGCGGATAAAGCGATAGTACCGCCAAGCCGGGACTTCTTGAAGTGATCATTCATTCCGGGATTGTTATGTTGAAGGTTGAGTTTAGGATAAAGCGATTTTCAGCATATAAAAGGCCAGAACGCGGGATTTTACTTTTTCGCATTCAATACCGCAGGGAATCAGTGTCAATTTTATAAAGGCACCGTCACGGACGATAAACATAATTTGCCCTCCCCGCAGGTGCGGCATCCCCATTGATCCAGAAATCCATCACATTTCCCTCCTCCTGCATATTATCGCTCCATTTGAACTCAAAATCGGGTTCGCCGGTGATACCCAGCAGCGACTTCGGGACCTTAATCTCCATTTTATTTTTATCGATAGAAAAGTCCACTTCCCCCGCCTTCGTCCAATTCCAGGCTGCGTCTGTTTTTTCTACAATTGCCTTCTTATCCGGGTTAATGCGGTTTATCACCACATCATATCCCTCCCAGCCTGTGTTTTTGTCCCTATCAACATTAATAAAAAGCCGCATCCAGCCCGGGTCTTCCCTGGGTGAAAGTGGCTGTGCAGTTTCTACATAGAAATACACAAACTCCTGATCACGCGCGACTTTCGAAAGCACAATATCATTCCGGCCGGTATTATTTTTATAAACCAAACTTCCCCAGCCCGGACTATTGCGATGAATTGTGTTGCCTTTGTGTGCGGTAAATGAAGGAGTTACTTTGTCCCATTCTGTGAATTTCCCGTCGATCGCAACTGTGGCAGCGCCCGATGTACGCTCAGGCGCAGGTAACCCTTTGAACTTCCGGATATTCGCCGCCATCTGATAATAATAATTGTCGCCGTGCCCGCCTTTCATTGGCTCGATATCCCGGCTGCCTTCCTGATCAAACTCATCCGGGAATGCATTGGTCTGCTCCTGCCACACGTCGTATCGGCCCGCAATCCATTCATTCCACCCTGTAATAAATATCAGTTCAGGGTTAATTTCGAGCGCCCTGTCAAACTGTTCCTGGAAATTAAAACCATAGTTCACCGCACCGGGTGTCGTTACCTGCCCATTTTTGTGGGTGTAGCTTCGCCCAAACGAGCCGGTTGCATTTAATGCGGTCAGGCCACGCGCTTTGGTCCAGTTTTGCGCTACGCCAACAGTCGCCTGTTCGAAAGTCCCGTCTGCGTTTTTCTTATAACCATGTTGCGGGAAAATTTCCAGCCAGCCCCAGTGATCCTCCTTTTCCGGACCTTTATTATATACAGGTTGTCCCGGCCGGAAAGTGAAAAATTCTCGCAATTCCTTCTCCAATGCGGGCTCGGCAGTCTTTCCTTTTATAGTTTGGGTAAACTCGGGGGAAGCCATAATAAACGGTTTTCCCTTCCACATAAACCAGAGGTCTTTGTATTTCCCTGGTTTATAAAGGTCAGTGTAAATTTCCCTGATGATCTCCTTTCCTCCGTCGGTCGTCCAAAAAGGGAGCATAAAGCATATCTGCGGTGTTTTGACTCCGTCTTTTCTCGCCTGCGTGAATACTTCACAGAGCTTCATATAAGACTCTTTCCAGGTCAGGTTTCCATTGGTACAATCAAAAATGATCATATCCACACCAGCGTCGGCAAGCATTTCGGCATGCTTGCGCAACAGCCACTCGTCGGTATCAATATAATACCCAAAAAGCGGTTCGGCCCAGAACCACGGACTTTTTCGCTTCGGCCAGATCGGATCATTGTAGTCGTGGATCGCTTTCGGATTGCGCGAGAGGTATTCGGTTACATTCAATGCTGGATTATTCTTCGCCTGCTGCGTGTGCCAGGTCCAGTAAAACAGTCCCACAAATTTTTCCTTCTTTAAATCCCCCGCATCCCGCTGATCAGGAAGCCTCCGCCCCACGGCATCAGTGGCAGTAACCAACGGACTGTAATTCTGTGCGAAAAGAATCTGAGAAAGTATCGCAAAAGTGAAAGTGAAAATCTTTTTCAAAAGCATATCATATGAATGATATAAAAAGGAATTAAGCATATCAGTCAATTGCCGTCGGCTTAAGCCGACGGGCATTGATGATTTGAGAAATTATTGGCTAATAATAAAATTGAATCTGCCGCCGGGGGCGGCGTCGCCGTTCACATACCAATCCAGCGGATTACCTTCTTCCTGCATGTTATCCGACCATTTGAACTCCATATTCAGAGGCGATTTCAGATTAACTAAAAAGGATTTAGGAATAGTGAGCATCATCTGATTACCGGCAGTCTGGTAAGTTATTTTCTTCACATCGTGCCAATTGCCCGACTTATATTGCTGTAAAGTGTTTCCTGAAACAACTCGGTATTCATACCCTTTCCAGCCGGTTGCTGCTTTCCGATCAATATCGAGGTAAAGCCGCATCCAGTTATCGCCAGAGTTAGGGGTAATTTCAGCGATTGTTTTTGCGTAGAAGTAAAGATTCTTTTGATCACCTGCCACTTTCATCTCGTCAAAATCATTTCTGCCGGTCTTGTTTACATAAACCACCGCAGGCTCCGTTTGTGCGCCAGGGTGGTTTCGTTCCTGGGTATCGCCGGTGTAGTCTTTGTAAACGGTCGTTACGGTTTTCCAGTCGTCGAAATTCTTAATGCTCTTTTCCGGGCCCAATGCAGGATTGGCCTCCACGCCTTTATACCGGCGAATATTGGCCACCAATTGCATGTAATAATGGTCTTTTAATCCGGCGGTCAGGGAGGGCTCAATATCCCGGCTGTACTCCGGACTTGCCTGATCACAGAACCAGGAATGCTCGGGATTTTTGTCGTGGCTCGGAAACTTTCCTGCAATCCATTCATTCCATCCCGTAACATACACAAACGGCGTGTTCTGCTTGATCGCAAAATCCCATTGCTCCTGTACATTATAACCATAAACAATATCCTTTTTCGGATCGCCCGGCGTACCATTGCGGTAGCTTCTGCCCCAGTTGTCTTTGTTGCCGTAAAAGGCAGAACCGCCCATTCCCGCAGTCGGGTTGGGATGCTGCGCCACAGATACATTGATGATTTCTGCCTCCCCTTTTGTATTATAATGTACTTTTTGCGGACGGGTAAATGAAATCCACGGCCAGCCATTTGTTTTCTGCGCCTCCGTTGGCCACTGCGATTCGCGGAATGTGAAAAAGGACTTGAAATTTTTACCTTCCGCCTCTTTGCTGATCCCAATGATCAGCGGCTTTCCGTCGAGCAGGTACCAGCAATCGGGATGACGGTATGGAGCGCTTTCCTTGTAAAACAAATCGTACGCTTCCTGCATGGTCTCGCCCGATTGTGTATTGGTATAAAAAACGATCTTCGGCGCTTTTCTGCCTTGTGCGCGCACTGCGTCCATTGCACGCATCAACGCATCTGCCTGCTTTGCATAGGTGAGCCGGTTGGTTGCATCCATTACCAGAAAATCAACTCCGGCATCCGTCAAAAGCTGTACGCTGCGCAAATGCACCCAGTAATCGTCTCCTTTGTAATATCCGTAAATTGGCTGTCCCCAGTAATACATTCCGGTCCCGTTCTTCGGGTCACCCCCCCAATCCGGATGATCAAAATCTTCAAGTACAGCAGGGTTTTTTGAAACAATTTCATTTAAATCCCAATGCCGGGCCGGGGCCACGTCGTGCCACAGGAAATAAAACATCCCGACCTGCCGGTTGCTTTTCGGATCGCCGACTGCATTATTCTGCGGAATAGTCCGGCCCAGGTCGTCGGTACCGGCCAGCGGCTGCGCCAGGACCCTCGCCCCGGCCAGCATCATCATTAAAATCGCTTTCTTCATAATTATCTGTTTCCCCGGGCTGAAGCCTGGGGCAATTGATTTTTTGGGGCTGGGCTTGCGGCTGCTTGCCGTTGCTGGTGTTGTCACCAGCACTTTTTTGGCAATGATGGTGTCACCAGCACTTCATGCGCTGACAGGTTGTTGGTGACAACACCAACAACGGCAATAAAACATCGGCATTTAATCCAGCCAGCCGGGGTTTTGCCAGTCGGCGCCGGATAATCCGATGATCTTGTCCACCTCGGCCTGATCGATCGGATACATCAGGTATTTGTCGGAAAATGCATTCCGGTTGGCGAATTTGAACCTTCTGTAAACGAAGTTAGTACCGCTTCTGGTGATCCGCATACCCGTTACAAACCGGTCGGTATCCGCCAGTATCTTCCAGCGGCGGACGTCAAAAAAGCGGTGCTCCTCGAATGCCAGCTCAATGCGGCGCTCATTTCTGTATTTTTTTTCAAAAGCTTCTTTGGTCATCCCTGCCGGGAAACCAGGCATTCCTGCCCGGGTGCGTACCATATTCACCGCCTGTCGCGCCGACATGCTTTGTGTACCAACCGGCACAGCCGCATCCGGGCCTACCGATTGATTAGCGGCTTCCGCAAAATTCAGATACAGCTCTGCCAGACGGAAAAGCCGGATCGCACCGTCGGCATCATTGTTCTGCCCAGACCTGAAATTGTTGAATTTGCGCAGATAGTAGCCTGTGCGCGTATGTTTGCGGTTGATATCTGAAATCTCTTCTGCACCTCCTACAAATGTTTCCACCTTTTTCCCGGCCGGCTGGTCCAGGTTCCTGACTGCGCCATTGTAATAAATTGAAGCATAAAAACGGGGATCACGACCTGTGTATGGATCTGTTTCCTTATAACCCGAAGCTGCATTAATGATCGGAGTCGTTCGGATAGCGTCGGAATAGCCGGTAATCGGGGCCTGGCCGTTTGCCATTTCATAGCTGTCCACCAGATCTTGTGTAGGACAGGGGCCGGTCCTTTCCATGCCAGGGTTGGTCGGCATGCCTGCAAACCGCCACACCTGCATAGCATCGCCTGCATGGTAAATCGTCTCCTTATCTGTTGCCCGCTGGTCGTTGGAACTTGTAAAAAAGTAAAGTGCGTAAGAATTCTGGGCGATGTTGGCGGCTGGTTTTTCGTCAAAGAGCCGGTAACCGTTTGCCAGACATTGACCCAGAGCTTCGGCAGTAATGGTTGTAGCATTTTGCCAGGTATAGGTTCCGTCGGTCCAGAGCGGGCTGGCCGCATAGGTTACCGCCTGCGATTTAACCGCATAAGCAACCGCTCTTGTCATGATGCCATATTGATTGTCAAATACATCCCACGATAAACCCTCTCGCGTTGCCGGATAAGACAATGCTTTATCACAATCTGCCAGAATGAATGTAACTACCTCCGCGAAAGTCGCCCTCTTATCCTGCGAAAAATCGTGGTCGATTTCGAGCGGCTTGTCAAAAATCGGCACCCCGCCGTAGCGTTTGATCAGTTGCAGATAGTACAATGCACGCAAAGTGTGCGCCTGGGCGATCCAGGAATTTTTTTCGCCTTCGCTGGCATACACCGTCGCTGTCTTTATATTCTCAATAAAAACATTGCATTTCCGGATTCCCTCGTAGAGTTTTCCCCATGGACTTCCATCTGCGGAATTAGTCGGATATGTAAGCGAAGTGACATTCCCGCCGTACCAGACAATGTATTTTGACCCCGGCGTGATATCGTCTGCATCCTGCGCCTCGTCGGTAAATGACGCGCGGTCCATGTAAGGTTTCGGCGTAAAACCGTAGCAGGAATTGAGGTAACCCCTTGTCCTGTTATAGTCACTGAAAACCTGGTCCATCGTAATGCGGCCGTCGCTGGGCAAGTCCAGCTTTTCGTTGCAGGAAACCAGCATGGCAACCACCGAGCATGTTAGCAGAAGTATTTTATATTTTTTCATCTCAATGAATTGAAAGATTTAGAAAATGACGCTGATACCCGCATTAAACACCCGGTAAACAGGGAAACCCGCAAAGCCGCCACCTTCGGGGCCGAAGTCTTTCGATCTCATTTTATCCCAGGTAATGAGGTTTTGCCCGCTTACCAGGATCCTGATTTTTTCAGCTAAAATGGCGCGGGATAATGTCGCCGGGAGTGTGTAGCCGATCTCTACATTTTTCAGGCGCAGGTACGAGCGGTTGTTCACGTAATAATCTCCTATTTCGTGGTTGACACTTTTACCAAGCGATAATGCTGGGGAAGTGATCTCTTCACCATTCGCATACCTTTCTGCTGTCCATGCATGGCGGTGCTGCGAACCGTATACACCATCAAAATCAGTTTCCCAAACGCCGATCGTATTCGCGGTATCGATGGTTGCGTAGTTACCCACACCCTGAAAAAGGAAACTCAGGTCGAAATTTTTATAAGTAAAACCGGCCGAAAGTGAATAAATCGTGCTGGGCAGCATTCCCGTTCCGATCGGCGCTTTGTCTCTTTCATCGATCTTGGAATCACCATTCAGGTCACGGTACTTCAAATCGCCGGGCCGTGGTGTCCCGAAGCCATATTCGAGGTTGCTCTGGTCAATTTCGGATTGAGAATTGAAATAGCCGTTTCCATTGCTGTAATCGACCAGATACCCGAATTTCTGACCAAAAGAATAACCTTCCTGCCATTTGCGATATGCATAATCCTTGGTTTTCAGTGCTTCATTCTGATTGATGATTTTATTCTTTGCATAGCTGATCATCAGGTTTCCGAAAACTGAAAAATCACGGCTCAACGCTTTGTGGTAGCCGAGGTTAATATCTACACCCTTATTCTCAAAACTTCCTGAATTCAATCTTGGGTAATTGGTCAATGGAATGCCCTGGTAAAGCGGGATCGTCGAAAGTGCGCTGACGATCATATTGTTCATTCTTTCCTGAAACACATCCACAGACAAATTCACCGCATTAAAAAAGCCGAGATCAATACCGTAGTTCTGTTTTTTGGAAATTTCCGCCTGAATATTGGGGTTGCCTACCTGTCCTTCATTGACTACATATTGCAGTGATCCGATGGGCCCGCCGCCCGCTACGGTCACATTATCGAGATAAGCATACCTGGCCAGCCCGCTCTCATCATTGGCGGTTTTGCCATAAGAAGCCCTCAGTTTCAGGTAGGTCAGTAAGCGGTTTTCCTTCAAAAACGCTTCATTTGAAATAACCCAGGCGGCCGAAATTGCTGGTGTTGTCGTGTAGCGGACGTTTCTCGCGTATTGTTCCGAACCCGAATAACCCAGGTCTAATTTTAGCAGATATCTGTTATCAAAACCATAATTCACCTCAAATCCAGAACTTACCCTGTTATAAGGCAGCATTCTCGCAGAATCGTTTTCAGCCCGCGTCAGGTTTTGGTAAAACATATAAGCCATCGCGCCTACCCGATGCCTGCCGAAGTCGCGCTGGTAATTCATGGCCACATTGTAGGTCAGGTGGTAATAGTAGGAATGCGATTTGGTATAGGCCAGCGGGGTGTTATTTTGTGCGCCTTTTTTGATATAACCTCCTCCCAAAGAATCACTGGCTTGCACCCAGCGCTCATAATCCTGCTTGGTTGCAAGACTTCCTACCGAATTGGTCTGGTAAGCCAGCCTGCCTGTCAGGTTCAGGCCTTTTGTAAGAAAGCCCATATCCAGGTCCAGCCCGAACTGCGAAGTAATATTTGTGACCGTATGCCGGGTGTACCCTGTCCGGTTCAGCATTCCGTAAGTAGGAGATTCGACGCGCTCGGTCGTAATTACCTGTCCGCCTTTGTCTATTACTTCTCCGGAGGCATCAACCACGGGCTGTGTCACCGGTCCGTAAACGGTTGAAGGTATCTGAAATATGCTTGAATACACATCTGCATTGCCCACGCCCGGCGTGCGCTCCCTTTTTACATTACCGCTCAAACGCACAAATGCTTTCAGGTAACGGTTCAGGTTCATGTCTACATTCGACCGGTAGTTTACCCAGATATTGTTCGCATTCGAATTGTAGTTGGTCTGGTCCGTTTTGAAATACCCTCCCTGGTGCATGAAGTTGATATTGGAAAAGAACTGCACTTTATCATTCCCGCCAGTCACATTTACACTTGCGCGCTGCATGTTGGCGAATTCTTTGATGTAACGGTTATACCAGTTGTTATTCGGGTACTTGGTCGGGTCCTGCCCGGAACGGTAACCTTCGATCTGCTGCTGACTGAAAAGGTAGTTTGCCCCCAGGCCGTCATTGAATGCCGACTGATTACGCATTTCCGCATATTCCGCCGAGCTGTAAAAAGGTGGCTTGGTCGTAACCTGCTGCATCGACTGATCAAAACGCGTTTTGATCTGCAAAGGCCCTTTTTTTCCTCTCTTGGTTGTGATCACCAGTAATCCGTTTGCTCCCTGGATACCGTACAGCGCCTGGGTAGATGCATCACGCAAGATGGTAATGTTGTCAATTTCGTTCGCAGTGATGTATTCAAGCGTCTGGTTACTGTTATAAGCACAAATGATCCCGTCGATGATCACCAGCGGGCCGCCGTCCCTGCCGGCCGCCAATCCCCTGATATATAAATTGGTGTTTGCCCTCGACAGCTCTGAAAACGTTTCCTGGGTGGTCAGGCCGGGCAGGCGTCCGGCCAGCGTCTGTGTCAGGTTTGCTACCGGGGCTTTTTCCAGTTCCTCTCCTTTTACAGTCGCCACGGAGCCAGATACTTCATTTCTGAGCTGTAAAGTATAGCCCAGCTGGATGACTTCATCTTTCTTATGGGCGTCCCATTTCAGCGTTACTTCAAGCTCCTGCTTATCGGCCACCTGGATCTTTTGGTTCCCGTAACCATAAAGTGAAAAAATGATGGCCTCGCTGCCGTCGTCGATACTCATCGCAAACTCCCCCTTATCGTTGGTAGAAGTGCCGTTTTTTCCATTCTCTGACTGGATATCCACACCTTTCAGCGGTTTTCCAAATTCATCGGCCACGATACCATTGATCGTTTCGGTCAGGTCCTGGGCAAGTACTGCAGTGCCAAATGTGCAGAGCAGCAGGAATGCCAGGGTAGCGGTAATGCCGGATTTTATATATGTTATCATACAAATGATCGTCTGAGTCGTTGAAAACTATGAATATTACCAGCCTGGATTTTGCCAATCGGTGCCTGTGATGGACCGCAGCCTGTTGGCTTCATTGAGCGGTATCGGTACCCACAGGAATTTGTTGGTATAATTTTTCCGCTCTGTTGCCCGCACATTCCGGCGCTTGTAGGTAAAAGTCCCGTTTGCATTGCGGGTAATTTCCATAGCTGTGATCCAGCGATCGGTTTTGGCCAGGTCGTCGGTTGGTTTCGACCAGCGACGAAGATCGAAATATCTGTTTTCTTCCATCGCCAGCTCCACGCGCCGCTCCGACCTGACCCGCTTGATCAATGCATCTTTGGACAATCCGGCGGGCAATGCAGGCATTCCGGCACGGGCGCGGATCTCGTTCACCGCTTTGGCGGCTTCGGCCAGTTGACCAGCCTCGGCGGCTGCTTCTGCATAGTTCAATATCACCTCCCCCAGCCTGAAAAGCTTCCAGTTCGCTCCCGCGATAGGATTATCGCCTCCGGAGTTGGGGTGTAAAAATTTGCGCTGATAGTATCCCGTCCGGGTCGCGCGGCGGGTGGTCGGGTGGATGCCCGTTTGCGGCTCACCTGCATAAGTAGAGATGATCCTCGTCCGGTTTCCGATCGGCGCAGGATAATTTTCCACCGATTCCGGCGCTTCCGCGAAATTCCACATTGCTTTTCTTTTTGAACCATTGTAATAAATGGAAGCATAAAAGCGCGGGTCACGATTGGCGTAGGGATTGGCCGGATCGTACGTTTTGTTGGCTGTATTATAGTTGGGCTGCAAATGCTGGTCATCGAGGTATGGCCTGTCCAGGTCGAGGACCGGCTGCCCGTCGATCGTTTCATAAGCATCCACCAGCTCCTGCGTAGGACATGTCCCGGATTTGTAGCCGTCTTGCGCGCCGATACCGTCAATATTCCAGATATTTCCCTGCCCGTCGCGGCTTTGGTAAATCGTTTCACGGTCGACCGGGCTGGCCGAGTAGTTCATAGTCTGGGTAAAATATTCATTGTAGATAGCGGTCTTCTCATTTTTGTTCGGACCAAGAAAAGCAACGTCAGAAAGATAAGTTTGCGGCAGGTTTACGCGATTGTAGAGTTCGTAACCGTTCGCCCGCAGGTTTTCAAGCGATTTTTTGTTGATCTCATAAGCTTCCTGCCAAAGGTTTTGTCCCGCATTATTCAGCGGACTTGCAGCAAACAGGATCATTTTGGATTTGATCGCCTCTGCCAGGCCTTTGTGTACCCGGCCACCTTCACTGCCCGTAGTGACACGCCAGGGCAGCTCAGCGGTAGCCAATGCCACGTCGCAATCCTCTATGATAAATTTCACCACTTCATAATAACTTGCTTTCGTCACGGTTGAAAAGTCCTGCTGAAAATCGTAAGGTTCTCTTTCGATCGGGAGTGCGGGACCAAACCATTTCAAAAGCTCTGAATAGTAGTAGGCCCGCAACAAATGCGCCTCCGCTTTCCAGCGCGCCCGGTCGGCCGGAACCCTGACGGTAGCTTCGTCAATGCGGCTGATAAACTCGGTACAGTTCCGGATCGAAGCCCAGTACCTGGCCCAGTAATCACCGTTTCCGGCGTCGGTACTGATATTGATAATCGGGTGGTTTGCCGCGGAAGCATCGCCATTATACATCCTGCCCGACATAATCCACGATTCAGCTTCTGCGTCGGTATCCCACGATTCGTCACTCCAGTTAACCGGCCCGCGGCTCCAGAAGAAATACCGGGTCCCTTTTGCGGGAATATTTGCGTAGCAGGTATTCAGGAAAGCCCCTACCTTATCATTATCTGCGAAGATCTCTTCCATAGTCAGCTTACCGTCAGGCGCCATGTCGAGCACATCTTTACAGGAGGTAAATGCAAGTAATGTGAGTAATAAAAAACGATATATCTTTTTCATATTTCTCTCCGATTAGAAAGTTACGTTCAAACCAAGGTTAGCCATTTTTGTTACCGGATATCCCAGTGAATCGTCGTTTTCAGGATCAAGATGGTTCATTCTCAGCTTCGACCAGGTGAAGTAGTTCTGCGCACTTACATACACCCTGAACTTGCTGATCCCGATCGCTTTCAGTGAGCCCGACGGCAGCGTATGACCCAGTGTGAGATTTTTCAGACGGGTAAATGAGCGGTTCATAATGAAGAAATCATTAGCTACGTGGTTGGTCGTACTGTGCGTGCTCAGGGCCGGATAGGTGATTTCGTCACCATTTGCATAGCGCTCCGGAGTCCAGGCCGACTTGTGGTAATCGAAATACGTACCACGGATAATGTATTCATATACACCCTGCTGCGCGTAATTCATCGTGTATTTCCCTACGCCCTGAAAGAAAGTAGTGAAATCAAACCCCTTATAATTCACAGTCAGTGAAAGTCCGTAAGTAACCCGGGGAATTGTGGAATAACCGATCGGCGCCTGGTCTTTGTCGTCAATTGTGCCGTCGCCATTCAGGTCCACGTATTTAAAGTCCCCTACCCGCGGCTCCCCGAAGCCATATTTGGTATTCGCCAGATAGCTGTCCAGTTCTTCTTTGGAATTAAAAAAGCCGTTTCCGTTGCTGTAATCGATTTTATATCCCCACGACTGGTTCAGTGAATAGCCTGCCGAGCGGTACCTGTGCGCGTAGCTTTCATCCCGGATCGACTCGTCCATGAACTTCACGGTATTATGGTTGTATCCATAGTTACCTGAAACCATGATGTTGAAATCTTTTGAAAAAGCCTTGTTGTATGTCAGCTCGATCTCGTAACCCTTGTTATCCACCAGGCCCATGTTGACCTTGGGGATATTGCCCAGCGGCACGCCCTGAAATTCGGGAACAGTACCCCGGCTGATCAGGATATTGCTTCGTTTTTCTTTGAAAAAATCAACAGTAAGGCTAAGGTCCCGCATGAACTGGAAGTCAACCCCGTAATTCTGTTTTGCGGCTACCTCCCAGGTAATACCCGGATTTCCCAGCAACCCGAGATTAATCTGCTGCCCCAATCCAAGGCTGCTCAACGGTCCGCCGGAGCCTACTACAATATTACTTTGGTATAAAAAACGCGGGCTGTCTTCTCGGGATGGTCCGAGAATATCATTACCTACTTTTCCATAGGAAGCCCTGAATTTCAGGTTGGTCACGTACCGGTTGTTTTTGAGAAAATTTTCATTGCTCAGCACCCAGCCCACCGATACAGCCGGAAAAAATCCGTAGCGATGCCCGGGCGCAAATTGTTCTGATCCATTGTAACCCATATTGACCTCAGCCAGATAGCGGCTATCAAAACCGTAAGTTGCCCTCGCAGCAACGCCCAGTACATTATAGGGAATCTCTCCCCTGGTAGTTTCCCAGGTATCCCGTTGCGCCAGGATCATCCCGCCTACATCATGTTTTTCGCCAAACAACCGCTGGTAATTGATTGACCCCTGCATGTTAATATTATAGCGGGAATCGGCGCCTTTGCGGAGTTTCAACAGGGTTTCATCATTTCTCTTGATCGCATAAGTCAGCTCGTCGGTGGCCGGGTTTACCTCCGCCAGGAACAGCCTTTCCGATTTATCGCCCTGCATAGCCGTAGTCGATTTGGAATCGTAGGAAACCATTCCTTTAATACTCAACCCTTTGGTGACGGTATTGCTCAGGTCCCATTCCATTCCGAAAGAGGCATTCAGATTCGAGCGGATTTCATTGCGGTAACCCATTCTGTTCATGATCTCAAATGCGGACCGGTCCATATACCCGGGATCCACAATCTGCCCCGGCGCTACACCGAAGCCATCAATGGTAGTGGGGCCGGGGGTAATAGGCAAAATGGTTTGTGCCTGGTATAGCAGATCACGCATCATCCAGTTGGTATCGTCTCCGTAAAGCCAGGCCGCAGGCATATTCACCTGCTCGATGTAACTACCGATATTCAGAAAAGATTTTAGCGAATTTGTAACCTTATAGTCGAGGTTGGCCCGAAAGCTGTACCTGTCCATTTTGGAAGAAGGATCATAACCGAGCACCGATTTTGGCTGGGTATTCAGATTCCCCCCCTGATGCAGATAGGCGCCGTTTACGAAATAAGAAACCTTGTCGGTTCCCCCTGTTACATTCATGTTGACCCGCGTTTGGGGTGCATACCTCGAAATGTATTCCCTGTAGTAATCGTGATCAGGGTACATATATTTCCTTACCATTGCCTTTTGCGCGTATTCAGGGTCACTCGGATCGAGGCCGGCGAGCGGGTTGGCATATTTATCCATTTGTTCCTGTGTAAAAGGAAGGGGTGTAATGCCGTCATTCTTGGAAGCCTCGTTGCGCAATGCCATGTATTCCAGTGAATGCAGGCGTTCCGGCTCTCGCGTAAAAGATGAAAAGCTTTGCTCGGTATTGATGGTGAGCTCCGTCTTGCCCGCAGAGCCACGTTTGGTAGTGATCAAAATAACCCCGTTTGCGCCCCTTACACCAAAAACCGCCGTTGCGGAAGCATCTTTCAGGATCGATACCGAAGCTACTTCATTGGCGTCGAGCGTGCGGATGTTGTCCCTGGGCACCCCGTCGATGAGGATCAGCGGGCTTTTTCCGTTGGTAGTGGCCGCGCCACGCAGGTACATCGTCGCATCATCGCGTCCCGGCTGGCCCCCACCCGATTGAATGGAGGTCAGGCCCGGTAAGCGCCCCGACAAGGAATTGGCTAAGCTTGCTGATGAACTTTGCTGTAATATTTCCGAACTGACAGACGAAACTGCACCTGTAACAGATACCTTTTTTTGTTCCCCAAAACCTACAACCACCACCTCTTCCAACGCCTTTTCATCTACTTTCAAACTCACATTCAGGTTGGTGACCGCACCGAGTGGTATTTCCTGGCTGATATACCCTACAAAGCTGAATATCAGCACAGTATTCTCTTCCGGCACCAGAATTTGGTATTCACCGTCGATGTTAGTAGAAGTTCCCTGGGTAGTACCCTTCACCACCACGCTTACTCCCGGGATGCCCGCTCCTTTTTCGTCGGTAACCTTTCCGGTCACGTCGCGGTCCATGATACTATTGCCTTCCGTGGCCTTCACTGGTTGCTGTTCAGAGGTTTTTTTGTCCGAAATCCTTTTCAAAAGGATCGTTTTTTTCGAAACCTTGTATTCAATCCCTAATGGTACGAGAAGCGATTCCAGTACTGCATCGAGCCGCTGGTTTTCTCCTTCAAAGGAAACCTTACGCTCCGCCCCAATGATCTCCGCACTATATACGAAGCGGATCTTGGTTTGAACTTCTATCTTTTCGAGCACTTTTTCAATATCCATTTCATTAACGGTTATTGATATACGTTGACTCAAAATCTCTTGTGCCCGAAGATCGTCGGCTGTTGCGATCTGCATGAAGAACAGCAGCAGAATACACTGGCCGACGGTGAATCTCATAACCGGCGCTATGATCTCATTCAAAAGTCGAAGTCTTCTCATAAGTGAATTGGGGTTAAAGTTTTTAGTCACATCCCTGGGAAATGACGGCAATCGCTCCGTCTCTGAGCACATATCTGGCATTGACCACCGAACAAATCATATCCATTTTTTCGGCCACCGGCTCATCGCCCAACTTCGCAGTGAGGGTACAGCTGGAAATTGCATCGGCATCAAACCGGATCACGACGCCGTAAGTCTTTTCAAGCAATGCAAATACCTCCGGAAGTGGCGTTCGCTTGAATTCGAATTCCTGTTTTTCCACCGGCAGGTCCAGCAGCACGGGCTCAGGCAATTTGCTCGCGGTCATGCTCCTGCTTTTCTGGTTGAAAGTAACCTGCTCGTTTGGCTTTAAAAGCATTGTTTTTTGCGCTGATCCTTTTTTAATATCGTTTGTTTCTATCGCCGAAACCTCTACTATCCCGGTTTTTACCACCAGTTTCACCTCATCGTCACCTTCGTTGGCACGGATACTGAAACTTGTTCCTTTCACTTTGGTTACCATCGATCCCGCGTACACGAAAAACGGTCGCGCCGGATTCTTGAGCACTTCGAAAAATGCCTCGCCAGTCATGGTAACCTCCCTTTTATCCTTGTCAAAAAATTCAGGATACGTGATTCGGGCATTCGTTTTGAGCACCACCGAGCTCCCATCCGGAAGGCTCACCAGCTGAATACCGTCTGTCTGATTGGTGATACGGATATTTTTCGCCTTTTTCGGCTGCACCTTTTCTGCCAGGCTGAACTGCATGCTATCCAGTGAACCCCGATTTTTATACAAACCGAAACCAACACCCAACGTCAGGATCAGCATTGCGGCTACTTTCAGCCAGTTGCCTTTCCACCATTGAAAATGCGGCTGGTCAGCCTCCGGGATCGACTCCATGATCTCATTAACCCTGGATCTGAGATCCGCCTCAGAAATCACATCCAGCTTCCCGCGTACCGACAGGAGTAATTCCCGTGCCTCCTCCATCACGGAAACCTGGTGCGGATTGTTTTCCGTAAAGTTTTTAAAGAATAAGTCGGACTCGCCATGATAAACCCACCGTCGGAATTTCAGATCTTCCAGCCAGTCTTTAACCTCGAAGCCCTTATAATTATTCATGGATTAATGAAATTATTTGCTTTAATACGATGAGTATCTCGTCAGCAAATAGTACCCATGAACCTGTGAATATTTTTATAAAAATTTTAATACCAGGAAATGTCGGAAAGAAGGATCAGGAAAACTGCTGCGTGGTGCCAGTATTCTCTTAGTTTTTGAATACCATATTGCAGGTAATTAGCCACTGCCTGGCGTTGCAAACCCATAACCACGGCGATTTCTTCGTATGAAAGGTTTTCGTAATATTTGAGGTATAAGGCTTCTTTCTGGCGTTTCGGCAATGATTCTATCGCCTGCCGGAGCCTGGTGCTCGTCAGCTGATCGGTTTCGTTGATGATCCAGTCAGATTCCGGCGAAATTTCATCGAAAGGTTCATAGCCGCTTATCTCGGAGAAAACGGACTGCCTCCTGCTGCGGCGTACCAAATTGTTTCTCAGCGATTGAAAAAGGTAAGGCCTAATCGCAGCAATTCCAGTCAGCGATTCGCGTTTTTCCCAGACAGCCAGAAAAAGATCCTGCAAACAATCCTTGATCATGTCACGATCTGCCGTAAAACGCGTGCCGTAGTGATACAGGGAAATGTAGTTGAGCTCGGTTATTTCGGCAAATGCATTCCTATCCCCGGCACAAAATTGCTGCCAACGGGTAACCATATAGGCTTCGGACGAATGTTCTGAATGCTCCACGGAAATCAGGGACAAAATTCATTGATAACTATTCCACTTCAATACATCCAACTAAATCTTGTAATCAGTATGTAAATATCAATGATGCCTTATCCTCAACTGTCCTGCGCTATCATGCTTTTATTTAAAAATTTCTCCGATTTGGTCAATACTCACGCCTAGTACCTTTTTAGAGATTCCATCGAGCGCTGCTTTGTCTCCTTCAAAATGATAAGTACGCTGGCGATGCGTTACTTTCTCGCCTTCCTTCAAAGCCAGGGCAGGTGAACTCGATTCGAGCTCATAAAAGGGTCCCATTTGTGTTCCGTCTTCCAGCTTTCCGTCATTATAAGCATTGAGCGCATCGCCGTCAAAAGGGTCTTTGTGGATTTCCCAGGTTGATTTCAGGTATTTACTTTTCTGGTCGAGGCTGAATTGGATAATGGTGAGGATACCATTTTCAGCGTCGTAGCTGCCTGCCACATTGCGGGCGGATCTTGGCGCGATGCCGATCTTGCTCCTGAACTTCCCGTCGGCTTTCAGGAATGCTACCGAATCCCGGACAATGAAGCGATCTGCCGGGATCTTTCCGAAATAATCATCAGTGATCGCAGGTTTTTCAGCCTCCTTTCTGGAAAACGGGGCGATGATGACGGTTTTGTCCGACGGCTTGAACATACCCAGCAGCCAGATTCCCAGCATTCCGGTTTCGGGTTTCCATTCCGAATCTTTATTGACGATGGAATTAACGGATTCATAAGCCACGCTTTTGCATTCTCCCAGCGTTTGCAGATCGAGGATGTTCAGGATATCCCGCTGACCGAGCATGGCGATCTTCCGGTTAATCTCGATGACGAACATCTGCCCTGAATAATTCTCAATGAACGCATTCACCTGAAAGCTGACAGACGAACTGTCGGATTCGGTGACTTTATAAGCGACGGTATCGATCAGAGCCGGGGTCTGCCAGTTTTCAAAATCGAACTTTGCGCCTTTTTTGAAATAAACCGAAAACTGCCCGCCCTCCGGAGAGAGCCAGAAACGCTCTTCGCCCCCAAATGCATTGATATGCGGCTGGTACACGCCGCTTTGTATGAGCTCATAGTTGATCCAGCCGTAGCTGTTTCCGGTATTTCCATTAGAAGTACTTGTCATCACGCGGCCCTGGTAAGCCGGTACGATAATCGCTTTGGACCCGGGGTTGTCCGGCGCGGTCAGTACGATCGTCTCTTTGTATTTGTTCAAAAACTCCCGGTCGTAACCAAAAGTCCCTTCGGCTGGCTGCTCCATGCTTTCTTTATTGCTGTTCTCGGTATTTTTCTGACAGGACACTGCTGCAAATGCTGTGATCAGAATTACTGCGAAAATGCTTTTCATGGCTATTCCCTGAGATAATTACCATATCCAACGACCAGCACGGAA
This sequence comes from Dyadobacter sp. UC 10, assembly GCF_008369915.1. Lineage (NCBI taxonomy): Bacteria > Pseudomonadati > Bacteroidota > Cytophagia > Cytophagales > Spirosomataceae > Dyadobacter > Dyadobacter aurulentus. Next base: position 3,426,148 of record NZ_VSRN01000001.1, on the reverse strand, counting down.
AGAACAATCACCATAATCCCTGTGATCACCGTGGTAATCGTCTTTCTGCTGACTCCTTTCCATTCCTTCAATGCAAGCCCCCACGAGTTAGCGACCAATATGATGAACGCCATGTGCAGGATCCACGAACTTGGCCCGTTGCCCAGCTTGCTTTCTCCCATTCCATAAAAGAAGAATTGCATGAACCAGGTGGCACCCGCCAGTGCAGAGAATATGTAATTGGAAACCAGCGGAGTAGCCGAATTGGTGTAGTCGCCGAAAGTACGGTTACGGGCATTCAGGATCATACACCAGATAAAATTGGTAGTCAAGCCGCCCCACAGGATCACGACGTAGGTTACATTATTCTGGAACAAAAATTCGCCCTCTCCCGGGTTAGCTGCTTTCCAGATCGCATTCGCCTCTTCCGCCATGATCTTACCCGCATCGATTCCGAATGCAAAACAAGCGCTCAGAACACCGGAAATAATGGAAACAGTAAGTCCGAGGCCGATTTTGAACTCGCTTTTATCATCAGGCACAAACCCACTTCTGGTCAGGTCCTTATCTTTCATTCCGCCCGCTTTTCCACAAATGATGATACCGATAATGGAGATCAGCAGCCCCAGTAAAACCATTTGTCCCCAGGTATTCGTAAAAAGATCAGAAATAGTGTCTTTGCCTGGTTTTGGCTCAAATTGGTAGTAAATAGAAGGAATTAATGCCCCAAAAACGGAAGTAAGCCCAAGAATGATCGAACTGCCAAGCGAGACGCCGAGATAACGCACGCCCAGCCCGTAGGTAAGGCCGCCGATTCCCCAAAGCAAACCGAAAACATAGGTAACCAGCAATGTACCGCTATCGGTATGCGCGATAATTTCGGAAAAGCCGGGAATGGTCAGATATGCTGCTACCGGCGGGACGATCAACCAGGAAAAAAGTCCGCCGACAATCCAATAGGACTCCCAGGCCCAGCCTTTGACTTGTTTGTATGGAATATAGAAACTGCCGGAAGCAAACCCTCCGATAAAGTGAAAGATAACGCCAAGAAGAGCCTGCATGAATTTAGGATTTTATCATGTAAGGGCTTCCCTGCGGGTATCTACTCAACGATTACCTTTTTTACGATACGCTTTCCGCCGCTTTTTAATTCCACCAAATAAAGCCCTGACGGCCAGTTAACGGTAGCTATCTGACGTTCCGTATCGGCACGCACAGGTACCTCACTGAGCATTTCACGACCGCCGACTGTGAGGATTTTCAGGGTCCCGTTTAGTGTTGATGTGATGGTAAGATATTCGGTGGCAGGGTTTGGAAATACTCTGATTACAGGTTCATTTCCCGGCTCCACGCCCGTCACTTCAACGGGTAATACATTGGTAAGCAAGCGAATACCTCCTGCATTATTACCGATTGCGAGGTCTGGTTTTTTGTCCCCGTTCAGATCGCCTGCTACCAGCGAAAGGTAGTTGCCGAAATTTGGCGTGCCGGGTTTGCCGTTAATGCTGATCAACTCACTTTCACGCTCCGTCCATTTACCCCAGGCGGCGCCGTGAAAAATGCGCAGGTTGCCGGTATGGTCCACGGTAGCGAGGTCCATTAATCCATCCAGATCAAAATCCGCGGCTGCGACCTGCGGCGACCTCCCCGCAAAGTTGACTCCGACACCCGCAAATGCATCACTTTCCAACGCAAATGTAAATTGCTTGTTACTGCCCGTATTACTGTAATAAAACAGGTTTCCCTGCCCTCTTCCCACGAGCAAATCCAGGTCGCCGTCACTGTCGGCATCGAAAAAGTAAGGCGCGTCGCTGCTTGATAGTTCGGCAGGTAAGGCGATTGTTACTGCCTCAGCCAGATTAAGCTGAGCCGGCGCACCGGCTGCGGCTTTGTTGGGGATATACCGGTATTCCAGTCTCAGATTACTCAGGGAAACGCCAGAGAAGCCCAGGTCCGCCACACCGTCTCCATTGAAATCCGCCCGCTGTGGTTTAATATTGAATAATCCGATTGTAGCCGGTACATTAAGATAATTCTCTGATTCCACTGCAAACTGAGGCTCAGTCGCAGTTCCCTCATTTTTAAGCAGCCAAAAACCGCCACGAAAACCGTTCGTGCCCGGCACACCACCAGTCCCGATCAGCATATCCAGATCGCCGTCGCCATCGACATCGAAAAATGCGGGCGCGGCGTTTTCACCCACATCCAGCATCTGGTCTTGCAGTAAATTCTTCTGTTTAAGCTGAAAATTGGGCTTTACTGCCGTCCCTGCGTTATGATACAGCCAGCCCGACGATTTGAAATCGACCTTATTCAGATCGTTCGAAGGCAAATTGGGTGCAATGAGTAAATCGGGCACCCCGTCGAAATTCATATCCTCATAAAAAGCGGCTGGGAAAATGTGCATTAACACAGGATCATTAGCAGGATAGCTGTTGGAATAGGCGGTAAAATTAGCGATCAGGCCGCTGGCCGAATTTGTAAGAAACGAGATATGCTCATTACTGATGTGGCCAACGAGCAGGTCTTTTTTCCCATCCCCATTTAAATCCTGTAACAGAATAGAGTTACCTGCGTGCATAATCCGCCCGCCGTCCAATTTGACGACGCCACAATCCAGCCCGAAATCGAAACCTTCTGAAACGCCTTTGCTGAAATTACCCCAGCAATCACCGTTTCGCTGAAATACCGGATCTTTCGGATTTCCGAGACTATCCGGCACACCGAATCTTTCCATGCTCAGGTTCTGGTGCAGCTCGATATATGTTCCCGAAAAATCAAAGGTCAGCAGGTCCAGGTCGCCGTCGTCGTCAATATCCGTAATGCCCGGAATATCCGTCCCGGAAACCTGCAAATTGATATTTCCTGAAAAACCTTTGGTATAAAGCACTTCCTGCATCAATTTCCACGACCAGGAATTGCCTGATTTGACTTGCTGATACACGCTGATACCGAGCGAAGTACTTGCAAAAAGATCCTTACTCCCGTCCCCATTGTAATCGGCCAGGATCATCCAGTTATCGGCTTGCGGGAAAAGAGTTTCGTAATAGGGCGTGTGGATAAATTTCTTTTTCGCAGCATTGTCAGGGTCGGGCCCGGCGATGAAAGTGGTGACTTTGCTGTTGGTACGGTCAAATACGACCAGATCTTCTTCCGAATCATTATTTAAGTGCATTTTCAGGAACTGCGGCGCATTGATGCCTCCCGCCCAGGGATTCGACAATCGGGCACCTTTTGAAGTAACCGAGGTAACCGTATCGATTTTAAACCAGACCTGCTGCGAAAAGGAGGCGCGCGACAGACAAAGCGAAAAGATCAAAAGAAAGAGAGAGGTATATTTGGTTCGCATCGATGAGGAATATTCTATTAGTTTTGCAGGTTTCCGCGGGCGCCGTGCGGGCTTACGTTCGAGTCTCTCAAACCTAACGAAATAAGGCCTTATAACTTTATAACGACCAGCTTTTTCATGTTTACGACCACCGAAACACTTTATCAATACTTCAAAAAAGGGGCCCGCATTTCAACAGACACCCGGCAGGTTAGCGAAGGTTTTATCTTCTTCGCATTAAAAGGGGATAAATTTGACGGCAACCAATATGCAGCCGAAGCTTTGGCAAAAGGTGCGGCTTATGCAGTGGTAAGTGACGAAAATGTAGTCGCCGACCAGCGTTTTCTCCTCGTGGAAGATACGCTTTCCGCATTACAGGATCTCGCCAGATTTCACAGGAAAACTGTTGAATTTCCCGTCATCGCATTGACAGGATCGAATGGGAAAACAACTACAAAAGAACTGATAGCGAAAGTGTTGTCGATGAAATACAATACCTACGCGACTTCCGGCAATCTCAATAACCACATCGGCGTCCCGCTTACATTATTGTCGGTAGATCCTGCCAAACATGAAATGGCGGTGGTCGAAATGGGTGCCAATCACCAGGAGGAAATCGCGTTACTCTGCTCGATTGCATTACCCACCCACGGCCTGATCACTAATATCGGCAAAGCGCATCTGGAAGGTTTCGGCGGACAGGAAGGCGTGAAAAAAGGGAAAGGGGAGCTATTTGATTTTCTTTCCAAGAAAAAAGGGACGGTTTTTGTCAATTCCCAAAATGATGTGATCATGGAAATGGTAAGCAAACGGCGCGCCTTCGGTGAGATCGTTTTTTACAATTCTGAAAACAGTGCTGTCAATCCTACCCTATTATCGGACAACCCGGTGGTCAGTTTTCAATCGGGCGGAAAAACGGTGACTACGCATTTACCGGGCAGTTACAATTTTGACAATATCTGCGCGGCGCTGGCTGTCGGAAAGCAGTTTGGCGTCGAAGATGCAGATGCATTGGAAGCCATTGCGACTTATCAGCCTACCAATAACCGGTCGCAGATCGTGAAAAAAGGCTCCAATACGGTCATTATGGATGCTTATAATGCGAATCCTTCCTCGATGTCTGCCGCTATCGCCAATTTCGGCAAGCTGGATGCACCGCGCAAGATGCTGATCCTGGGTGATATGTTTGAACTGGGAGAGGCTGCGCCAGAGGAACATCTTGCATTAGGCAAACAGATTGCGGAACAACAATTTGACATCGTGATCCTTGCAGGTGCATTGATGCAGCACGCATTACCCGCACTTCCGAAAGCGTATTACTTTCCGGACAAATTCTCGCTTCATAATTGGGTTATGGACAACCCGCAAGAAAATACATATATCCTGATCAAAGGATCGCGCGGCATGTCACTCGAAACGGTACTTAATCTGATGCCCGAGTAGTCCGGGATTAAAAAATAATATCAGGAAAATCCTATTGTCTATATCAATGAATTTATTGATGATCTCTATAACATTTCTTTTCTGATAAACAGAATCAAATTCGTTTGTTTGATACAACTCTTTCCTGCGATAGTACCAGGCTGTAAGTTGTCTTGCCAGACCTTCGGTTGTAAGTTTGTAACACTAAAAAGTACAACTTATCAACTACCGAGCAATCATGGCAAATAGACTGTTATCAGTGGGATCACAATTCCCGGAATTCAAAAAAACATCAGTAGTATCTCTGGAAAAAGGCAACGAATTCTACGATATTACCTCAGAAGATCACAAGAATGCTGAGAAGTGGATGGTGATGTTCTGGTGGCCAAAAGACTTCACTTTTGTATGCCCAACCGAAATCGCTGAGTTCGGCAAGCACGTAGGCGACTTCGCTGACCGTGACACGATTTTGATCGGTGCTTCTACCGACAGCGAGTACGTTCACCTTGCCTGGAGAAAAAACCACGACGATCTGCGCAACTTGCAATTCCCAATGCTGGCTGATACTTCGAAATCATTGGCAGAGGAATTGGGCATCCTGGAAGAAAACGAAAAAATTGCTTATCGTGTAACCTACATCGTTGACCCACAAGGAATTATTCGCTGGGTTAGCGTAAACGACCTTTCAGTAGGCCGTAACGTTGGTGAAGTGATCCGCGTTTTGGATGCTTTGCAAACTGACGAACTTTGCCCTTGCAACTGGCAAAAAGGCGAGGCTACACTTGCTTAATCCACACCATCAAAACAGTTCACAACAGGCAGATTTACACGCCGGCTTGTGAGCTGTTTTTGTTTTTAAAAACTATACAAATTCGCAGACTATGTATCCATTTGCAGCAACGGGGAATACCAAGGATTCTCTGTATAAAGAAGTAAACCTGCCCGCAGAGTTCGACAGCGTACTGATCAACAAATTAGCCGCGCTTGATCACCGCTATCTGAAAGATTTGAAAGTGAATGTGAGCAATGTATTGAAATCGAATACATTAAACCGCAAAGAAGCACTTTTGATCGCGTTCTCCGTGGCAGTGAACGAAAAGAACACCGCACTGATCTCGGCCCTGGAAGAACTTTTGAAAAGCGAAGGCGCAGAAGAAAAGGAAATTGCAGAGGTGACTGCGTGCGTTTCTTTGATGAATGCTAACAATGTTTTCTATCGTTTCAGGCATTTCATGCACAAGGAATTTTACGATAATGCACCTGCCGGTATTAAAATGAGCATTATGGTCAATCCGGTATTAGGCAAAGAGTTTTTCGAGCTGCTGAGCCTGGTCGTGTCCGCATTGAACGGTTGTGAAATGTGCGTAACATCTCACGAGCAATCCGTACTGAACCACGGCGGCACACAGGCCCGCATTTTGGATGCAGTGAGACTTGGAGCCATCTTCAAAAGCTTCTCTACCCTTTTATAATTATATTGATTTCAATATCAAAAATCAATTCATCAATCTTTGAGCCGTCGGCTGAAGCCGCCGGCAATTGATTGGATTGTTTCTGGCTTCGCCAGAAAAACAAAAAAATCAATTGCCCCGGGCTTCAGCCCGGGGATCTTAGAGCTATCAATTTGTTGTCAGCAATTATTGATTGGATCAATCTGATCTCATTCTAAGAAGCTGATAATAGCAATGTTTCTTCCCCACATATTGGAAGGCTCAAAGTCTATTGTCAATTCGCTTTCATAGTTGTCTTCCGAAAAATGTTTTCGCAGTTTCAGCGGCATTTTTCCTTCATCGCCATTGTAGTAAGCGGTCATTGCATACCTTCCCAGTGGAACATCGACGATCCGGCCATAGTCCTCACTGTAAGGCGCTCCGTGTTTCAATTTCAGCGTCTTTCCCTTTGAACCATCGATCAGGTTTGCGACAGGTTCCAGGGTGAATTCGATGTTTTCAGAATCATGAATTGAACTCATGATCGCCCTGTTGACTTCAATCGTGGCTCCATAATGCCCTACTCCTTCAGGACGCGGGCCTGTCAGCTTAAACTTAAAATTTCTGACACCTCCATCGATACTCAGCTCTTCATACTTATCAGGGTCAAGATCCAGCTCGTAACGCTTCCCGTTGTACTCGCGGACTATCTGAGCAGAAGTCATAAAAGTACCGACACCCGGAAGCTGGATTTTGTAATTACCATTTTCATCCGAAGTACCCAGCGAGTAAGATGCATAAATCATCGTATTATCCGCTACGATCTTGGCGCCCTTTAACGGGCTACCATCGGTATTGGTCACTTTGCCAGTGATATATCCCTTCTCCGGCCGCACTTCATCGGGCGATGGATTTTCATCATCTGTACATGCATTGCCCAGCAGGATCAATCCCGCCAGACAAATAAATATTTTAAGCTTTCTCATGTGACGGATTGATTTTACTTATCGATTTTTTGCAGTTCCGTTTTCGTCACATCCTTTCCTGAAACCTCTTCGGACTTCACGATACCGATTCCCGGAACCGTCCACAAATGCACGGTATACACAACTGCAGTTTCCTCAGCCGGGAAATGTTCGGAAGTAAGCCTGGTTTCCAGGTCGTAACTAAACTCCCATTTGCTGCATTTGAAGGTCCCTGCGGGTGTAGTCACACTTTCTTCCGTAGTTACTTTTCCTTCGTGATAGATGACGGCACTTTCAATTTCGGCCGAAATAACGTCCCCATCCTCGGTGGGAATATCAAGTTCCAGATATTGATAAATCGGCTCCTTGCTAAAAGTCACTTTGCTTCCAACTGTACCTTTATTGTCAAAGGTCTGTCGCTGCGGAAAACCGGTCAGCTTTGAACTTTTGATGACAGCAAACTCACTAACGTACTTGTACATTGCATCGAGGCCGGCTGATGTAGCTATTTCGTTGGTGGTAAATCCACCTTTACTGAATGCCTTGTATTTCAAAACCATTGAACCGTCTTCATATTGATAATTATTTTCAATACTGAATACGTTGGTCCCGGCCGAATCCTTCACTGCCGTAACCCGTGTTACCAGCGTTCCGTGATCACCGTCACCTTCTGAGATTTTGTATGTGAAACGCTGATCTTTCGCAGGAATAATCGCTTTTTCGTCCGTTATAATATTTTCATCCGGCATTACTGCCTTTTCGTTGTCACAGGCTGAAAGTGACAGCACAGCAACCAGGAATAGCAGGATACTTCTGCCCCCGTACATGCCGGACAATGCTTCTATTTTCTTTTTCATGGCTTTTTGCTTAAATATTCAGAACTATAACTCTTATTGCTATACGTGTAAGAAATAGATATTAACGAGGTTTGAATGCGAGGTGGATGATCAGCATCGCAAAGCCCGTCAGAGAAAGATACCCTCTGATCAGGATGAATTTGAGCCACTCTGACCGCGCATTACTGTACTCCTTTTCGGTATTCAAAAGATCACTGTTGATAAGCTCGTTAACCGGCTCGCTGAACTTCAGAATCAGCACCATATCTGCGATCAAGAGGATAAAGGCAAGCAGAACAAAGCCATAGGACCAGAATCCTGTCGACTTATCAGCGATCAAAAACCACACGAACATAACAGCGAGCGCCGAGAGATAGAGGGCTTTGAATTTACTTCTGACTACCGGATCAACCGCTTTCCGAAGCTCGATGAAATGTTCGGACGGAATCTGATAAAGCGCCTTGCCAAACCCGAAATGATAGAATGCCCCCTGCGCTGCAATAAAAAAATAAAGGATTATCCCGATAATCCTGATAAGAGGAACTAACTCAGTTGATTTCATATAGCTTTGGTATTGATCGACCGAGCGGGCCCTTTTCGAGCTCATTGCTCAGTTTTTTGTTAAGATATTTCCGGGTCGACCTTTTACTGACATCCAGCTTCCCCTTCTCTTTTTGCTCTGATACGAGATCAATGCTCGTTGCGTAGTAACGTACAATTGTCGAATCGCTTTCCGGCAAAGTTTCCACAACCCAGAAACCTTGTTCAGGATACGGCTGCCTGAACGGACGCTGCTTTCCTGCCGCGCCGACTTGTATGCTGGCCACAAGAATTGCCGCCAGCAGCTTAATTTCTATGTTTGGCATGGCTGGATAAAGATTTGATCATGAGTTGTTTCAGAATAAGACGCTCACCGATCGGGGCTTTGACCTGGTCGAAATTTGTTTTGATAAGACTTCGGATCGCCGCCAGGTGCGCGCAGATGATCACCGGCGCAATTACCGCCGGCAAGAGTACAAACGGGGGATAGAAAGCAGAGACCACCGGCTGTTCAAAGGCGAAATTCTGGAACAGAAAAGGTGTCATCAGCGTCGATTTCAACACAACATTAACCAGCAGCCCAAGACTGATCAGGTTCCAGCTTACCATCAACTGCCATTTGATTTTCCCCTGCAATACCCCAAAATAATAAATGAGAGGAGCTGTCAAACCGGCCACAATATTCAGGTTTCCACCTTCAATCGTCATTTCCGCAGGTACTATCCCATACACGAAAAGCCAGTAAAGTATTACTTCCATCGGTGCCCTGACGACGTGGATAACCGTAAGTAAATGCATATCCATGCTGTCAAGAAACGCTTTGCCCGGCCTGGCAGAGAAGAGCCAGACCAGCAAAAACAATGGCAAAAGCGTCACCAATGAAAGCTTTAAAGTGATGGTATCGGTAGTTTTATAAAAACCGGAAGCCGACAGGACGCTCTGAAGGGTAACCCAGAATAGTAGGGCTATCCCGACGCTTGTGCTGGCACCTGCCGCTTTGTGGAACGTGAACACTGTGAGGAATGCGATCAGCCCGAAAATCAGGCTGACGCATGGGGTTAGCTCGTCCATTTCCCGCTATTCTTTCAACACCTTAGCTTCTACATTATCTGCATATACATTCGCGGTTTCTATGTCTTCATTTACAACCGCCTGATAATTCACGTAAATACCGTATCCGCCACTACCTGCGATGCGGGAATTCCTGATCTCCATTCTGGCACCGCCTCCGTACACTGCGATGTTGGTCTTTTTACCCGAAACAAGCGCAATGCTTCCGCCACCGTAGAAATCAACATGCTCCATCAGGTTTTTCGAGTTTTGCGAGAAGCAGATCATCCCTCTCCAATATGCCCGCTCATTTTCCGCCGGACGGATGATGATTTTGGAAGCCTCGGTACCTTTTGCGTAAAAGTAACCGTCATCGATCGACAGCCTGGCGCCACGGCCCATTTCCAGGATTACACCAGGCATCAGCTTCCAGTTGGCGTCCGAGCCTAGTCCTTCCATGATGCGGTAAGGTGTTTTGTCTTTAAAACCCGCCCAAATGATTTCTGTATTTAGATTCTTTGAAAGTGTTGAAGCATATATCTCTATAATATTTCGGCCATTTGCTTTTGAAAATACTGAGTTATAGTCCAGACTCGCGACATTATTCGCATTGAGCAAAATTCCGGCTTCGGTGTTTTCAGAGAATGTGTTTTTTTCAAAGCCAGACAATACTACCCTTTCTTCGATATACAATCCGTAGCCGTCATTCTTTTGAAACAAACAATGCTTGATGCTGATTTTCGCCCTGGATGAACCGATGACCGCCATACCTGCCTTGATTGTGTTGATCAGGGTCTTGCTTCCTGCGTGGGCCACCTCTACGTATTCCAACTCATTAGCCCCATTGGAAGACCTGAAAACGATACCTCCCCAAAAACCTTTTGTAGGCTCTTTGCCGATCAGTCGGATCGGCTTCAAAGAATCGCCTTTTGCCAGCAGGATACCTCCGTTATCATTCAGTTCCAACCGCGTATCCCGGGCAAAGGCGATAACCACCCCTGGTTTCAGCGTCAGCTCGGCATTGATCTGCACGTTCGCATTGACGATGTAATCGGGAATGTCCGGATTGGCCACCCGGTCTTCCAAAACTTTCTTATCCTTGATATTAGTTTCCAGCACGATAGGCTCAATCATTGTTGCCGTAACCAGGACCTTGTCGGCACTTTGTCCATTTTCGTTGCTGATCTTGACCTCAACTTCGTATTCCCCAGGCAGATCCGGCGTAAAGGCAGGCTTGCTATCGGTTGGTTTGGTGAGGGTTACATTACTTCCGGCGGGTTTTTTCGAGAAGGTCCAGCTGTATTCAAACGTTTTGTTTTCCGAATCCGTAGAACCGCTTCCATCAAGGTTCACCACATCTCCGACTTTCACATTCTGATCGGCACCCGCGCGGGCTGTAAGCGTTGCGGTGGGCTTCACATCTTCTTTGTCTTTACATCCCGCTATCAGCAGTCCCATGGAAAGGACTGCGAGCAGGATTCTTTTACTTTTTAACATGGCTAACTGGCTATTAACTTGAAATTGTTTCAACCATCATGCTGATGGCGCTGCAATTTTAAGCTGAAAAAATGAGGATAGGGAAGCATAGTTAGTAACCGTCGATTAACAACTTTTTTTATCGACAAACGCCATTTGTAGGAAGAGGGAGGAAGGAGGAATGGAGGAAGGAGGAATGGAGGAAGGAGGAAAAAGTCAATTCGAAGCTCCCCGGGGCTTCAGCCCCCAGGAAAAAATCAATTGCCCCGGGCTTCAGCCCGGGGATAAATAGATAAGGATCAGAAAATTAATTTGAAGCGGCGCTGGCAATCGTTTCTGAAATTGCGGCCGATGGGGAGTTCTTTGCCGTCGATTTCTATTTTGTGAGAATGATAACTCTCCACTTTTTCGACAGACACAATGAATGAACGGTGAATACGAATAAAGCTGTCCTCAGGAAGCAGCTCTTCCAGGAGACTTATTTTTTGCTTGGAAATCAACACTTTGTCCTTTAACACAACCTTAATGTAATCGCGCAGGCTCTCTATCCAATAGATATCGCTGACGTTCACCTTTACCATCTTCCGGTCGACTTTGAGGTACAGATAAATATCCTTATTGCTCACAAAGTTTTTCTGCGCGACCGACACAGACTGGTTGCTTATATTCAGACCGGTGAAAACCTTGTCGATAGCGCGTAGAAACCGTTCGAATGGAATTGGCTTCAATAGATAGTCAACCGCATTGAGATCAAAACCCTCGACTGCATAATCCTGATAAGCAGTAGTAAAAATCACTTTCGGCGGATTTTTAAGGCTTCTCAGGAGATCGGTACCCTTTAGCCCCGGCATTTTAACATCCAGAAACATGAGATCCACTTTCTGTTGCTGCAAAAACTGGAACGCCTGAATCGCATCCTGACAGCGCGCCACGATCTCTATCTCGCTGAAATTACCCAGATAGTTGTCGAGTACCTCAATTGCGTGGGGCTCATCGTCCACTAAGATCGCAGTTATTTTCATGGTTGGTCAGGGTTCGATACGCTTGTCGAGCGAGATTTCGAGGATAACGGCAAATACGTCATCTTCCTCTAAAATACGTAGCTGATACGCTGAGGGATACAAGATATCCAACCTTTTCCTGACATTCGCCAGCCCGATACTTACGTGGTGTTTTTTTTCTTCGATGATCGTATTCTCCGGTTTACTGTTCGCAATTTTAAATTTAAGAATACTGTTTTTAACCCTCAGATCTATATTAATCCAGGCCTGCCCGACCTGCTCACTGGCACCGTGTTTGAATGCATTTTCGACGAGCGGCAAAATCAGCAGAGGCGCAATTTTCTGTCCCGGTACGAGTCCGTTTATACTGAAATTAATGTCAAGCCGCTCTTCGTACCTGATTTTTTCCAGCTTAATGTAACTTTCCACAATGCGGATATCCCTTTCCAGCTCCACGATATCCGTATTGGCCTCGTACAACATATAGCGCAATATCTCCGCCAGCCCCATCACCACCGACGGCGATTGTGGCGATTGATTGAGGGTTAATGCGTAAAGGTTATTGAGCGTATTAAAAAGAAAATGGGGGTGTAACTGCCCCTTGAGAAAGTTAAGCTCTGCTTCAATAGCAGCCTGCCTTCTTTCGAACCACATTTTGAAAAATTTAATTGATAGGGCTATCCAAACGAAAATATTGGTCTGCTCAAACGCACTGATCAGATATACGGGCTTGGCGAGCTGTTCGCGGAAAGTACCGTGCAATTTGATCCAGTCGAAGGTGGGGTCTTTCTTTTTTACTGCCGCAAAAATGATCGGGTCTGCAACAAGTATTTCCATCAGCCGGAAAAGGAGCGTCGAACCGACTACGCATAAAATCAGGTACAGACTGAAAGCGATATATTTTTTCCGGTTGAAGAACCTGGGGATCAGCACATAAGCTATGCAGTAGAAGTAGAGAATATGAATAGGCATAAACATACCTACAATACCCAGCGACAGCCAGTAATCCGGCATTCCTGCCCCATAAATAAACGTCAGGACTATCAGGATAGCCAGCCAGAACAACACGTGCAATAAAATCCTTTTGTTGACCGGATCAGAAAGTATCGGGACATTTGGGCGCATGTACAAATATAATTAATTCACCACCCAAAGATTTAACCAAAAACGAGGGTAGACATACGTAGGGAAATTGTCGACAAACGGCATTGTTCTGTCTAGTTCACGACTGACAGACAAAATATCTTTCAAATCAGCCTGACACCATGGTTATGTCCGTAATAGTTGGCGATAACTCTTGCAAATAGATAAAAAATCCAAATTTCTACTCAAAACGGCAATTATCATCTACGAAAGTTCATTGAGGTGGTTTTTATATTTAATTTTGTGGCTTCCATAGATTTTCCATAAACAAATCCGAATAATGGCAACGTCAACAGAAACGTACATTCCTTACAAGGTAAAAGACATCTCGCTGGCCGAATGGGGGCGCAAAGAAATTACACTGGCAGAAGCTGAAATGCCTGGTTTGATGGCAATCCGTGCTGAATACGGCCCGTCGCAGCCACTTGCCGGTGCCCGCGTTGCAGGCTGCCTGCACATGACAATCCAGACTGCGGTTCTGATCGAAACTTTGACAGCGCTGGGTGCAGAAGTTACCTGGTCATCTTGTAACATCTTCTCTACGCAGGATCACGCAGCAGCGGCAATCGCAGCGGCAGGTATCCCGGTTTACGCCTGGAAAGGAATGAACGAAGAAGAATTCAACTGGTGCATCGAGCAAACGTTGTTCTTCGGTGAAGAGCGCAAGCCTTTGAACATGATCCTTGACGACGGCGGCGACCTTACCAATATGGTGTTCGATGAGTACCCCGAGCTGATCGATGGTATCCGCGGACTTTCGGAAGAAACTACGACTGGTGTTCACCGTTTGTACGAGCGTTACAAAAACGGCACATTGCATTTGCCTTCAATCAACGTCAACGACTCGGTTACCAAATCGAAATTCGATAACAAATACGGCTGCCGTGAATCGCTGGTAGATTCTATCCGCCGCGCGACTGATTTAATGCTTGCAGGTAAAGTAGCGGTTGTAGCTGGTTACGGTGATGTAGGTAAAGGCTCTGCGGAATCACTCCGTGGTGCAGGCTGCCGTGTATTGGTTACTGAAATCGACCCTATTTGTGCGCTGCAGGCAGCAATGGACGGTTTTGAAGTAGTAACGATGGACGAAGCTGCCAGCCGTGCGAACATTTTCGTTACTGCGACAGGTAACTACAAGATCATTACCGAAAAGCACTTCCGCAACATGCGTGATAAAGCCGTAGTTTGTAACATCGGCCACTTCGATAACGAAATCGACATGGCCTGGTTGAACAGCTCTTACGGTCACACCAAATCTCAGATCAAACCACAGGTTGACATCTATAATGTTGAAGGAAAAGACATTATCGTACTGGCGGAAGGTCGTTTGGTAAACCTGGGCTGCGCGATGGGACACCCTTCATTTGTAATGTCCTGCTCATTCTCAAACCAGACTTTGGCCCAGATCGAACTTTGGACCAACACGGCTGCTTACGAGAAGAAGGTATACGTTCTTCCAAAAGCACTGGACGAAAAAGTAGCTGCGCTTCACCTGAAGCACGTTGGTGCAAACCTCGATACTTTAACTGAGGAGCAAGCTGCCTACATCGGTGTTTCAACGGAAGGACCGTTTAAAGCGGAGACTTACAGGTACTAAGCAATTACATTAAGGTTCATAGAGAAACCCCTGCTTCGAATGAGAAGCGGGGGTTTTATTTACATAAGACCCTTAACGTCTGCTCATTACACCTTCCGTTAAATCATTGTTCTACATACTATTGCTTTGAGAATCTGAATTTTGACTAAGGCCTGACACTGGCTGAGACCTTTTGATCAAAATCAGTATGAAAAAACATTATCTCTATCCTGCTCTCGCTGCGTTAGCAACTGCAGCGTACATGTTCTGCTGTAACTATCCAGCAAAACTGACATATGCTCCTTTCACGTCAAGCGCCAAGGCTTTATCAAAAACAGACATTTTCCCGGAACAAACGGTTGCCGACATCCGGCAAAGTCTTACCCGGCGCGAATACAACATTTCGTACGACGATCAGAAAAATTCCTTCCAAAGCCCCAACCGCAAACACAATCTGCGTGCGTACTACGAACCAGGGACTCTCACAGTGGCGAACCGCATTGATTCTGCGGGTTTTAATTTCCGGCTAAAAATTGTGAACAAAGGCATTTTTGCTGATGACAACCAGATTTACAAGGCCTTGTCAAGCGCTGCAAAAGAAACCGCTGACAGCAAGCTCCTCATCAAACATCCTGGTTTTACCGAGGAATTTATCAATAACGAGGAAGGTATCCGCCAAAATTTTATCATAGAAAATGCTCCGGCCGATACAAAAGAATTAACTGTTAAACTTCTGGCGCAAGGGATGCATGTAGAGGATCTGCGTAACAATACCCTGCATTTTCATACAGAGAATAATAAAGAGAAGCTAATTTACAAAGGTCTCAAATGCTGGGACGCAACCGGAAAAACACTCGCTGCTTCTCTTGGATTGGAAAATGGTCTCATTGCAATCCATGTATCCGTTGATAATGCTGAATTCCCCGTCACCATCGACCCTATTATTACTAATGGAAACCCTGGAAATGCAAATGCTACCCTGGAAGGCAACCAGGCCCAAGCTGGGATGGGTGGGGCCGTGTCCAGCGCAGGTGATGTGAATGGGGACGGATATAGCGACGTGATTGTGGGCGCTTACAAATACGACAATGGTCAGGTCGACGAAGGAGCGGCATTCCTTTACTATGGGAGCGCGAGCGGGATCAACATAGCAAGTCCTGTCATGCTTCAATCCGATCAGAAAGATGCCAAGTTCGGGTGCTATGTCTCCTCGGCGGGAGATATCAACAAAGATGGTTTCAGCGATATCATCGTAGGTGCGTTTCTGTATGACAAAGGACAAACCAATGAAGGCGCTGCCTTTGTGTATTATGGTTCTGCGCAGGGGATCAGCACCACTGCTTCTGTGATTTTGGAAAGCAACCAGGCCGAAGCAAATATGGGCAATAGGGTCGGGCTGGCTGGTGATGTGAACGGGGACGGTTACAGCGATGTATTGGTTTGCGCCTGGACTTATGACAAAGGGCAAACCAACGAAGGAGTTGTGTTTTTGTATCACGGCTCGGCAGCCGGACTTAATACTAACACTCCCGTTATCATCGAGGCCAACCAAGCGGAGGCAATGATGGGGTTTTGTTCAAGTGGGGCCGGTGATGTGAATGGGGACGGTTACAGCGATATCCTGATCGGTGCCAGGCATTACGACAAAGGCCAAACCGACGAAGGTGCAGTTTTCATTTACCACGGCTCTGCCCTGGGCATTAACCCGAACAATGCGGCAACTATCCTGGAAAGCAACCAGGCAAATGCATACCTGGGCCACTCGGCGTCCACGGCCGGTGATGTAAACGGGGACGGGTATAGCGACATCATCGCAGGCGCCATTATGTACGACAAAGGCCAGACCAATGAAGGGGCTGCCTTTGTGCATTATGGCTCAGCGCAAGGAATCAATGTGGTAGCTGCAACCACCCTGGAATCCAACCAGGCAGAGGCACAATTCGGCAACTCGGTCGCCAGTGCCGGTGATGTAAATGGGGACGGGTATTCGGATGTAATCGTTGGCGCAATGCTTTACGATAACGGGCAGAGTAATGAGGGGGCAGCGTTCATCTATCAGGGTGGCCAGACAGGAATCTCGACCACTCCGATATCCACCTTGGAAAGTAACCAGGCCAGTGCACAGTTTGGCTGCAGTGTGACCAGTGCTGGTGATGTGAATGGGGATGGGTACAGCGATGTAATTGCCGGGGCAATTTTTTATGACAACGGGCAAGTGGATGAAGGTGGGGCGTTTGTTTGGAATGGGGGGGCGAATAATGTCTCACCTATCTCGTCCTTAAAATTAGAAGGCAACAAGCCTCTCGCTCAGATGGGCTGGTCTATTGCCAACGTAGGCGATGTCAATGGAGACGGTTACGATGATATTGGTATTGCGACAGACGGATACGATAATGGGCAAACAGGTGAAGGAGCCGTTTTTATCTATCACGGCGCTCATACCGGGCTCAATCCTCAGCCCATTGTTAAAATAGAAGGCAACCAGGAACATGCACGCATGGGCAACATTGCTTCTGCCGGCGATGTGAACGGTGACGGCTATGGCGATATAATTATTGGAGTCCCCCTATATGGAGCAAATAATGCTGGTGCAGCGTTCATTTATCATGGCTCAGCTCAAGGCATAATCAATACTATAAAGGCCAAACTCGAAGGTCAACAAGAGGAGGATGGGAATTTCGGCAATTCGGTGGCATGTGCAGGCGACATTAATGGTGATGGATATAGTGATGTCATTGTGGGTGCTCCGGGACTAGATGTGGAGCAGCAGCACTCCGATGAGGGAATTGCATTTGTTTATCACGGTTCTGGGAATGGCATAACTAACAACGCAATTACAAAAATTAATGGAAGCTCCAATGGATTTAATATGGGCGCTGTCGCAGGATTAGGCGATGTCAATGGAGACGGTTTTGGAGATGTAGCAGTTGGAAGTCCTTTCTATTCAGAGGTAGAAGCTTATGAAGGTGCGATTATGGTTCACTACGGTTCGGCTCTGGGTGTTAAGGCAAATTATGACTTAGTCCTGCAATCCGGTAAGGCCGAATGCAGGCTCGGTGGAAATGTATCACGAGCTGGTGATATCAATGGCGATGGATATATGGATCTGGTAGCGGGAGCAACGCACTACACTTCCGGTCAGCTGACAGAGGGTGCTCTATACGTTTATTACGGTTCACAGGGAGGTATTACTACGGTGCCAAAAATTATTGAAAGCAATGTTGCGTACGGCTATTTTGGCTCATGCGTTGCCAGTGGCGGAGATGTCGATGGGGATGGTTACTCCGACATTTTAGTTGGTTCTCTGGGATATTCAAATGGACAACCCAACGAAGGTGCAGCTTATATTTATCAAGGATCGGAATCTGGATTGAATTCGAACTATTCTTTCAAACTGGAAGGTAATCAAGAAAGTGCATTTCTTGGAAATTCAGTGTCCGGGGCCGGAGATATCAACGGGGATGGATTTAGCGATATTATTATGGGAGCTCACCAACATGACAATGGTCAACTTAATGAAGGGATTGTGTACATTCATTATGGCAACGGAAACGGAGGTAATCTCCGAAACAACCTCCGCCTCTACAACACCAACCTTACCACCCCAATCAACCAAACCCAATTCGCCCAGAATAACTTTGGGGCGGGGTTGTATGCTAAGTCTTTTCTGGGTGGAAATAAAGGGAAGCTGGTTTGGGAGACGAAACCGACTGGGCAGGGATTTTCCAAAGGGGCGAACAATGTAATCAGCAATAGCACGCAATCCTCTGGTTCGCAAAATACTTATGCCAATCTTGGGCTGCCAGGTACGGAACTAAAAAACTTGATTACCAAGCAAGGCCCTGCTACCAAGGTGCGGGTGCGGGTTAAATATGATCCCGCACTGGCACTGACCGGGCAGACGTATGGTCCCTGGCGTTACCTGCCTTCGTATCTGACCGGAAATGCAACTGCGCCGGCGCCGGAGGAGGAAATCCAGGAAACATTTTCCAGAAAAGCGTTGGCAGGCCCGTCAAACGAAGAACATATCAGAATTTATCCCAATCCGGTTTCTGACAAACTATTTATTGAGATCAGTGGAGAAAATGAGATCAGGAGTGCAAAGCTTTTAACAACAGTTGGAAAATCAGTTTTGACAACGACGGAAAATATCATGGATGTGAGCAAGCTTAGTCCCGGAATGTATGTTCTCGTCATTACGCATAAAAATGGTCACCAGACTTCACGAAAGGTTTTTGTAAATTGATGTTCAGTTAAAGGCCCTCGCTGCGTTTGTAGCGGGGGCTTTTTGTTTCTCGTCGGAGGAAAGCCGGTTGATAACGCAACCGAAGCCTGTTGCACATTGATGGATCAGGGTTCTGCAACTTTGATAGGAACACCAGATATATTCGGCCATTCTGTACTAAAAATCCTTCTCTATGTGCAAAAATTTACGTGTATATCTTTTCCTGACGTTCTGTATTCTTTGGCTGAATCAAGGGGCAGTTTCTCAGAGTTACTATCCGTCACAAAAGTATCCCGCCGAGCAACCAGGCAATAATCTTTTTGGGATCTTGGGAGTGATGTACAATCCTGTCCCGTACCCTGTCGTTTTAGGGGAAACTCTGTACCATGGGCCGACGACTTTCTATGCGACAGCATACCTCCTCGATCCGATCGGTGAATTTGACGGAATCCACCCGCTGCTACCCCTGAGCCCTTACTACACATCCGGAGTAGCGATGTGCTCCGTTAAGTGGCCTGAACTTCGATTGTTTGCTCCTATGGAAGTCGCGGCCTTGATTTATGATCCACAAAACGTGTTGCTAGACAAATACCTGCCTTTTGCATCTATCGTAACTACCTGGCCGCAAAATGGACCCTTCAATTCTCTTTCTTATTTGAATGATCCTCCAAATGGTTTTAAGCACCCCGTCAAGAGTGTATTCGCTACCAGCGTATTGGAAGCTACACAAAAGTTTACCCAATTCACGCATGACTTTTTTGGTTGGAACGGGATGGACAAAGAAGGAGATCAATGCATTACTACCGTTATCGATTTTAATCACCATGGTACCACAATGTATAGCCACAATGACACGCTGATCTATCATCGGATAGCAACTTACACGCCTGAGGCTCCCAGCGTAAGCCGGGACCTGATATCACACGAGATCAGCCACGGAATTTTACACCATGTTCCAACGCTTGGAAACCCAGCATACGACGGGTATGCCGACAACCCTATTCCGCTACACGCACTAATGGAATCATTTTGCGACATTATGGGCCTTTCGATGATGAACTTTTATGAAATAGAAAATGGAGGCGCATTTAACAAACCAAACTGGCGATACGGCACTCACCAGGATAATGGATACAGTTCATCCGTGCGGCCTTTTAACAAGCCAAAAAATTTCAATCACCCTTCTACGTATAATGGAAAGAACTTTCGAACTGTCTCCGATCCGAACTATGCGCCCCAGTCAAATGGAATGGTAGGGGATTACTGGTTCTATTTACTTGCATCAGGTGAAAAAAAGGAGGGCTACATTGACGACGATGCAGCTCTCGGCAAATTTGAAGTTTTACCATTAATCCCAAATGATAAATTCAGCAGTTACAAACTTACGCTGGACATTGTTTTCAAAACCTTCACAAGCGGAAAAATCACATTAACATCCGACTATCCTGATCTAAGGAAACAAACCCTTGCCACGATCGTTGAAATGGGTCACCCGGCCGGATCTCACATTTACAGACAAGTCATGAATGCATGGAGTGCAGTCGGCGTTGGGACTCCTTGGGCAAATACATACAATATAGAATGCCTTCCTGGCACCAATGCCCTGTCTTATTACAACGGCGATGTCCTGATTGCTGCTCAAAAAAGTACGAGGGACCAAAATCCGACAAGTGAGATGATGCTCACGCTAAATGACTGCACAGACATGCCAGGTATCCAAACTATGGCAATTGATCCGGAAACAGGTCAGTCAGCTCCATTGGTCGACGGCGACATGAACGGAGTCTTTTCTTACGAAAATGATGAGTCTTTATCTAAAGTTGCAGTAAGCATCCACAAATACTCTTCACTTGCAAATAGCTGGTTTAAAAATAAATTTGGCCACATTGGTCTGGATGGCACTGGCAGTTTCAAAATAACGAACGCAATTGAGCCCTACGATGGTTTGCCCCTGTATCCTGCATTTGAAACTTCTGATAGCATATTTTACTATCAAAACGAGGGTAAGTCGGCGAACAGGGACGAAATCAGCCGCCAATATTTCTTTGCAGTGAATTCCTTTTTGAAGAATGACCTATACCTGGGAACAGACAACTTAGAATGGCAGACATTGAGAGAAGCGTTAGCAGGGATTTTTGCACTAGCCATCAAGCGTGATTATGAGAGCGAGGCGCAGAACCCAGGTACCGAACAACTTTGGACGTTAAATGAAGATCTGGAAGAACCTGCGTCTTTAATGGATTTTTCTCAACCAAAGCTTTATGGACAACCCGCAGTATACAATGGGGTCAATTGGAGCCCGGATCCGAAGCGGAATTCAGGTTTTCTCAATCTCTTTTATTATTTGCTTATTCACAGTACCGCCGACTCAAATGGCCAGGATGAGGGTTATACGGATCCGGAATTGAACGGCAGGATTTATTTCGTGAACAAAATTGATAAAGAACTGGTATTGCGTGTCCTGTGGGAAGCCTATCGCTCAGTTTCTGTAAACGCCACCATCGAAGAATTCCGTATGGCGACCTTGTCAGAGCTTCACAAGTTGGACCCTGTGAAATACCACGCCAAATCCAAGGAGCACATTGCGTTTTACGACGCTTGGGCAGCTGTGCTGGGGTTGGGGGATTATGCCTCGACTTTGGCACATTTCCCAGAGGACGATGCGGTTGTGTACCCCTGGGCTATGAAGGTGGGTGTTGAGGCGGAATATCCGATGTACGAGAGCTACCGTCTTTTTGAGGTGAGCACCAGTATGGCATTCAATGATAATGTGGCGCCTGTTTACCGGTTTGTGAACAGCAGCGCCCCTGACCTGGAAACTGGTATGACCTATGGTTACATCAACCTGGAACCGGGCAAATACTTTGTGCGCTCTCACCTGGCGCAGGGCCCTGATTCCCGCGCGCATTGCGAAGCCACCGACGACCCCGGGTTTTGCGAATCGCTTTTAGGGAAAGAGAAATGGACATTGCCATACCCTGTTACTGCGGGGCCTGTCCCGGCTCCGGTGAGCATCTGGCCGCTGAAAGGGGAGACGGTGCCTGCCTGGTCGGGCTTTTTCAGCTTCGGCAGTGTGGTCGGCGCCATGGGCTATGATATGCATGTGAAAGACCCTGAGGGTACGGCTGCCGAGCATACTATCCCGGTTGACGTGCCCTATGACGAAGACGATCAAAGTGCAGTCATTAAGAAAAAGCTGGCCTTGTCTGCCAAAAAGCCTTACAGCTATGCTGTTGCGGGCAAGCAAAGACTGGGTTCAGAAAAGGCTGTCCATGTCTTGCCAGGCGGGCTGCTGCAACTGCTGACTGATGCTGAAAAAGAGCAGTTTAAGACTATTTACAGTGATTGGACAGAAGAGATTTCATTCGAGACCGATATGCCGACAATCACGCTAAAATCCCCTGCTGACGGCAAACATGTGCCGCTGTTTGGAGAAGATGTCGTTTTGCGTTCCACGCGGCTCAGCCCTGACGTGGCCGACTACTACCAGTTTTACCTGAAAGAGCCTTTTTATGAATCGCCCGCGAATGCAGAGGAAGTAGGTTCTGCGCGCTTTGCTGTCCATGTTCCTGGTTTGCAGGGTGTTGAAGACAAAAAGGCATACCACTGGGCGATGGTGCCGCGCAAAAAACCGGAGCCGCCTTTCATTGTCGAGGAAGAAGAAGGTGAAGTGGCCAAGTGGCACCAATTCATTGTTGACAAGAATTTGGCGCCCAAGCCGGAGGTGGACAATATAGATTGCGTGGAAGCTGGCAGTGAGCCGGTATTGCATTGGAAGACTGTGGCAGGGGCTCAAACCTACAAATTGACAGGTGTTAATGGGACCACCCAGACAGAGTTGGGATCGTATCAGACCGGGCAGCTGGCAGGCAAACTGTCCAATATGTCGACCTTTCCCAATAAGTATGTTTATAAAGTGGCTGCCGGTGTCATGGGCGCTGGCGGGGAATGGATCTTTGGGCCGGAGGCGATTGGGGATTATAGTGTTACCCCGCCCGTTCCTACGAATTTAAGCCCGGGTGATGAAAGCGGTGTGCCATTACAGGAAAACAACACTGTACATTTTAAATGGGACGATCCAAGTCAGGCAGGGAACTATCAATTTAAGCTGGTTAAACATGAAAATGGCTTTGTAGAAACGATATTGAGCACCATACTGACGGCAAGGGATATCTTGGTTGACAACCTGGAATTTGGCACAACGTATGAGTTCAATGTACAAGCTTTGGGCGCCAATGGCTGTAACAGTCCAACCATTACCCGCACATTTGAGACTGAAGCAGAACCGGAAAAGGAAAACAAACCAATCAATTCAGATTTGGCTTTTACTTTGGAGGAGTTGTCCTCAGATGATTTTGATATGATTATCAAAACACCATCGGGCTACACTTTCACTTATTCTGACATAGACAGGTATGTGCAGGACAACACAAGCGGGGCAGGCGAGGACATTGCATTCTTTACAGACCCCGAAGAAGGTCTGTATGAAGTTTCCGTTCGTATATTTTCAATCAATTCGAACAAATGTCCTGCATTCTTTACCATCAAGGCACTGGAAGACGGGAACGAAAAAGCGGTAATCGGTAACAATATCCAGGTGCCTTGTAATATATACTTTGTTGGGGCCGAGATAGGGCAGATCTTAAATGGCCAGGTAACGACTTTTAAATATACGTATTCGAAGTAATCCACCCATCAATAGAGAAATTATGGCAAATTGTTTTAAGAATTTCAACAGGCATCTTAGTTTGATTACAGTCTTGACCGTGACAATGTTCACCGGGCATTCCTCCATTGCACAAGAAAATGTAGGTGCAGTGTTGGAGCGTGGAATTGGATTCACATCGAATCTCAGTTATCCTGCGAAAAATTCGCGTGGGCGGGTATCGGCAGAACTGGGTGAGCGCCCTATCCCCGACCAGCCGGCGTCCCGTACGCTAGTCCAGAGCAAACTGGCGTTGTGGCCCAACCCTGCCAGCAGTGAAACCCGGGTGGCGGTCGAGAACATGACCGAACAGGCAGTAGGCGGCGGTTACACGATGCAGGTACACAGCACGGATGGCCGGCTGGTGCAGCAGCAGGCCTGGTCTGCGGGTCAGGGGCTGGATGTGACGCGTATCCCGGAAGGGACCTATATTGTCACTGTCCGGCGCGATGATCTGGTTTTCTCCCAAAAGCTGATTGTCAAACGACAATAGCAGCCCGTCAGGAAAGCAAGCATTGGACGAAAAAGTAGCCGCGCTTCACCTGAAACACGTTGGTGCAAACCTCGATACCTTTAACTGAAGAACAAGCTGCCTACATAGGTGTTTCAACGGAAGGACCGTTCAAAGCGGAGACTTACAGGTACTAAGCAATTACATTAAGGTTCATAGAGAACCCCTGTTTCGAATGAGGCGGGGGTTTGTTTTGTTAGTACCACCTTAAAAAGCCGAAAATAATCCTCCTGATCAGTAGCTGCAAGCCGTCTGATAATCGATTTATCAAGTATGCCTGGTTCTACAGAAATTCCATAACATTTTTTGGAACCTTCTGATTAGGTATACGATGAAATCTCCTATCCTCCTCTTAATTGTTTTTCTGTTTTTCAACGGATCATCTTTCGCTCAAAATAGCCGTCAGAGAGATATTGATGCATTTGCCAGCCAAACTGGCGCAATCACGACCACAGACAGGGCTACCAATTCTCTCAATCATCTCAGGTTTCCGATCGGCCAAGCGCTCAATCTGGAAGGCTCTTCGCCTGAGCAAAAGGCATTGTTTTTTATTACGAAGTATGCTAATCTGTTCGAAAGAAACCCGGCTAAAGATTCCTATCAGGTCAAAGAAGTTAAAAGAGACAACTACGGGCTTGATCACGTCGTCCTGCAACAATTCCATGATAGGGTACCCGTTTATGACGGGGTTTTAAAATTCCATTTTAATAAAGAAGGCAGACTGACTTCTCTGAACGGCAATTTCATCATCGCTGAAAACCTGAATGCAACTCCGTCAATATCATCGGAAGAAGTTGGGCAAACCGCGATCAAGCTGGTGACCGGGCAGAAAACCGGCAAGTTTGCAGCACCATTGAAAATCAATAAAAATGCGCTGTTTGTATTTCAAAAGGGTCTTGCGCAAGGCTATAAGGGGCCTCTGCATTTGGTCTATGAAGTGGAAGTACGCAATGATGCAGATGTCAGAGAGTTTTTGTATATCGATGCACATTCAAAGGAGCTGGTGGAACAGTTCACGGGCATGCACAGCATTGATCGCAAGTTGTATGAAACATCCGTTTCTGATCCCAATTTGAAATGGCAGGAGTCGGATGGAACCGGCGGGGCGAAGTACAATGCCCTGGATCAATGGCAGAAATCAGAAGTTGATGCGGCGGGGCATATTTATAATTTGATGAAGAATGCATTTGGGCAGAATTCGTATGATAATGCGGGGGCGGCGATGGTTACGGTTCATAACAATATCAATTGTGCCAATGCAAGCTGGAATGGCTCAACAGCTAATTTCTGCCAAGATGTTGCGGCTGATGATGTGGTTGCCCACGAATGGGCGCATGCGTATACTGAATATACAAGTGGACTCATATATGCCTGGCAAGCTGGCGCACTCAATGAATCATACTCAGATATATGGGGAGAAACCGTTGATCTATTGAACGCCTACTTTGACAATGGAGAAAACAACGGAATAAGAAATGCCTGCGGAAGCTCAACAAGATGGCGCACCGGAGAGCAGGCAACGGCCTTTGGCGGTGCAATTAGAGATATGTGGGATCCTACCTGCAACGGAGATCCTGGTAAAATTTCTGATCAACAATATTGGTGTGATAACGGAGACGCTGGCGGAGTACATTCTAACTCTGGGATTTTGAATCATGCATTTGCTTTATTGGTAGATGGCGGCAATTACAATGGAAAAACCATTCAGGGCCTCGGCCTCACAAAAGCAGCCCACATTTTCTGGCATGCCCAAGAGGTTCATATGACTTCAACGACAGACTTTGCGGCGCAAGCAGATATACTGGAAGCTTCTTTAACAGACTTGATTGGAATCGACTTACCAAAATTATCAACGGAAGCTGTTAACAGCGGTTTTTCAGGTATCAAAATTACGGCGGCTGACCTTTCAGAATTGTCCGAAGTAATTGCTGCGATTGAAATGAGAATAGAAAATAACTGCAGCTTTCAGCCACTATTTAAGCCGGTTGATGTGCTATGTGATGGTGCCTCTCCACAAAATGCATTTTTTTATGAAAACTTTGAAAATGGGATCGCCAACTGGACGCTTAGCACCTCAAGTGCTTATGGAAACTGGACACCACCTCTTTGGAAGATAAACAATACTCCGCCGGCTGGTAGAAGCGGGAAAGTAATTTTTGCCAGGAATACGGATGGAAATTGTGAAAATAATATCAAAAGCGGCTCGACAAATATCAGCAGCCCTCAAATTACAGTTCCTGTGGATGCTATTGGCCCCTTCACTCTTGCCTTTGATCACTTTGTGTCACTTGAATCTGGACGGGACGGCGGAAGTATTAGCTACAAGATTAACGCGGGAGCTTGGCAAAATATCCCAGAGTCTGCATTCATTGCCAATGGATACAACACAGTGCTGTTTGATTTTTTTTCTGGTGGAAATGAAGGTGCTGTAACCTCAGATTGGGGCCAGAGTCGAATCAATTTAAGTGCACTCGGACTCACCGCTGGCCAGTCGATTCAATTTCGATGGGAATTACATAGCGATGGTTGTGATGGATGGGAAGGGTGGTTTGTTGATGATGTTAGGGTTTATTCTTGTACCAGACCAACAGTGCAATTTACAGAAGCTGGTTCCTGGGTAAATGAAGGAGAAGCGAACATTTCTAATTCTGATCCATATGGATGCTTGCCTTTTATTGAAAAATCTGTCACAATTAAAATCAATAAAGCGCCTTCACATCCCGTAACTGTAACACTAAATAGCCCAACAGGGACTGCAAATAACGGCGTCAATTCGGATTACAGTATTACACCCGAATCGTTTGTCTTACAAGCGGGCCAGTTAGCTAAAGATGTCATTATAAGAATATACAATGATGCGTATGTTGAAGATAGCGAGTCCATCACGCTAAGTTATTCCTTGTCTAGCCCCGATGGAGGCAATGCAACGCCAGAAACATTCAATCAACAGCACGTTCTAACAATAACAGATGATGATATAATGCCTGGAACTGTGCAAAGCAATTTGATTTCCGCAGATTTCAATAATCATTCAATTCCCGCTGGCTGGAAAATTTCCGGATGTTGCAAGTATCCTGAAACCTGGGGTGTTGTCGACTGGGGGACTCAGTACTCATTAGACACAAGTGGCCCTCCATTACTTGCTATCTCAAGTGAACTGGGAAATGGGCCAATGGATCAGACGGTTGAAACTTCGGCCTTCAACGCTACTGAGCTGACATCAATAAATCTATCATTTTCGCAGTATTTGGGAATTTATCAATACGACTTCCCCGAACAGGCAATGATAGACGTTTGGGACGGAGCTTCATGGCATAACTTGCTCACACAAGATCAGGCAGGTGGAACATTGGGGTATTGGAAATCACCGTCCAACATCAATATTTCTATACCAATTGCCTATGCTAACCCTGCAATGAAAATTAGATTTAGGTATATCGCAAATTGGGATTACTGGTGGCTAATCGACAATGTTCAAGTTTCTGGAACTTACAAACCTGCGATTCAGAGTGCAGTCTCAACAACCCCCGACTCCCAATACCTAGGCCCAAACGCGACGGTCTACTTCCGTGACCCACAATCCAGCGATCTCATTGCCAAAATCAAAAACCTGACCGCCCACGATTATGGCTGTACGTCGGTTGAAGTCGACCGGGCCGGAACTGACAAAACGGCCTGGGTAGGCGGATACAGCATAACTACCAAAACTTTCAAAGTCACTCCAACCAACGATGATCTCAACGGAAATTATGAAATAACCCTATACTACAAAGCCTCAGAACTGCCCACTTTCAATGGAAATAAAATTAAGTCGATGGGCAAGAGCGAAGGCAGCATAGCCCAGGCGACTCTGGCAAACAGCATTTCTGCCCCCGCCAGTCTAGCTATTCTAAACTCCGACTTCGCTTATACAGCGACCTTCACTGGTGGTTTTAGCGGCTTTGGGCTTTCCGACGCGCCTGCGGGGGGCGCATTGCCGGTGACTCTGTCAAAATTCGAAGGGAAAAATACTGCCGAGGGAAATGTTCTTTTGTGGGAAACAGCTGCGGAAGTTAATAATGAACATTTTGTGATCGAGAGATCTACCAATGGAAAGGATTTTACCGCGATTTCAAAGATGGCGGGTGTTGGAACTTCGGCAATCACCAATAAATACAGTTTTACCGACCGTACCCTTGAAAGGGCATTGCATTACTATCGGCTAAAGCAGGTAGACAAAGACGGCACGTTCGCGTACAGCAAAATAATTGCGATACAATCGCCAGCTAATTCCGGCCTAAAATTTTTCCCCAACCCCGTGCAATCGACCTTGTTTTTTGAAATATCAGATCTTGATATTGAAACCTGTAATTTGACCGTAACTAACTCAGCAGGAAAAATTGTTTTGAGGGATGAAAAATTAGTTTTAGAAAATGGGAAAATAGCGTTAAATGTGTCACAGTTGGCTCCTGGAATTTATATAGTTACGGCGTCTACTCCTTCTGGCAATTACAATTTCTCTATAATCAAAGCTCCTTGAAATCATGAGGGCTTGTTCCTACTCTTACCGGCGCTACCGGCGTCGGAAACGAAATCCCATTCTCATCAAAAACTCGCTTCACGGCCTTCATCGCCAAACTTTTCGCAGGCCCCGGGCCGATCCTGGCTTGGTCGATCCAGAAAAGGATTTCGAAGTCAATGCTTTTTTCGGTGAACCTGGTGAAGTTCAGTTCAACTCGTTTCGTCTTTTGTAAAAAATCCAGCTGCGTGATGACGGATAGCGCCAGGTTTTCTACGACGACCAGATCGTCTTTGTAACCAATACTGCAATCAACCTGCACCCTTCTTTCACCTGAATAAGTGAAGTTTACGATCGGTTTCTGGAAGATATCCTTGCTCGGCAACTCAACTTGCTGGCCAGCGAAATTATCCATCTTTACCGACCGCAACCCGATGGACAGTACCTTACCGGTAAATCCATTGGTTTCGATCACATCGCCCACCTTGATCGGACGTTGAATCGCGATGAAGGCACCTGAGATAAAATTCGTCGTCAGATCCTGAAAAGCGAAACCCAGCGCCAGGGCCAGCACGCCGGCACCAGCCAGCAGGGAAGTAACCGTTTTGTCCAATCCCAGTACACCCAGGGCGAAAAACAGGCCGGACATCACAATAGCGATCCTGGTAATCGCTGAAACCAGGCTGACAAGCGCAATATTCTGAGACGCCCGGCCAAGTACCTTTTCCATAAACCGGCTTCCATACCTCGCCAAAAAACGGAAAATGACCAGGATCACGATAGCAATCACCATATTTGGCACGAAACGAATCCCTTCGTCAAACCACCTGTCCAGCTTTACAGCTATCGGATCAACCACTTTTGAAATCTGCGCAAAAATCATTTTTAGAACTTAGCTTTTAAAACAGGTTCAAATGTGATCAATTATCAGACAAAAATTAATCTGAAACGATATAAAAAACAGCAGCGACCAGGAAAATTCCCAGCCGCTGCTGCCATTTTGGATAAGAAAAACCTTAAAGCCTTGTGAGCAATTCCTGTTTTTTGGATTTAAATTCCTCTTCCGTGATCTGCCCTCTCTCATATAGCACATTGATTTTTTCGATCGTAGCGATGATAATATCCTGCGGGCTATTCCCTGTACTTTCAGTTCTCAAATCAGCAGTAGCAGTGACATCGTATACAATCCCGGGCGTAGGTTGCGATTGTTCTTTTACTGAACCGTCGCCCGGCGAGGCGTCGCCCGGCGAGGCGTCGCCCGGCGAACCGTCGCGCGGCGAACCGTCGCGCGGCTCTGATATTACCGGGAGATTGTGGAGGTCCACGTAACCATCCTGACTTGTGAACCTGTACGAATTGCCAGGGCCCTGCTGCTGTGATACACCGGTTATCTGATGATGCTTCGTATCGTAGATCGTTCTCTTTCCATCCTCATCGATCACAAGCCTGTGCACCGGCGAAAAATATGCATAGTGAAAACTGTTTTGAGAGCCGCTTGAAGTCGGGTTTCCAAAAACTGCCGGCCAGGTGCCGGTACCCTGCTTCTGATAACTTTCGTGAGACGCATGTTCTCCATTCGACAAATCAGCCGATTCTTCAAAAAGCACCTTGGAAGTTACCAGGTCCGAAAGCTCGTTACAGATTTTGTCCACGGTTGTTCTTACCGAACTATTGAACATATCCCCTACCATTGTCATTCCTCCGCGCATCCATTGTCCCTGTCCGCCCAGCTCGGCAATATTGAACTGTGCCATTTTTCCGCCGCCGTTGATAACAGCTTTGAGCAGCGTTTCTACCGACTCGGTTTTCAGACTATATCTTTCAGCAATCTCCGAAACGTGCTGCTGACCTTCTTTTGTTAACGCTTTCATAATTAATCCGTTCTTTTCGCTGACAATCACAAAAATAGTGCCATCGCAGCCTTTGTCATTTGGTGCTTTTGAGATCAATCCATCGCTTTTGCAGTTCGGATTGATCCCGAATACCGGTTTGTTCCCGTGCCAATGCACGCGCCTGCTGCATCCGCTCTTCGGTCAGCGGGTGCATACTGAGCAGCTTGCTGTAACCCGCTTTTTGTTCACCTTCCTGCAACAAACTAAACAAATCCACGAGGCCTTTCATGCTGATACCCTGCGTCCGGAATATGCGGGCCGCGTTTTCGTCAGCCTCCGTTTCCAGAGTCCGTGAATAGGT
Source organism: Dyadobacter sp. UC 10 (assembly GCF_008369915.1). Lineage (NCBI taxonomy): Bacteria > Pseudomonadati > Bacteroidota > Cytophagia > Cytophagales > Spirosomataceae > Dyadobacter > Dyadobacter aurulentus. The sequence continues at coordinate 3,395,270 of NZ_VSRN01000001.1, read as the reverse complement.
GAGGTTCAAAAGCATATTCGAGTTTTCTGCAATGATCGCGACGATACCGGTTACGTCACTGAAAATAAAGGAAATGAACAGGTAACCTCCCATACTTCGAAAAAGGCTTCTTAGCGAATGCTGGTAGTGAACGTGCGAGACTTCGTGGGCCAGAAGTGCTGCCAGCTCCTCTTTTGTTTTCATCTTCTTCAAAATCCCGTCAAATACTACAATATGTCCTCCCGGAAGCGCAAATGCATTCGTTTCCTCGCTTTTTACAACGCTGATCTGAATCGGATAATCGGTTCTGAAATCAATCGCCTTGGCGAAATGATTAATTTTTCTGGACATTACCTCATCCTTTTTGTAAGCCGAAGTAATGTTTTCATACAAGGTTTCACCCAGCCTGACTTCCAGTTGCCGCGGAATTTTAGCGGCAATTTGCCTGGCTGCGAATGGGAGGAGCAGGAAGTAGGTTCCGGCCAGCAGTCCAAGCAGAAGAAGGATTAGCGCGACCAGAGAGAGCGGGCTTTTCAGAATTGTATTCGAAACTTTCTTTTCGAAAAAAGTCCCTTCAGGATACTTTTCCCTGAGTACTTGAGGAAAGTTCTCTGCGCTGCATTCAATGGTTTGCTCAGAAAAATCGTGGTACCTGAAGATTGCCAGGTTTGTAAAGCCCTGTTCTGTAACAATGCGTGCGAGCTCCCAGCGAACTGTGTGTGGCCGGTCATTTTCCCCTAAAAACCGGATCAGCCAGTGATCGGGCATGAGTGTGAGCGTTGCTTCGCGCACTACCGGGGTTGTTCCATCATTATACCGCACACTAATATTTTCCATCATACTGATCGTTTACGCGCACACCGACCTAATATCGGTTTTTTCAGATAATGTTTCCTTCTAATGCTATAATTTCCGCAACTGCCCAGTCAGGCACAATTATTTTAAAAGCGTGAATGTCAAATTACACTTCAACAACAAGATCATGGATATTTACCAAATAGCAGCATGGAGTTCTCCAACTTACGGAGGCGGCGATCCGGCAGGTCCCCCAGAGAATCCGCCCTTTGATCCAAGGCCGGAAGTACCCTCCCCGGATATTCCTGAAGAAACGCCGCCGTTCGAAAAAGAGCCCGAAACACCTCCTATACAACCGGATCCGGGCATTCCTCCGGTAGAACCGATCGTACCAGAAGTAGATCCAATCAGGGAGCCCGGCGGGGAACCCGATATTCCGGCATTCAACTGACCTCTTGCAGGGTCAGTTTTTTTTGGGCCAGATTTTTTGAGATCTATTTTCCAGGCTCACATTTCTTCAAATATCTTCTACATCCACAAGAACTCGTGCCACTGCCAGAAAATGCCACTGGGCTTTCTCTGGGCAATGATAAAGCCATTTTGTGTCCCATCAAACGACAGCTTCAGTATTTTTTTCCCGGTGGTGACTAAAAATCATTACGAACAAATACTATATTCAAACTAATTTTAACTCTCCTCATATGAAATATCTTTTACTCACCGTCATGCTATTGACTGGCGTCAATGGCTTTTCACAGACTTATCGTCCACTTTCCGGAAAAATCGAAGCAGAAAATTACGATGCCATCTCAGGCGTTGGAACAGAATCCACCGAAGATACCGGCGGTGGCCTGGATGTCGGCTGGATGAACGACAGCAGCTATGTCGATTACAATGTAACGGCACCTTCCGCTGGTTTTTATACTTTCAAAGTACGTATTGCAAATGGTTTCAGCGATCAGGCTTCCTTACAGATTAAGGGAGCAAATGGAGCCGTTTTAGGGCAGAGAATACTTCCGCGGACCGGCGGAATGCAGGGCTGGGCAACCGTAAATATGTTTGCTGCACTACCCGCAGGAAATCAGACCATTCGTTTTTATGCTGAAAAAGGTGTTTTTGCGATCAACTGGTTTGAAGCCGCGCTTTCTTCGGTTTCGTTACCGGGAAAAATTGAAAGTGAAACTTTTGATATAGCCAGCAATGTGCGGAATGAAAATTCCCAGGGCACAAGCAGTGGGGCAAATGTGACTGATATTGATGACAACGATTGGCTCGACTATAATGTAAATGTTACTGCTGCCGGCACTTATACATTCTTTTTTCGTGTAGCCAATGCCTGGGGCGACGGGTTGATAGAAATCAAAGAGGGAAGCGGGCCTACACTCGGGCAGGTGAGCATTCCCCGAACCGGCGGGTGGCAAAATTACGTGACAGTAAGTACCACCGCGACATTGTCCGCAGGAAGCCACATTATCAGACTGCAGACCACACGGGGCGCATTTAATTTTGACTGGTTTGAAGTAGCGGGTACGGTACCGCTTTTAACCCAAAACCTGCCCGGAAAGATACAGGCAGAAGATTTTCACGCGATTAACGGCGTCCAGACTGAAAACTCAAATGATACCGACGGAACTGCCAATGTGAGCGGCATCGACAATGGCGATTGGATGGACTACCATGTTAATGTGCAGACAGCCGGCCCCCATGCGTTTCATTTCCGCGTTGCGAGTGCGCAGGGCAATGGATTGTTCGAAATTAAAAATACGTCGGGAGATGTGCTGGGCGCGATAAATGTACCCTGGACAGGTGGCTGGCAGACTTACGCCACTTTCAGCGACACCTTAAACCTTCCTGCGGGGCACCAGGTATTGCGGTTACAGGCCAGCCGCGGCGGATTTAATTTCAATTGGTTTGATGTACAGTCAATTACGATTCAAAAACCTGCCGGGCTTATCACATTTGCTGCGCTACCGGCCAAAAACGTGAACGATAGTCCATTTGCTTTAACGGCCACCAGTACCAATGCGGAGGTTCCTGTAACATTTTCTTCTTCAAATACTGCTGTAATTACCGTTGCGAATGCAGGAAATACCTGGCAGGCGACCATTGTAGGCGAGGGAAGTGCGGTCATAACCGCCTCCCAGACAGAAAGTAACTCATTTTCTGCTGCCCAGCCGGTTTCACATTCACAAGTGATCAACCCAAACTCACCCTCAGCCCCTGCCAATAAAATTACGATCGACGGCAAAAGATGGTACCAGCTTACCAATGCAACCAGCTCGCTTGAACCGCTTTTTGACGGTAATACCCAGGTAAGTGTCAATACCGGCTGGGGCAAGGTGATCAACGACTATGAAGCCTACTATCCCGTGCTCGAAGGTGAGCAAATGACCCTGCAAAGTATTAAGTTCTTCGATTATGAAGGCTCTGCCGCCCAGGCGCCTATGACATTATCGGTTATTACCAGCAACTGGGAGCGCATTGAAATCGCCTCTTTCAAAGGATATGAATACAATAGCTGGGTGGGCCCCTACCCGGATGCCCAAGTTGCGGAGGAGGATAAATTCAAGCTCAATGCGCCAATCGGCAATATCAGATATCTGGTACTGCGTATTCAGGGAATCCTGCCGACTGAAATAGAATTATACGGCAGCTACACGCCTCCAAGCCAGGGCGTCACGCCGGTACCGCACAAATCCGTCAGATTGGGAGATACTTTTGGTGTCAATGGTTATGAGTGGAATTTTGAAGTCGGCAACAATCCGCAGGTTATCAATGAACCGCTGATGAACGCAGCGAAGAGCTTTTCCGGATTCCGTCATTATATGGATTGGGAAAAACTGGAATCACAGCAAGGAGTCTATTCCTACAACCCCACGATTTCGGGGGGCTGGAATTATGATGCGATATACGAACGCTGCAAAGCAGAAAATATAGAAGTGCTTGCTTGCCTCAAAACACTTCCCGGCTGGATGTTAGACAGCTACCCGGCTGGCGAGCGTGACAATGAAAATGTACCTGTTCATTTCGGAATGGATTTTACGTTGCCGTCATCTTATATTGAGCAGGCAAAAATGGGTTTTCAATATGCGGCAAGATATGGCAGCAATAATGCCGTTGACCCCGCATTACTGAGCACCCACAGCACGCCAAGATGGTGGGGCGATGTTCCTAACGCTGTCAAAATTGGTCTTAATCTTGTCAAATACATTGAATGCGACAACGAGCGTGACAAATGGTGGAAAGGCCGTAAAGCTTATCAGACTGCGCGGGAATATGCCGCCAATTTATCGGCATTTTACGATGGTCATAAAAATACCATGGGGGCCGGAGTCGGTATTAAAAATGCCGACCCGAATATGAAGGTAGTGATTGCTGGCCTGGTAACAGGGTCGGATTATATCAAGGGAATGGTCGATTGGTGTAAAGAGTTTCGGGGCTACAAGCCTGATGGCAGCGTGAATCTTTGCTGGGATATCGTCAACTTCCATTTGTATATCGACAATTCAACCATGACACAAAGCGGCACTTCCACGCGCGGCACCGCGCCTGAAAATATCAATGCAAAGAAAATTATTGATGATTACGTAAAGACTTCCCACGAGTTTTCACAGGATATGCCGGTTTGGATAACAGAAACTGGTTACGATGTCAATCAGGGAAGCCCTTTGAAAGCAATTGCGATCGGCAGCAAATCGGAGCTGGTTACCCAGGCCGACTGGATCTTGAGAACTTCGCTCGTTTCGGCAAGGTCGGGGATAGAGAAGGTATTTTATTACCAAATGTATGACGACAATAATGGTTCGGGCATGTTCGGCACTTCCGGCCTGCTCAACTCAGACCAAACCCGCCGACCGGCAGCCGATTACCTTTTTCAGGTCAATAAACAGTTTGGCAATTACAGGTACAAAGAAACCCTTCATTCCGACCCTATCGTAGACCGTTACGAGCTGGACGGAAAATCAATGTATGTACTCACCGTTCCCGACGAAATTGGCCGCACCGCAGCATACACACTCAACCTGAATGAATCAGGTGTTGCGAAGATCTATACCCCGCAGGTGGGTAGTAATAATATGAGCCAGCAGCAACTTCCGATCGTTGATGGACAAGTAACCGTCACCGCCGGCGAAACGCCCATTTTTGTGATCGCTGACGCATCCAGCGCAAGAATGGCAGCCACCGAGATGCCTGCACCACTCCTTGAAGAAGCCGCACTTCACGCCGATGTAAGTGTGTATCCCAACCCAACCACCGATTACATTAGCATTGACCTCGCCAACGGAAAAACCTCGGAAATAGAAATTAAAATTTTCGAAGCCGGTACCGGCCGCCTGCATCACAAATCGAAAGTACGCAAGGCGGGCAATAAATTTTCCCACCGGATCAGTATTGCCCACTTGCCGGCTAATATGTATGTGGTAGAAATCAGTCAGGAACAGGAGCGAGCATTCCGGAAAGTCGCTAAAATGAACTGATCGCAAAAATGGCCTGATTCGTCAGGCCATTTTTACTAATATGCTGCTCCTACCACTCGCCGGTCGAGCCGGGCGTTGCTTTCCAGCCGGGCGATATTGAATTTATCGCGGTATTCTTTCGGCGTCACGCCGGTACTTTTCTTAAATAGTTGCCTGAAAGATTTCAGGTCGTTATAACCCGAATTAAGCATTACTTCGAGCACGCTCTGGTCCGTCTGGGCGAGCAGCTTTTTGGCAGCTTCAATCCTCGTACGTTGCAGATACTCGATCGGCGTTACGCCAATTGCCTGTTTAAACCGGCGAACCACATTGCGGCGGCTGGCCGGAATATCCTGGATCAGCGTTTCGATCGTGCTTCCGTCCTGGTATTCTTTTTCGATTTTTTGCTGGGCAAGATTTACCAGGCCGTCACCATGATTCTGGGGCGGAGAAAACGTACCGAAATAAGTCTGCTGCTCGCGGTCCATATCGATCGCGAACATTTTAGCAGTGCGCAGCGTAAGTTCTTTTCCGCAATAATGCTGGATCAGGTAAAGCATGAGGTGAAAACTGCTGGTTGCCCCACCGCTCGTGTATATCCCCTTGTCATCGGTCACCACGCAATCGCTTTCCATGATCACATCGGGGAAATTGGTTGCCAGTGCCTGGGCGGAATCAATATGTGTGGTGGCTTTGCGGCCATTCAACAATCCTCCTGCGGCCAGCAAGAATGCCCCGGTACAAAAACTTGCCAGCTCAGCACCTTTTTTATGTTGATCCACCAGCCAGGGAATACACATCTGATTCGCGTAAATCGAACTTTTCAGGTCACCTGCGCCGAATGCAGGCACCAGGACCAGGTCCTGCCGGGGAGCTCCGGCAATAGGCTGCATCTGATAAGATCCATTAAATTGGGCTGGCTCCTTTTCGGGTGAAAAAAGCGTAATATTAAAAAATGGCTCTTGCCCCGCACCCTGGCAAAAGATGTTGACTGATTCAAAAACATCGAGAATAGCCGCCACGCTTAGCAGGCGATGCCTATTCGTAATCAAAAGACCTAATTGTACCATGGCTAAAAAAGACAGATTAGATTTATAATGTGAGTTCGAAGCGGCCGCCAATATAGAAAATCTTTTGTCTCGAATGCCCCTATTTCATAATTATTTAGTGTTAGGTTTTTGTTAAACAGGGATTTGGTTGGATTTTTCTGGCCACGAATACACGAATTTCCACGAATGTTCTTCGCTGCTGCTCATCTTTTGTACTGCGTCTATTTGCGAACCTGATCACTTCCGGTGGCACGAAATTATTAACGGCCGGGTGAAACTTGTGTTTGAATCGATGAGAACCTTGAAGAGCTATTTGCTGGTGGTGTTGATGATCGGGATGCTGGCCTCGTGTAAGCCGGTGCCGGTTTCGCACTGGTTCCCGGTGACGCCTCAGGAACATTACGAGCGGGATTTACTGCGCGCAAAAATGGAGAAAACTGTGGCAGGGCAAACCTGGTTCAGGGTTGGGGAAGCTGTGTTGAGCGATTCGGTACTTTCGGTTGCCCCTTACAAAGAGCGTTTTTTCCTGGGAGATTCGGTTCCCGCCCAGGCAATCCGGCTCGACATTCCCGAAGGACGAAAACTTGTTATTACACCCAATCGGGAAGACGGCGACACGATCAGCCGCCTTTTCGTTGAATTGTACAAAGTAAAACGCAATGGTAAAGCCCAGCGCCTTGACTACCTGCGCCAGGACGGAAATTCCCTGACATATATTAACCATGAAAAGGACACGCTGCTGCTGAGGATGCAAACGGGCCTGAATGAAAAGCTGGCTGTATCGCTCTCTCTGTCGACCCTGCCATCACTCGCGTTTCCGGTCGCCGGTCGCGGTATGCGTGATGTTATCAGTTTTTGGGGGGCCGATCGTGATGGCGGGATACGGTCACACGAGGGTATTGATATTCGTGCGAAAAGAGGTACCCCCGTCGTCGCTTCAGAAAGTGGTTTTGTAACGCAGGCGGGAACAAATAACCTTGGCGGAAAAGTGGTATTTCTGTCTTCTCTGTCAAATCCATATTCGCTCTATTACGCGCACCTGGACAGCCAGCTGGTTTCTGCCGGACAGCGTGTTACGTTGGGTGATACGCTCGGACTAGTGGGTAATACCGGCAATGCAATTACAACTTCCCCCCACCTGCATTTCGGCATTTACCAGCGCGGCGAGGGGCCGGTTAACCCTCTGCCCTTTATTGATGACCGGCTGGAAAAATCACCCGGTTTGCCGGAAATCTCCGAGTGGTTTGGAGATACGGTTTCTTTAAAGAGAAAGGCTAACCTTTTTACATCCGCACAATTTCAAAAAAACGGGCTGATCCGCACACTTCCTGCAAATACTGTTGTGCGGGTAATCGGCGAAATGTCGAAAGGCTACCGCGTTCAACTGGACGATGGAACAAAAGGTTATATTCCTACTGTACCGTTACAGCAATATCATCGGCAGCCCGTCCAAAGCACAGCAGCTATATCAGAGCAAAGGGTCATGCAAAAATAAATGCCGGAAAAAATCTCCGGCACTTACTAACAACTATCCCAATTGAAACTGAATCCTACGCTCTTCCCAAATACAAAACCTAGTCTTTGCGGGCAGCAATTTGTATTGCCTGACCTTTATAAAACACTGAAATAAGCAACGTCCTGGCTTTATCAACGCTCCCAATTTTCCTGGTATGTTCATACAGATCGAAGCCAGAGCTGCCGGTACTGCTCAAATGCATCGTTCCCAAAATTTCATCAGGCTCGCGATCCTTGCCCAATGTTACCTTCATTGTCCCCGTCACCATCTGGGATGAAAACCTGTCAAGCTGGAAACAGATGCCGGCGTCGTTCAAAAGCACACTTTTTCCGTCAATTTCCAGAGTGGTCACTTTGTAGCTTCCGGCGATCTGCGCACCCGGATCGGGAGCGGGCGGCTTGCTTTCTCCTTCTTTTACACAGGAGAAAAGCAACCCGGCCGGGATCAATAAAACAAAAAACTTTTTCATGGCTAAATAGATATGTCGAAAAAGGAACTGAAAACTTCCTTTACCCGACAATACAAAGGTAGCCTCACATCTTTTTGTCAATCAATCCTCTAAAAGCAGGATATTTAAAAAATCATGCTTTTAGAGGATATTTCCGAAACGTTTTATTTCTGAATTTTGCCTTTACAAATTTTCTGCTCAATCCCTCTAAGCCACTTTATGAAATCAGTTTTAAAAGCAGCATTTTTCATCCTGCTATGCCTGGATGCAGCCGCGCAGAACAGTGATAAAAATGCGATTTTGAAACGCATTCAATCCAGCAAACAGGATACCAATCTCGTCCTCGCATACATTGAATACGGGCAGTTCTACGAAAATGAAAACCTCGACAGCGCGGGTAAATACTATCTGCGCGCACGGGACCTGAGTAAAAAACTGCGGTATCCCACCGGCAATTTCAAGTTCATTACAAATTATACATACATCCTCAATCTGAAAGGAAAGTTTGACGAGGCGCTGACATTAAATAAGGAAAGTCTGGTGATCGCGCAGGAAATGAAGAACCAGCTGAATATTGCGAAGAGCCAGGCCAATATAGCCGCCAGCTACACCTATCTGGGCAATTTCACAGAGGCCGTCAAATATTATCAGCAATCGGCCGATAACCTGGAAAAAATCGGGGCGAAGCAGTATCTGCCGCGGCTGTATGTCAATATCGGGTCGGCATTCGAGCACGCAAACCTTTTCGAAAAATCGCTGACCTATAAGCAAAAGGCAGTGGCACTGGCCCGGCAGCAGAAAGACAGTCTGCAACTCGCTGATCTGATCACCAACATTGGCAACACCTACTTCAATCTGAAACGATACAAGGAGGGTGAGATTAATTTCAAGGAGGGCCTTGTGATCGCTCAGAATGTAGGATCGGAAATATTTGTGAGCCAGGCCTATATCGGCTTGTGCCGGGTTAACCGGGTGCTCAAAAAGCTGGATAAGGCCAGAGAGTATGGCGAAAAGGGACTTGGCCTGGCCAGAAAATCAGGTAATGTATTCCTGGAAATGGAATCACTGCGGGCGTTGATGTATGTAGCCGAAGAAAATGACCAGCCCGAACTATCGGCCCAATACACCGAACAGGCACTTAAGATCGCCGAGGAAAATAAAATGACGGACCAACTGATCGAGCTCTATGACGATTATGCAACCGACCTGAGCCGGCAAAACAAACATAAACTGGCTTATGATTACCTGATGAAATATGTGCTTCTCAACGATTCTATTCAGGGCGCCGACGTTCAGAAACAGCTTCAGGAGCTGGACACCAAATATGAAACTGCACAGAAAGAGAAACAGATCGTCATTCTTGAAAACGAAAAACAGACGCGCAATACACTAATATACGGCCTTACCGGCGGCCTGCTCGTGCTCGTGGTGATCGCTGTGCTCATTTACAGGAACATTGTGATTAGAAAACGGATCGCTGAAAAGGAGGTAATGCAGCTGCAACAGGAAAAGCAGCTTGTCGCTACCAACTCTATTTTGAAGGGCCAGGAAGAAGAACGCACCCGCGTGGCCCGCGACCTGCATGACGGTCTTGGCGGGTTATTATCAGGTATTAAATTAACACTTAATTCCGTGAAAGGAAATGTAATCCTGCCCGAGGAAAGCGCCCTGACGTTTACCCGCGCACTTAACCAACTCGATGGAGCGATCGGTGAAATGCGCCGGGTTGCACACAGTATGATGCCCGAAGCGCTTGTCCGTTTCGGGTTGATCGACGCATTGACCGATTTTTGCGACGGTATCAGCACTTCCGGCTCCTTAAAAGTGACCATGCAGCATTTCGGACTTGAAAAACGGCTGGATTCTTCCGTGGAGATCGTGCTGTACCGCATTGTTCAGGAGCTTTTAAATAACGTCCTTAAATATGCTGAGGCGACAGAAGTGCAGATCCAGCTGACCAGGGTGGAGGGAACCGTAAGCCTCACGGTTGAGGATAATGGTAAAGGATTTGACCTGGGCAAGCTCGAACAGAACAAGGGAGCGGGAATACGGAATGTGCAGGCAAGGGTAGATTATTTAAATGGCCGGCTTGATATTCAGTCCGCGCCTGGGGAAGGCACTTCGGTCCTTGTTGAAATTGAAGTGTAAAATGAATTTCAAATTCTGATTATGAGCATCAAGATCCTGATTGTTGACGACCATCCGCTGGTATTGGAAGGTTTGAAATCGTTGCTTACCGATTGTGAAGGTATTGTAGTAACAGGAACTGCCTCCAATGCGATCGATGCAATTTCATTCCTGAAAAACAATGAGGTAGATATTGCCTTTTTGGATATCAATCTGCCCGATATTAGCGGGATTGACCTTTGCAAAAAAATCAAAGAGCAATTCCCTACTGTGAAAACACTCGCATTAAGCACATTTAATGAGCGGGCTTATGTTTCGAGAATGATCCAGAACGGTGCATCGGGATATTTGATAAAGAGTTCGGGAAAGGAAGATATCCTGGAAGCGATCAGGCAGGTGCAGGCAGGCGGTTATTTTATGAATGTTAATTTTGATCAGGCCACTTCTTCGGCACCACCCAAGACGGTCCCTTTTTTAACAAGGCGGGAAAAAGAAGTTTTGATTTTAATCGCCGAAGGCCTGACCAACCCGCAGATCGCCGAGCAACTTTTCGTCAGCGTCACCACGGTGAATACGCACCGTCAGAACCTGTTAATGAAGTTTGAAGTATCGAACACCGCCTCTTTGATCAAGCTTGCGGCGGGATTGGGGTTGATTTAATTGGATAGCGTTTTCTCAGGGCTTCGGCGATAATTTCCAATCCGGTCCGGATCTGGGAATGGCTCTCTACATTACCCAGCGATACCCGAAAACCATTGTTTCCTGAATCCTTTTCAACCTGATACGCCAGGCTCGTGACGACCTCGACGCCAGCGTTTTTCAACACACCTTCAAATGCAGTTACATTCATATCAGGCGCAAGCGGGATCCAAAGATGAAAACTGTTTTTGTGAGAAATGTATGTTTGTCCTTCCAAAATTTCACTTACTATCTTTTGCCGCAACGCACCTTCTGCGCGTTTCTCCTCAATAATACGATCCGCGGCTCCGCTATCAACTAGTTTACCGACCAGTTTCGTCATCAACGTGGACGCGCCACTGCTTGAAATACGTATCCCCTCAACCAGGTTATGATGCCATTTGGAAGGCGCCGCGATGTATGAGGATTTCAGTCCGGCTGCCAGCGGTTTTGCAAAGCTGTAAATATAAAAACTTCTCTCAGGCGCGAGATGGGCAAAGGTTAGTGGCTGCTGCGGTTCCAGAAAACCGTAGGCATCGTCGTCGATAAGTATTAAATCAAATTTTCTTGCCACTTCGACGATTTCCAACCGCCGTTTCTCAGGCATAACAATGCATAAAGGATTATGAATGGTCGGCATCAAATAGACTGCCTTTACATCAGTCTGACTACAAATACCCTCCAATGCATCCGGCAGCATCCCTTCATCATCAAACGGACAGGGAACAAGGGTTACATTCAACATCCCTGCTAATGCCTTAAATCCATTGTAGGTAATAGAGTCAGTTACGATAACTTTTCCAGAAAGTCTGGTACCCAGCAATATAGAAGTCATCGCATTATGCCCGCCTCCGGCAATGTATGTGTTATCAGCGCTTATTTCGTGGCCCGGCCGTGACAACCAGCCTGCAGCAATTTCCCTATCGTCCTCTGCTCCCCCTACCGGTGCCATTCGAAAATTCGCTTCTTCAGCGTTAACGTCCGCAAAAACTCCGGTCAGAATGTCGTGCTGCGATTTAGAAAGAGGATAGTTGAAGCGAAAGTCAATCATGAATCGGATGTTTCGAGATCTTTATTATTGAAGTTTATAGCAGTATTGATAAACACCTATGATCTGCTTTGCACCATTTAGAAGAGATAAGAATTGAAAGCACGAAGCGCCGAAATCTAAGGAATTAATTTGCTCTCTTCGGCATTGAACCACCAGGACCGCTACATACACTATGCCGCCGAAACCGGTCCAGCAGGCAGTGAAAAATGGAGTTACTTCCATCGGTATTACACATTTTGCTCGCCATGGATCCGCTTTTCGCTATTAAGTTCAGCCAGGCCACAAACGATTGCGCCGACCAGGCCGCCGGTCACGGCACCGGAAAAGCCGAACAATGAACCGCCCAGCATCGCTCCGCCTCCGATTCCCGACAATCCTGCGGTAATTACCGATGCCCAAGTTGTGTGTGTGATGTCTTTCATAAGTTTGTCAGATGCTTTTGTTAATATTTATGACATTCGATTTACAAAGAACCAACCAAAATTCATTGACCAAATGATCCTGCGGCAGCTCTTTTCAATTCGTCGCCAAACTCCCAAAAGGAAACACAGTCGATGCTACGTGGGCGCGGTTCATGATCTGGCCGAGCTCTTTGGCTTTGTCGGGAAATTGCGGGGTGAGATTGGTGGTTTCCGCAGGATCTTTTGAAAGATCATACAGCTCAACCAATGCGTCGGGGTTACCCGCTGCTTTCAGCCTGACCGCCTTCCAGTTACCCTGCCTGACTGCCTGCTTGCCGCCTTGCTCATGAAACTCCCAGTACAAGTATCCGTGCTTTTTCTGACCCGGCCTTCCTTTTAATGCATCGGTAAAAGAAATCCCGTCAATACCTCGCGGAGTTGCCGCCTGGGCCAGTTCAGCGAATGTGGGCAATATATCCCAGAAAGCGCCGATATAATCACTTTTTGAACCCGGCTTAATCACGCCGGGCCAGCGCGCAGCAAAAGGCTCCCGGATCCCCCCTTCATATAAATCGCGCTTCACTCCTCTGAAACCGCCGCCGCTGTTGAAAAATTTAGGATCGGCGCCTCCTTCAATATGCGGACCGTTGTCACTCGTAAAAATGATCAGCGTATTCTTGTCCAGGCCTTTTTCTTTCAGCTTTTGCAACACCTGCCCTACATATATATCCAGCCGGGCGACCATTGCGGCAAATGTGGCCCGGGGATATTCCTGAGAAGCATAACCGCCCTTTGTCGCATTCCGTCCATAATCAATTCCCTTATGAAATTTCTCTTCAAACTTGCCTTTGTATTGCTGGAAGATACTGTCGTCGGGAACAAGAAGCTCGGCATGCGGCAGGATATACGGCAGAAACAGAAAAAACGGTTGACGGCCATCCTGCTCTTCAACAAATTGCAATGCCTGCTTTTGGATCAGGTCCGGCGCGTATTCCTTTTGATACATCAGATTCTGGTTAGCTTCCAGCACGATTTTCCGGTTATTTTCCCAAAGGTGATTTGGATAGTACCGGTGTGCGAGGCTTTGGCAGTTGTAACCGTAAAACAGGTCAAAACCCTGTTTGCCAGGCTCCCCTTCGGAACCGACCGGCCCAAGTCCCCATTTACCAAAAGCCGCAGTCTTATAACCCGACTTCTTTAAAATTTCCGCTACCGTGGTAACCGAGTCGGGAATAGGGTGCTGTCCCTCCGGTTCGACCGCCTTGTTTCCGCGGATGTAAGTGTGACCGGTATGCTGTCCCGTGAGCAGAGAAGACCGCGAAGGGGCGCAGACCGAAGTCCCCGCATAAAACTGTGAAAAAATCATCCCTTCGCCAGCCAGGCGATCAATATTCGGCGTCTTAATTATTTTCTGCCCATTGAAACCGACATCTCCGTAACCCAGGTCATCTGCGAGTATAAAAACAATATTGGGACGAGCAGGCTTAGCTGGCTGTGCCGACGAAAACAGGGACAGCAAGCAACCAGCAGAACATATCGTGAAGAGAAATCTGATCTTCATAGGAACCTTTGAAAGCACGTTGGTATTCATTGAAAAAGACATTGTGCCCGTAGTAATACTTAACAAACGTTCTTAACGCATCACCTGACCTGCCGGTCTTGCATTTTTTCCTGTCCGCTGCTGCAGATCGTCTCCCAGGTCTTCCCGTGCAGCTTCTGCTATCCTTTCCAGGTCGGTTACGACATCAGGGTGCTGATCCAGTACATTATACCTTTCACCGGGATCGCGCGTAAGGTCGTAAAGTGCCTTCGGAAAAACATGGTCTTCCGGACTGGGGCCTGGCTGGCCATTTTTACCTGGCAACGAACCTTCGTATGTCCGGCCGGGGTGCTCGAAAACTAATTTCCAATTATGCTTTCTGACAGCTTCCAGGCTATTTTTCCGGTAGTAATATAGAAATTGCTCACGGGGCGTTCGGGTATCGTCGCCTTTTAAGAGATCCGTAAAATCAATACCATCGATCTTCTCTTTCGGCAGGCTGGCGCCTGTAATCCGCGCAATGGTAGGCAGAACATCGAGCGTGGAAAGCAGCTTGTTGGAAACGCGGCCCGCGGGCACTACACCTGGCCATCGGATAATACAGGGTTCGCGCTGCCCTCCTTCAAACGAAGTTCCTTTCCCTTCACGGAACCCACCCGATGAGCCCGCATGGTCACCATAATTTAGCCAGGGACCATTGTCACTGGTAAAAATGACCAATGTATTCCCGTCAATGCCCTGATTTTTCAGTTCTTTCATAATCTCCCCTACCGACCAGTCAAGCTCCATTAAAACATCTCCGAAAATGCCTCTTTCAGATTTGCCCCTGAACTGCGGCGACGCTGCCAGCGGCACGTGAGGAAGCGGATGAGGTACATATAAGAAGAACGGCTTGTTTTTGTTTTTACGAATGAAAGAAACGGCACGCTCTGTGATCCTGGGTGTCAGCTCACTGGCATCATCCAGTGTTTTAATCTCTTTGCCCGGTTTATTGCCTTCAATCCAGTGTAACGGAGGGTATTTTGCCCGTTCCTGCCAGGGATGCAGCGGCCACATATCGTGTGAATAGGGAATCCCGAAATACTCATCGAAACCTTGCTGCAGGGGCAAAAATTCTTGTTCGCTGCCCAGGTGCCATTTCCCGAAAATACCGGTTGCATATCCCTTTGCCTTTACAAGTTCCGCAATTGTCTCTTCTTTCGGATTCAGGCCCAC
The DNA here is from genome assembly GCF_008369915.1 of Dyadobacter sp. UC 10. Taxonomy (NCBI): domain Bacteria; kingdom Pseudomonadati; phylum Bacteroidota; class Cytophagia; order Cytophagales; family Spirosomataceae; genus Dyadobacter; species Dyadobacter aurulentus. Next base: position 3,380,014 of record NZ_VSRN01000001.1, on the reverse strand, counting down.
TTTTGAAGCAGGGCCAAATGCGCCCGAAACCCCGAGCCTGTTTGGGTAACATCCGGTGAGCAAAGCTGCTCTGGATGCGCTGCAAACGGCCTGGGCCGCCATAAAATTCGTAAATCGCGTACCTTCCGCAGCCAGTTTGTCCAAATTCGGAGTTTTGTAACCGAGTGCGCCCGTCACCGACAGATCGCCATAACCGAGATCATCGATAAAAAAGAGTACGATATTAGGCGACTTAGCAACCGGCGTTGCCGCCTGAAATCCTGTCAGTAAACAGATGATAAAAAAAGCAATGGAAGCTAAAACGATTCGGAACATAAGGAATACTCAGATTGTGAATGAAAGGGAATTTATCAAATTATCTCTGTTTTAAGGTTCCGTGTGGCTTTTTGTTTGATAAATCTACGCCTTTCGAGCTGATCGGTTACTACCAATAAATGTTGACCCTTTCACTATTATATTCTTTCATTCACATTTTTTACAAAATTTAAATAATGCTTTTGGAAAATTAAATTCACATTTATATCTTTCGGGTACGTACCCGATATTCTCCTCATCAATGCATTTCTTCGCAGTGCATTGACCCATATTTTTTACATTCTTTAAAATAAAAATCTTTAACCGAAGCACTTTTAAAATTGCCGGGTACGTACCCGTTCATCGTTCCATCCTTTAAGCCGTTAAAAAATGAAGAAGATTAAACTCTACTATTTCAAATTGTTCGCGTGTTTATTACTCCTGGTACATGCGTTTCCCGTCACTGTCCTTGCGCAAAATGAAATTCCCGTCAAGGGAAAAGTGACTGATAAGCAGGCACAGACCGGCCTTCCGGGCGTGAATGTGGTTGTGAAAGGAACTGAAAAGGGCGTGAGTACAGATGTGGACGGTAATTTCACGATCAATGCTACGAAAGAATCGGTACTCGTGTTTTCATTTATCGGATATGACAAACAGGAAGTTACGGTAGGTAACCAAACGGTAATCGATGTAATTCTCCAACCTTCACTGACCAACCTGGAAGAACTCGTTGTGGTAGGTTACGGTACCATGAAGAAAAGCGATCTGACCGGCGCGGTTATGCGGGTGAACAAGGAAGCCTATCAAAACCAGTCTATGACCCAGCTTACGGATATGCTCACGGGCACGGTAGCGGGGTTTTACGCCAATCAATCCACGTCTGCGGCAGGCGGCGGATCGCTGGAAATACGAGGTCCGAAATCGCTGAATGCTTCAACCGAACCGATGATCGTGCTCGACGGGGTGATCTTCAATGGTAGTATCCGCGACATCAATCCATCAGATATTGAGACAATTGATATCCTGAAAGACGCCAGTTCTACTGCGGTTTTCGGAGCCCGGGCGGCGGCAGGGGTTTTGATGATCACTACCAAAAAAGGAAGCAAAGGCAAAACGACCATTAACTTTTCCAGCGAGCTGGGCATCACCGAGGTTGCCAATGATTTCAAGCCCTTTGATGCAAACACATACCTGGATTTCAGAAGGGACATATTGCGTGTGACCAACTCGGCAAACCCTGAATACTATTATTTTAACCCGCAAAAACTACCCGCAGGCGTAACCGTAGACCAGTGGAGAAAAGCCAGTGCCAATCCGCAGCCCGATAACACCGACGAGTGGCTGGGCAGATTGAGGCTATTCCCTACCGAGCTTGAAAACTACAAAGCCGGGAAGGCAGTTGATTGGTACAATAAAGTAATGCGCCCTGGTTTTCGCCAAAATTACGATCTGAGCATTGCCGGAGGCTCAGATAAATTCAACTACTACTATTCGCTGGGGTATACCAACAATGAAGGTGTGATCATTGGCGATAAATTTTCGGCCCTGAGAACGCGCCTGAATGTGGATTTCACCGTGACCGACTGGTTGAATGTGGGCGTTAACACGCAGTTTTCCGATCGTGACGAAAGCGCCGTCCCGGCTGATCTGTCAGGGATGTTCAATTCCAGTCCGTACGGTTCCGAATTTGATGCAAATGGAAATGTGAACTGGTATCCCCACGATTACCCGGGCGGTATCAATCCGCTGATCAATTACTACGGCCAGGATAAGTACAGGAAGATCAACAGCTTGTTTGCCAGCATGTTTGCAAAAGTAAAACTACCGTTTGGTATTGATTACAAGATATCCTACCAGCCGCGTTTTCAGTTTTTGAAGGACTATAATTTCTGGTCGTCGCAAACGATAGTGGGCGGAAACGACCATTCGAAAGGTTACGGAACGCGCCAGGAATCTTCGAATTATGAATTCATTTTAGATAATCTTCTGCATTGGAATAAACAATTCGGCAAACACAGCTTTGACGTAACCCTGCTTTACAGTACCGAGAAAAACCGAAAATGGTATACACAGATCAGCAACGAAATATTTGTCCCCAACCAAAACCTGGGCTTCAACGGGTTGCAATATGGTACCAACCCCGCACTGATGAACGGCGATTCGATCATTACCGGCGATGCGGTGATGGCGCGGCTGAACTACACCTTTAATGATAAATACCTCTTTACAGGCTCCGTACGCCGCGATGGGTATTCAGCTTTTGGTATTAAAAATCCGCGGGCGGTTTTCCCGGCAGCGGCGTTGGCCTGGCGGATTTCCGAGGAGGAATTCTTCCAGCTCGACTGGGTGAGCCAGATGAAACTACGGGTTTCGTGGGGTGTGAATGGAAACCGCGAAATCGGTGCATATTCAGCCCTGGCGCAAATGCAGCAGAATCTGTATTACGATGGTACTAATGTCCAGGTAGGCGTATACAATAGCACGTTAGCAAATCATGACCTGGTTTGGGAACGAACGCAGTCGGTCAATATCGGTGCTGATTTGAGTTTGTTCAAAAACAAAATCGATTTCAGCGCGGAATATTATGACATGACAACTACCAACCTGCTGATGAACCGTTTACTTCCACAACTGACCGGTTTTCAAAGTGTTACATCCAATTTGGGAAGGTTAGGAAACCGGGGCTTTGAAATGACCGTCAATACGGTGAATATGAACCGGTCAAAATTGAGCTGGCGGTCGAGCTTTGTTTTTTCGCTAAACCGTAACAAAATCAAGGAGCTGTTTGGCGATTATGAGACCGTTGAAATTGACGGAAAACAGGTAACCCGCGAGCTGCCGGACTATTCTAATGAATGGTTCCCGGGCCAGGCGATCGACAGGGTCTGGAACTATAATGTCACAGGTGTGTGGCAAACTGCCGAGAAAGATGCAGCCGCAGTTTACCGGATGGAGCCGGGCGATTTTAAGGCCGAGGACGTGAACAACAATGGCGTTTACGAAGCATTATCAGATAAAAAATTCATTGGCTGGGAGCGGCCGAGGTTCCGCCTGGGACTGCGTAATGATGTTAATTTCCTGAAATACTTTACTGCTTCCCTGTTTGTACGGGCTGATCTGGGCCACATCGGTTCGTTTGCAGAGGCATTGCACCGCGGTTCCGAAACTTACGACCGCCGAAATACCTGGGCTATCCCCTACTGGACTCCCGACAACCCGATCAACGATTATGCGCGTTTGAATGTAAATGAGAACGCTTTCGGTGGTGGTGTGATGATCTATAAGCCGCGTTCATTTGTCAGGATACAGGATCTTTCGCTGGGCTATAACCTGCCTTCCGGCATTGCCGAAAAGATCAGGCTGAATAACGCGCGTCTTTTTGCTTCGGTAAGAAACCTGTACACTTTCGACAAGTGGCCGGGCTGGGACCCTGAATCGGGTTATCGCCCCATGCCGAGGACTTATACATTCGGCGTCTCAGTGTCACTTTAATGTATTGCAATTCAAACTCTGAAATCATGAAAAGGATCCCCAACATATTATTTACAGTTTCGCTGCTTGCCGTCGCTGCGCTGTCCTGTACCGAAAAATGGCTTGAACCAAAACCGCTTTCGTTCTATACACCCGAAAATGTGTACACCGACAAGTCCGGATTCGAGTCGCTGCTGATCACGATGCGGAAAGACCTGAAAAACGAGAATACAGGCAATATCAGCTTTATGGTCAACGAATTCGCCGCTTCCGACCTCGGCGCAGCCAGCGTACAGTTAGACTTTTACAAGCTCACCCCGAATACCGACAGATACTACAAATTCCTGGCGATGTTCAACTCGGCATACAGCGCTATCAAAAATGCGAATGTGCTGATTTCCAGAATAGATAATATCAAATGGAGTACAGAAGAAGAACGTAACAGGCTGCTGGGCGAAGCCTACTGGCACCGGGCGTATTGGTATTACCGACTCGTAAACACCTATGGCGATGTGCCATTTATCGGAAAAGAACTCGTTGGTGCAAAACTGGATTTTCAGACACACAGCCGCTGGACTATTTTGAACAAGATCCAGGCTGACATGGAATTTGCGGTTCAATGGCTGCCGGCAACTGCGCCTGCGGGCGCGGTTTCGAAGGGAGCGGGTAACCATTTACTGGCCAAGATCTGCCTCGCCAATTTGCAGTTTGATAAAGCAATCGAGGCGGCTACCGCTGTAATCAACGGCCCGTATGCATTGATGCAAACCCGCTTTGGCGTAGCTGCCGCAGATCCAAAACGAAACGTGATCTGGGATCTTCACCGCCCGAAAAATTTCAATACAGTACAGAATACCGAAACAATCCTGGCCATAGTAGACCGCTTCGAAGCACCTCCGGGAGCAAAATCGGCTGGCCTGTACACTATGCGGCATTATAACAGCGCCTGGTGGAATGCGGTGGTGAGGGATAGCCAGGGAAAAGCCGGCACGCTCGCCTCGGGCCCGATGTACGATTCGCTGGGCAGGGGTAACGGAAATGTTCGGCTTTCACCATTTTACCAATACGATCTCTGGAAATTTGGTAACACCAACTGGAAAAACACGACGGATCTGAGAAGAAGCAATATCAACTGGGTAGACCTGGACGAGCTGCTTTATAACAATCCGGCGTCTGTCGATTTTGGAAAACCCATCAAGCCGCAGAATATGGCTGTACTCGCGGACACTTTTTATTCGCTTTACGCGATGCCGCACTACATTACGTACGTTCCGCAGGACGATCCCAAGGCTGCGCCCATGGGCGGAAATGGCGATTGGTATGTTTTCAGGCTGGCCGAGACTTACCTGCTGCGTGCGGAAGCACATTTCTGGAAAAACAACCCGGCGGCAGCTGCGGCTGACCTTAACGTAGTCCGTGCGCGGGCAAAAGCATTACCCGTCGCCGCCGGCCAGGTCACGCTGGATTTTATATTCGATGAACGTGCACGTGAGCTTTTCGCAGAAGAACCGCGCCACTCGGAGCTGGTGCGTGCTTCCTATATAACTGCCAAACTGAATAAGGGCGGCTACGACCTGGCAGGGTTCAGTACCAAGAACTACTATTATGACCGCGTATATTCCCGCAATAATTTTTACGAGAAAAAGGTATCGTATATCGGAAACATAGCATCCATCGCCCCTTTCCACGTGCTCTGGCCGATCCCTTCGATCGTGATCACGGCGAATACGCTCGCGGTCATCAATCAGAATGTGGGTTATGAAGGTGCTGAAAGGAATATCGCTCCGCTGGAAACCATTGAATAGCAATCATTTCTTAGGCTGCATCAAAGTATAAGCTACTTGGGTGCAGCCTTTATGAATATCAGTTATCCGTACATTGCTTTATTATTTTTGAGAAAACGCTCTTTATATTGGGCTTTTTAAGCCTCATGAGAATTCCGGATGAAAAAAGATAACACTTACTATGGCGTAAAAGAGATTGCGCGGCGGGCTAATGTGTCCATCGCGACAGTGGACAGGGTGATTCACAACCGGACCGGCGTTTCAGAAAAGACCAAGCAGAAGATCAACGATATCATCAAAGAGCTTGATTACCAGCCCAACATCCTGGCCAGCCGGCTTGCTTCACGCAAGATCATCACCCTCGCAGTCCTGATTCCCCGGGTGTCCGACGAAACCGATTTCTGGGAAGCGCCACTGAGAGGCATTGATCGCGCCGAATCGGAGATCAAAAAATACGGTATCGAGGTACTCCATTATTTTTTTGACCTGAATGATAAAAATTCCTTCGAAGAACAATCGCGCAAAATAATCGGGGAAGATGTCCAGGGTGTTTTGCTGGCGCCTTCATTTATTGAGGAATCCAAAGAATTCGTGAAGGCTTGTAACAAGAAAAAGATCCCGCTTGCTTTCATCGATTCGGACTTGCCGGGGCATGATAACCTTTGTTACATTGGCCCTCATTTATTTCAGAGTGGCTATGTAGGTGCCAAATTGCTTACTTACCGGTTAAAAGAAAATCACAAAGTACTGGTTGTCAACATTTCAAAAGAGATCGACAACTATAACTATGTGCAGATCGAGAAGGGATTCCGGGCCTATTTTACAGACCATAATCAGCCCTGCGAGATCATCGCAGCAGCAATTCCCGACACAGACAACCTATCGGTAACCAACGCGCTTACCCGCATTCTGCACGAGCACGAGAATCTGGAAGCGATCTTTGTAACCAATTCGCGCGTGTTTGCAGTTGCCTCCTTTTTGAAAAAAAGCAGCCGGACCGACATTTCGCTGATCGGGTACGATTTCCTGAAAGAAAATATCCATTACCTGAACGAGGGTCTGATCGATTTCCTGATCTGCCATAAACCAGAGGAGCAGGGGTTCCGCGGGTTAATGGCGCTTTACCAGAAACTGGTGCTGGGCACTCCTGTCGAAAAGGTGCATTTTATGCCTATTGACATCATTACCAAGGAGAACCACGCATTTTATCAGAACTGATTTTTTGCAAATTCAAATATGTTAGTATATTTACGGGTACGTACCCGAAGCATTTAAGCAAAAGCTATTCCTAAACACTTTTTCCCAGACATTCTATGCATTCGCTTAACAGAAGAACATTTATTCTACAATCAGCAGCTGCCGGCGCCGGGCTGGGTTTGCTCAATTTTCAACCGCTGTCGGCAAAACCGGCAGAAGGCAAGCGCGTCGGCATAATCGGTCTGGACACTTCTCATAGTATTGCCTTTACAAAAGTCCTGAATGCTGCGCAGCCGGACCCCGTTTTTGAAGGTTACAAAGTGACGGCTGCTTATCCTTACGGCAGTAAAGACATTGAATCCAGCGCAAAACGCATTCCGGGTTACATTGAAGAAGTGAAGAAGCTGGGCGTGGAGATCGTGGACTCTATCAAAGATCTGCTGAGTAAAACGGATGTGATCCTGCTGGAAACCAACGATGGCAGGCTGCATTTGCCACAGGCGCTCGAAGTTTTTAAATCAGGAAAAAAAATGTTTATTGATAAGCCTGTCGCCGCTTCTCTGAGCGATACGCTGGCTATTTACGAGGCTTCGAAAAAGTACAAAGTCCCCATTTTCTCAGCCTCTTCACTGCGCTACATCAAAGGCATTGAAGCAATTGATAAAGCAAAAGTATTGGGGGCGGATACATTCAGCCCGGCCGTTTTTGAGAAAACGCATCCCGATTTTTACTGGTACGGCGTGCACGGTGTGGAGACTTTGTACACGGTAATGGGAAAAGGCTGCAAAAGTGTCACCCGCGTACACACACCGGATACCGATATTGTGGTGGGAATCTGGGAAGACGGACGCACGGGCACATTCCGCGGCACACGGACCGGCAAGCACGATTACGGCGGAACTGTTTTCACCCAGGATGGAAACAAAGTACTGGGCCCCTATGGTGGTTACGAGCCTCTTTTAAAGGACATTATCAAATATTTCCAAACCGGCGAAGTACCGGTAACTCCCGAAGAGACGATCGAGATATTTGCGTTTATGGAAGCTGCCGACGAAAGTAAAAGGCAAGGCGGCAAAAATGTACTGCTTGAAACTGTGCTGGCGAAGGCCCGCAAAAAATAAGCCTAAGTTCCGTCACCCAAACCCGGAAATTTCATGAAACAATTTCTGAACAAGCTTTCAAGAAGAAGCTTTATCAAACAGAATTCTTTGGCCGGAGCAGGCCTAGTACTGGCCTCTGCCGGTGCTTCCAGCGCATTTTCCATTCATAGCAGCGCGGCACAAAAACCGGCGATACTCGGCGGCCCCTCGGCATGGAGCGCCTCAAAGTGGCCTACGTGGCCGCAGTGGAACCCGGAAACGGATGAAAAGCAGGTTTTGGAAGTATTAAGAAGCGGCGTTTGGTCTCGGGCCAATATGGTGACCCAGTTTGAGAAAGAATGGGCCGCAGCGCTCGGGGTTAAAAGAGCACTGGCTGTCGTAAACGGCACCAATGCACTGGTAACTGCGATCAATCAAATGGATATCAAAGGTGGAGACGAAGTACTTGTATCGCCATATACGTTTATTGCCACCGTTTCAGCAGTTATGACAAATGGCGCAATGCCCGTTTTTGTGGATATTGACCCGGAAACGTTTCAAATCGACCCTGCTAAAATCGAAGCGAAAATCACCCCGCGGACGAAAGCGATTATAGCCGTCCATATCCTTGGTTTACCCGCTGATATGGACAGGATTATGGCGATTGCCAAAAAACATAAGCTACTGGTGATCGAAGATGCCTGCCAGGCGCATTTGGCTGAATATAAAAAACAAAAAGTAGGCACGATCGGCGACGCGGGTTGTTTTAGTTTTCAAAATTCAAAGAACCTTCCTATTGGCGAAGGCGGCGCGGTCGTAAGCAACAACGACCAGTTTATGGACCGATGTTTCTCCTATACCAATTTTGGAAATCCCTATGGAACAGCCGTAGGGTCGGTGGGTACAGGAAGCATGATGCAGGGTACCAAACTGCGTTTTACGGAATACCAGGCCGCAATAGGTCTGGCGCAACTGAAGCGACTTGATGCACAAACCACGATCCGCCACGAGAATGCGGAATATCTGAAATCGCAGATCAAAGACATCCCCGGCATTGTACCTTACAAACTGTACGACAATGTAACGAAAGGCGCATTCCACCTCTTCCCATTCCGGTTTCACAAAGAAGGTTTTAAAAACCTGAGCCGCGACCTGTTCCTGAAAGCCCTGCAATCCGAAGGTGTTCCCTGCTCGAGCGGCTACGCAACGCTGAATACGCAGCCTTACCTGAAAGATACATTTGAGTCCAAAAACTATAAGAAAATGTATCCGAAGGAAATGCTTGATATCAACCAATACAACGAGCGGAATAAATGTCCGGTTAACGATAAGGTCTGTAACGAAGAGGCTGTGTGGTTTACCCAGAATATGCTGCTGGGAACAAAAGACGATATGAAGTCCATTGCAACGGCAATCGCGAAAGTGTACGCCCACGCCGATCAGATCAAAACCGCCAGCAAAAAATGAGGGCACTTTTATTGATTTCGATGGTTTTGCTGCATTCGCTGGTTTTTGCTCAAAGCAAAGGTTGGAAAGCAGGCGTGGCCAAAGTGGCGATCACGCCGGAGGGGTCGCTCTGGATGGCGGGATTTGCTTCGCGCACCCACGCTTCCGATGGCAAACTGCACGATCTGTGGGCGAAAGCTTTGGCGCTGGAAGACGCGGAAGGAAAGCAGGCAATACTGATCACAACCGATCTGCTCGGTTTCCCGAAAAGTATGTCTGACGAGATCAGGAACCAGCTTTTGGCAAAATATAAACTATCCAAAGCGCAGATTATCCTCAACAGCTCGCATACGCATTCGGGGCCGGTTTTAGGCAATGCACTATCGGATATCTATCCGTTACAGGCGGGCGATCAGAAGAAAATAGACGCATATTCCTCGGAACTGGTCAACCAGATCGTGACTTTAGCCGGCAATGCATTGAAAGCGCTGCAGCCTGCTGCTTTGCAATCGCAAAATGGCGTCGCGCGGTTTCAGGTCAACCGGAGGAATAACAATGCTGCAACACTCGATAGACTCACCGAAATCACAGGCCCGGGCGATGCGGCCGTACCCGTGCTGAAAGTATCTGACACGAAAGGTAAAATGCTGGCGATTGCGTTCGGATATGCTTGTCACCCTACTGTTCTGGATTTATACAAATGGTCGGGGGACTATCCCGGTTATGCGCAGATCGAACTTGAAAAGCTTTATCCCGGCACTACCGCCTTGTTTTTCCAGGGCGCCGGCGCGGACCAGAATCCACTGCCCCGTCACACGGCCCCACTCGCAATTCAATATGGAAAAACGCTGGCGGCAGCCGTAGAGCGTGTTTTGAGTGAAGATATGAAGACTTTGGAACCAAAACTGGCAACTGCTTATACAGAAGTTGAACTCGGTCTTACTACCGCTCCAACCAGGGAACAATTCGCTGCATTAGCTAAAAACACAACGGGTTACCAGCAAAGATGGGCACAAAGAATGCTTGAAAAAATCGAGAAAAACGAGCCTTTTACTACCTCCTACCCTTTTCCGCTACAAGTATGGAAACTGGGCAACCAGGCGATTATGACGCTCGGCGGCGAACTGGTAGTGGATTATGCGATCAATCTTAAAAAGATATTCGGGCAGGAAACCTTCGTTATGGGCTATTCAAATGATGTGATGACCTATATTCCAAGCGCGACGATCCTTCGCGAAGGCGGCTACGAAGGCGAGGCGGCGGCAATTGTGTACGGTTTGCCCGCAACCTGGGCTTCCGATGTTGAAATTCAGATTTTAAACGGAATGGTAAACCTCGCCAAACAGGCAGGTGTGACCAAACCGGAATCCCGTGTGATCAAAAACTGACGAAATAGTGACTTATTCTAACCCACAACTGTTTTTCGAGGCACCGGCCGACAAAGGTTTTTTAACTGCGAAACGTTATTATTCCGGCTTCGAGCGGGCACATGACACTTATAATGCAATTTCCGCCGCAAGCGACGGGAAAATCTACTATGTACTTTCTTCGGATAACCACGAAATCGGCGGCCAGATGTTTGCGTACGATCCGCGGACAGACCAGGTCACGTTTATCGCTGATTTGACCGAAGTATGTGGTGAAAAAGAATCAAAAGCAATCCCGCAAGGTAAAAGTCACGTGCGTTTTTACGAACGAAATGAGAAGCTGTACTTTTCTACGCATGTCGGTTTTTATCAATTGATTGACGGAATGGACCGGCTGCCCGAAACGCCACCAGCAGGTTACGGCCTGTATCCTGGCGGGCATTTCCTTTCTTATGACCTGAAAACCGGCGCATTTGAAGATCTGGCGATTGTACCGAATGGGGAAGGAATGGTTTCGATGACAATGGACCGCGAGCGTGGACATTTGTACGGGATTACCTGGCCGCATGGCAATTTCATTCATTATGATCTGGATCAAAATCAGCTGAAAAACCTGGGACCGATTTCGGGTGACGGTGAAGCCGGTACGCCTGGCGACGATTTCCGGTCGCTTTGCCGGTCGCTCTTTGTAGATGCGGAGCTTGGCGATGTGTATTTCTCGGTGGCTGAGGGTGATATTTTCACATATAATCCAGAAGTAGGCGCTGTCCAAAAGTTGCAGAATGTGGATTTGCGGCTCGATTACTTTGGCAAATATGACCCTACCCGCCCCGGCAGTATGTCGTACAACTGGCGGAAGATATTCTGGCACCCGGAAGAAAAAGTAGCGTATGGCGTACACGGTAACTCGGGTTATCTCTTTCGCTTTGATCCCCGCAAAGAGACTATTGAGATTGTGGAGCGCATTACTTCAAGTCCCTCGAAGAAAAGCGGGATGTTTGATCAGTTTAGCTACGGGTACCTCGGTTTTCAACTCGGTCCTGACCAGGAAACAATTTATTATCTCACCGGCGGGCCTGTTTATGTGGATGGAAAAAGGCTGAAAGGTGAGAAGCAGATTGCGAAGGGAGCAGCAAAGGGTTTGGAAAATTTGCATTTGATCACTTTCCATATCCCTTCGCAAACCTACACGGATCACGGGCCTGTGTTTTATGAAGATGGAGGAAGACCGACTTACGTGAATTCCATTGCAGTAGGCGCAAATGGCGATGTATTCACACTCGCCCGATTTGAGCATGAAGGGAAACTGATCGAGGATCTGGTGAAGATTCCGAATCCATTTACATAATCAAGTTCGCAGTGAGCAGAATACCAGTATTATTTCTATTTCAACGCTTTATTTAACCAAAAATATTAAACCTGAAACCCATGTCAAGCAATTCAAAAGATAATCAAAACGAGAACATTCCGGCGGTGTCGGGCGATGAAAATAACAGACGTGATTTCATTAAAAAATCACTTGCGGGAAGCGCGATGCTGGCATTTGGCGGCGTTTTACCCGGTTTTACTCCAAAAAGCTACGCGAAGATCATTGGCGCAAATGAGAAAGTGCGCGTAGGTATGATGGGCGTGAACAGCCGGGGACTTGCGTTATCTTCCAATTACGCATTGCAGCCCAATTGCGAAGTCGTTTCCATTTCGGATGTAGACTCCCGCGCTGCCGAAAAGGCGATCAGTACAGTTAATGAAATCGCCAAATACAAACCAGCGAATGTGCCTGATTTCAGAAAGGCGCTGGAAAATAAGGATATGGACGCGCTGGTGGTAGCGGCTCCGGATCACTGGCACGCACCTGCGGCAATATTGGCTTCCAAAGCAGGCAAGCACGTTTACCTCGAAAAACCATGCAGCCACAATCCGCATGAAGGCGAGCTGTTGATCGCGGCTGCGAAAAAATACAAGAATGTCATCCAAATGGGCAACCAGCGACGCTCCTGGCCGAATGTGGCTGGCGCGATCAAGGCGGTGCATGAGGGTGTAATCGGTCGGGTTTACTTTGCAAAAGGCTGGTATACCAACAACCGCGCGTCGATCGGTATTGGTAAAGAAGTAGCTGTCCCTTCATGGCTTGATTACGAATTATGGCAGGGGCCGGCGCCGCGTAAGGCTTATAAAGACAATGTGGTGCATTACAACTGGCATTGGTTTTGGAATTGGGGCACGGGCGAGGCACTCAACAACGGTACTCACATGCTGGATTTGATGCGGTGGGGTTTGCAGGTCGATTATCCGACCAGAGTAACTTCCTCGGGCGGGCGTTACCGTTACAAAGACGATTGGGAAACGCCGGATACACAAGTTATCAACCTCGAATTTGCCAACAATACCGCGATGACGTGGGAAGGCAGGAGCTGCAATGGCCGCACGATCGAAGGCGCCAGCGTCGGGGTTGTGTTTTATGGCGACAATGGTTCCCTGCAAATAGGCGAAGGCAATACTTACCAGATATTTGATTTGAAAAACAAGCTGGTAAAAGAAGCTAAAAACGACTTTGTGATCGACCCCCTCAATAAGATGAACCCATCACAGGGACTCGACGCGCTCCACATTCAGAACTTCTTCGATGGGATTAAAAAAGGCACCGCGCTGAACGCAGAAATCGTGGGCGGACACCAAAGTACATTACTCGCTCAGCTTGGGAATATTGCAATACGGTCGGGAGACACATTGAACATTGATCCCACAAACGGACATATTAAAGGGAATAAAGCAGCTGAGAAGTTCTGGAAGAGGGAATATCAAAAGGGCTGGGAACCTACGGTTTAATTTTCTTTTTGGTCCCCGGGCTGAAGCCCGGGGCAATTGATTGCAAGCGCTATTTGCACTAACTGACTAAAGTCCGGGGCAATTGATGCAGGCGCTATTAGCACTAACTGACTAAAGTCCGGGGCAATTGATTGCAAGCGCTATTTGCACCAACGCCACAGATCCTAAACTCTTTACATTAATGAAAGCAGTAACTCAATGAAAGAAGCAACAATCGCCGTCAAAGTTGAGACCCTTAGCCGAAACGAAACCAACATTTCGATCTTTCTGATCGGGGTGATGTTTTTCATTTTCGGTTTTATTTCCTGGGTCAATTCGATATTGATCCCCTATTTTAAAATCGCCTGTGAGCTGACCAGTTTTCAGGCTTATCTCGTCGCATTCGCGTTTTACATCGCCTATTTCGTCATGTCGGTACCTTCTTCCTTTTTATTAAAAAAGGTGGGTTTCAAGAAAGGTATGATGTTTGGTTTCTGGGCGATGGCGGCGGGGGCATTCATTTTCGTACCGGCAGCGATGACGCGCACTTACGAGATATTTCTCCTCGGTCTGTTCACCATCGGGATCGGATTGGCGATTTTGCAAACTGCTGCTAATCCTTACATCACCATTTTGGGCGCAAAAGAAAGAGCGGCCCAGCGGATCAGTATGATGGGGATCTGCAACAAGGCAGCGGGCATTTTGTCGCCGATCGTTTTTGCAGCAGTAATTTTAAAACCAACTGACACTGACCTCTTTGCCCAGCTCAGCACCATGGACGATACCCAGCGCGGCGCGGCGCTTGACGAGCTGATCCGCCGCGTAATCAATCCCTACATTGCTTTGGGCACTTTCCTGTTTGTGCTTGGATTTCTGGTATTCAAATCGCCCCTTCCTGAAATAGACACGGAGCACGAGAGTGACGAGCTGGCTTCTGTTAACGCGGGTAAAAACAGCATTTTCCAGTTCCCGCATTTAATCCTCGGCGCACTGGCTATCTTTCTGCACGTGGGCACGCAGGTGATTGCGATCGATACCATAATAGGTTATGCCAATTCAATGGGGATCGATCTGCTCGAGGCTAAAGTTTTTCCTTCCTACACTTTGTTCTGTACGATTTGCGGCTATTTGATCGGTATTGCATTGATACCGAAATTCATTAGTCAGGTCAATGCATTGCGTGTGTGCACATTGCTGGGAACCGCATTTACATTACTGATCATTTTTGCAAAAGGCCAGGTCGATTTCCTGGGACATAGCGCGGATCTTTCAATTTGGTTTGTGGTGTTGCTTGGTCTGGCCAATTCCCTGGTCTGGGCCGGAATATGGCCGTTGGCACTGGATGATCTGGGAAGATTTACCAAGTTGGGCGCTTCCATCATGATCATGGGGCTTTGCGGAAATGCGATCATGCCACTTTTCTACGGGTATTTTGCGGATCAGCTGGATGTGCGTCAGGCTTATTGGGTGCTGTTGCCTTGTTATTTGTATCTGGTGTATTATGCAATTTGGGGGCACAAGTTGAGGAGGTGGGGGTTTAGCTTTTAGCTTTTAGCTTTTAGCTTTTAGCTTTTAGCTTTTAGCTTTTAGCTTTTAGCTTTTAGCTTTTAGCTTTTAGCTTTTAGCTTTTAGCTTTTAGAGGGCAAGAAGCAAAGACAATAATATACTATTAGAACAAACAGAATTCTATAAATAAATAGCTAACAACTAACTGCTAACTGCTAACTGCTAACTGCTAACTGCTAAAAGCAAACAACAAATCATGCGCACTGTCATTACTAACTGCACACTAATCACCCCTTACCGCTATATCAAAAATGGTACGCTGGTAATTGAGGATGGAAAAATTGCTGGAATTCATCAGGGAGATGTTGATGTGCCGGGTGCTGAAATCATTGATGCGGGCGGACATTATGTGGCTCCTGGTTTTATTGACTTACACATTCATGGCGGAGGAGGACATGATTTTATGGACGGGAGCGTAGCGGCGTTTCTGGGCATTGCTGAAACGCATGCGCAATATGGTACAACCGCCATGGTACCGACCACTTTGACGAGTGAGAAAGAGGATTTATTGGAAACACTGGATTTGTATGAAAAAGCAAATGCAATCAATACCAAAGGCGCGCAATTCCTCGGAATGCATTTGGAGGGACCTTATTTTGCATTGAGCCAGCGGGGCGCGCAGGATCCCCGGTACATTCGAAATCCTGATCCCGCGGAATATGAAGAAGTACTCGCCTATTCATCGTCAATCACGCGGTGGAGCGCGGCACCGGAGTTGCCGGGGGCTATTGATTTTGGTAGAAGATTAAAACAAAAAGGCATTCTGGCGGCAGTGGCGCATACGGATGCGATTTATGAAGATGTGCTGGATGCTTATGAAAATGGCTACACGCTGGCGACGCACCTCTATTCAGCAATGTCTGGCGTGACGAGGCGAAATGCATTTCGTTATGCGGGAACCATTGAAAGCGCTTTTTTGCTGGATATGGATGTGGAGATCATCGCCGACGGCGTGCATTTGCCCGCGCCGCTTTTGAAGTTGATATATAAAATAAAAGGAGCCGACCGTACCGCATTGATCACCGACGCCATGCGTGGCGCCGGAATGCCGGAAGGAGAAAGCACACTCGGCTCACTGAAAAACGGCTTGAAAGTGATCATTGAAGACGGCGTAGCCAAGCTGCCCGACCGTACCTCTTTTGCCGGAAGCGTTTCCACGTTTGATCGCCTGGTTCGCACGATGGTACAAATCGCGGACGTTTCGCTGCTTGATGCAGTAAGAATGGGTTCGACTACCCCGGCGCGAATTATGGGCGTAGATCATAGAAAAGGCACGCTCGCTGCTGGCAAGGATGCCGACATTGTGATTTTTGACCAAAATATAAATATCCAGCGTACGATCGTCGCCGGAAAAACCATTTACCAAAAACCTTACTGATCGAGAATGAAAGTTGACAATCTGGAAGTTAAAATCTTTGAAACACGGCAGGAAATGGGTGAAACCGCGGCGAAAGCGGTGGCCGACAAGATCCGTGAATTGCAGGATATCAAAGAATTTGTAAATATCATCTTCGCTTCCGCGCCTTCGCAAAATGAATTTCTGACTGCATTGAGAACCGAAACCGGCATACGATGGGATAAGGTCAATGCATTTCACATGGACGAATATGTGGGCATCGCTGCCGACGCGCCGCAGAATTTCGGGTATTTCCTGAAAGTGCGTTTATTCGATCACGTGAACCCGCGTTCTGTTTCGTATCTCGACGGGAATGCTTCCGATCTGAATGCGGAGTGTGAACGTTATGCTGCGCTTTTGGAAAAATACCCGATCGATATCGTTTGCATGGGCATCGGCGAAAACGGGCATTTGGCATTCAACGACCCTCATGTGGCATTTTTTGACGATCCTCTGGTTGTAAAACAAGTGGAGCTCGACGAAGCCTGCCGCCAGCAGCAGGTGAATGATGAATGCTTCGATACATTCGACGAAGTGCCGGAAACTGCATTGACGCTTACGATTCCGACACTATTGAAATCGACTTACGCATTCGCAATGGTGCCCGGCGAGAAGAAGGCGCAGGCAATTTACCATACGGTAGAGTCGGAGATTCAAGAAGCTTATCCGGCGACGATTCTCCGTAAGCACCCGAACGCGATTTTGTATATTGATAAGGACAGTTCAGGGAAACTGAAAGAAATTTCGTCGTACAGTCAGGCGTAGTTTCGTTTTGAAACTATCTTGCAATTATTACCTCAATCCATTCAAATGAAAAAAGAACTCTTGACAATCGCTTTATTGAGCGCAATGGTATTTAATCAGAGCTGTAATTCGAAGAAAGAGGAAGCAAGTGACGAGGCGACGAAAAAACCGCTGAGTCTGATCGTAGTCGAGCCGGGTCATTTCCACGCGGCTTTGGTACAGAAATCAATGTATGACGATGTCGATTCGGTGGCTTATGTCTATGCAACCGAAGGTCCGGACGTGAAAGCTTATCTTGACAAAGTGGAGAAATACAACGCTGCTCCCGAAAATCCGACGCATTGGAAAGAAGAAGTATACACCGGCGCAGATTTCATGGACAAAATGCTGGCCGAGAAAAAGGGAAATGTGGTGGTTCTGGCTGGTAATAATCAGAAAAAGACCGATTACATTAAAAAATCCGTCGACGCAAGCCTTAACGTATTGGCCGACAAACCAATGGCGATTGATGCGGCAGGTTTTGATAAGTTGAAAGAAGCATTCGCCAGTGCGGAGAAGAACAAAGTGTTGCTGTACGATATCATGACCGAGCGTTATGAGATCACCAATACTTTGCAGCGCGAGTTGGCTTCCATTCCGGCGATTTTCGGAGAGCTGCAAAAAGGTACTCCTGAAAATCCGGCGGTGGTGAAGGAAAGTGTGCACCATTATTTCAAATACATTTCCGGCGAGCCACTCGTGCGCCCGACCTGGTTTTTTGATGTGGCCCAGCAAGGCGAAGGAATGGTGGACGTTACTACGCACTTGGTCGACCTGGTTCAATGGAGTGCGTTTCCTGATGTGTCTCTGGATTACAAAAAAGACATTGAGCTGCTGAATGCAAAACGCACTGCTACGCAACTGACACCCTCGCAATTCAAGCTCGTCACCAAAAGCGAAACTTTTCCTGATTTCCTGAAAAAGGATGTGAAGGATACTGTTTTGAATGTGTATTCAAATGGCGAGATGACTTACAAGCTGAAAGGTGTGCACGCGAAAGTATCCGTTCTGTGGAACTTCCAGGCCCCGGAAGGTACCGGCGACACGCATTACTCGATTATGAAAGGCTCGAAAGCAAACCTGATCGTGCGCCAGGGTAAAGACCAGAAATACAAGCCTGTTTTGTTTATTGAAAATACCGATAAGTCGAAAGCTTACGAAGATGGCGTTGCGGCGGCGTTCAAGGCTGTTTCAGATAAATATCCGGGTGTGGAATTGAAGAAGATTGCGGCGGGTTGGGAGATTACGATTCCTGCGAAATACGATACTGGTCACGAATCGCACTTCGCGCAGGTAGCGAATGCTTATATGGGATTTCTCAAAGCGGGCAAATTGCCTGAGTGGGAGGTTCCGAATATGATTGCGAAATATTGGTTGACGACAGAGGCGCTGAAGAAGGCGAAGAAATAGGCATCTGGGCGATGCCGATGCCCTGTGCCCGTTGGCTGAAGCCGACGGAAATTGATTCAATAACCGTCTGCTTTAGCTGACGGAAAAAAGCGAGCGAACATCTTGATGCCAGGACTGGCGCAGTGATGTTGCTCGCTTTTTGTTTAAAACAAATTCAACTGCTTGTCCGCCCTTTCCCAGCATAGGGAGCTCAATATCGATCCTACTTACCTCTTCCCCCGAAACAACGCCACCCCAACTTTCCCAAACAAACCCCTACCTGAAACGCCGCTCATCTTATCGCTCCGTTTTGAAACCATCAAATCGTCTCTATACTCCGCCGAAATGGTTAGTCGCGACCATTTGAGACCGGCCGAGGCTGATGCAACCGGAGCGACGCGCTGAAAGCCAAAAACATTTTTGACCGCTATATCCGCTATCTCACCATAGCCGGCTTTGCGCTGCACGATTGAGAGGAAGAAATTCCCGCCCAGTTTGCCGTCCACAAAAACCTTCAAGCGTGATTCCGGATTCAAATAAAGCCGCATGCCCGCATCCGCTGCAATCCTGTGATGCAGTTCCCGGATATAATAATGCGATGTGGTTTGGCTGGGATAATGAAAAAGCTGCGGGTGAATTTTCTTTTGCGCATAACCCGCCTGCCCCAGTACAGACCAGCGCGTATTCAACGACCTTTCAAAATAGAAACCCGCGCCCCACGAGCGGCTGGAAGAAAAATCCGTGATCAAACCCTCGTAATTGATTTCAGGCGCGTAACTTTTATGATACCAATCGCGCCCATATTCGCCCTGGACACCCAACTCCCAAGCCGGGGCTTTCTGCGCTTTTGCAGAAAAAGAAAGGAAAATGACAGCCGCCACCAAAATCGTAGAAAACTTGCTCATACACATTTACAGAAAAAGGTCAAACACATTGATTCCGAATGCTATATAATCATTTTTGTTCAAAATTTTTACTTTTTACCTGACGACGAATCCCCCACCCTGATCTCCTCCACATGCTCAAAAAATTCCAGCAACTCTTTGAAGGAAAAGTAAGTGTGATGCAATTCCGGTGCGTGGCCCAACTCTTGCAAGCCGAGAATGTATCCGTCAAACATCGCCCAGAGTTGCTCATTCCAGCGCTCCGCGGTGCTACTGCTCAATAAATCACGCACCATTTGTCCGTACGCCAGTAATACCGCGTCCGAGGGATCGGTCATGTGTGTTTTTGTGTTCATTTTTTCGGGTTTTTAATGTGTGAAATAATTTGTCGCCCATGATGGCGGCTGGGCGGCCGGAGCTTCTCACTCCCGCGCCACAAAGCACGGCTTCCGGTGAAAGGTACCCAACTTGCCCGGCGGGTATCTTACATCCAATGCAAGTAAATTACCCAAAAATTTAACGATGGATTTATATAAATTGCCTTTTCAACGAAACCCATTTCCGCATGACACCCACTACCTCCAACCCGAAGATCCATGAGGGCCGCAATTTGAAACGCTTCCGGGAAATGCTCGGAATCAAACAAGATTTCCTCGCCTTCGAGCTCGGCGAAGAATGGAACCAGCAAAAGATCTCGCTCCTCGAACAAAAAGAAAAGATCGATTCCGACATTTTGGAGCAGGTTTCGGCGATACTTAAAATACCAGCTGAGGCAATTCGGAATTTTGATGAGGATCAAGCCATTAACATTATCTCCAATACATTCCACGATCAGGCATATCTTGGAAATCCGCATTCAACTTTCACCGTCAATTCAATCGCCGAAATAAGAAGATTACACGATGAGAAAATGGAGCTTTATGAACGGATGTTGAAGGAGAAGGACGAGATGATGGGGAGGTTGGAGCGGTTGATTGGGGGGAAATAAACT
Organism: Dyadobacter sp. UC 10; assembly: GCF_008369915.1. NCBI lineage: Bacteria > Pseudomonadati > Bacteroidota > Cytophagia > Cytophagales > Spirosomataceae > Dyadobacter > Dyadobacter aurulentus. The sequence continues at coordinate 3,359,562 of NZ_VSRN01000001.1, read as the reverse complement.
TGTCGCGATAACCGTGCATTCTTCAATACAATGCTAGAAAAGAATCTATATATCATTGCGGGTTGTAACGGTGCTGGAAAAACAGCCGCCTCGTTTGCTATACTACCAGAGATTTTAGACTGCAAAGAATTCGTAAATGCGGATGAAATTGCCAAGGGAGTGTCTCCATTTCAACCAGAAAAAGTTGAACTAGAAGCCGGGCGAATTATGTTAGGCAGGGTTAATGAACTACTGAACGGAAATGACAGTTTTGCATTTGAGACGACATTATCTACACGAAGCTATAAGCCCAAAATTGAAGAGGCGAAGAAAAAAGGCTTTATAGTAACGTTGATTTTTTACTGGCTCAATGATGTTGAATTAGCGAAAGAGCGTGTCCGCATGAGAGTTTCAGAAGGTGGGCACAATATTGAGCCTGATGTGATTGAAAGGCGGTATGTAAAAGGAATCAAGAATTTATTTGATATCTACTTACCAATAGTTGATCTTGCTTTCATAATTGACAATTCCTTTGAAGACGAAGAATTAATCGCAAAAAGATCAAGAGATTATAGTTTAAATGTATTTCAAAAAGACAAATTTAATCAGCTTCGCAATTTTTATGAGCGTATTTGAAAAAGAGCTAGCATTGCAAGAAAAAATTTTATTGGGAATAAAAAGAACTCATGAGAAAGTTGTTGAGTTCAAGAAGCAAAAAGGCACTCCACTAGTTGTGATGAGAGGGAGCGAAATTGTTAAAATTAAACCTTGGGAAAAGTGAATCGTGCGCTTCAAGTAAAAATATTGGGACGCAAACTATGAGTAAAAACGTATTTACTATTTGATTAAGACACGATCTTGCATCTTGTAATTACATAAAAAATAGAACTTGGGGCCAGCAACATCTTCTAAGTGTTGCTACCGCTTAATAAGTATCTGGTTGAAACCTTTGTTGATGGAAAGTTTTTTGTTTGCTTATGTATTTTACCATCCTCTATATACATAACCAATGCCTATTCCTGATTTTGACCACAACTATGTACTTCCTCCACACCTTGGTGACCCAGTAAACAGAAATCATCTATCACCGTACCCTTGTACAAGTATTGAGCTCTGCCAAAAGTTCTCACATTCAGCTACCCGAGTAAGAATCCTGAAAAACTTCCTAAGTTTCAGAGAACAGTTGACTAATCACAGAGTAATCTTTGGATTTCAATGGCTTGACGGAAGCTTTTTGACAGACATTGAAACAATTGAAAGACGGCCGCCCAGAGATTTGGATGTAGTAACCTTTTTTGGTGGGATTTCAATAGCAGATCAGCAAACTATTTTAACCTCCTTCCCCGAATTTGGAAGCTCCCAGCTGGCGAAGGCTAATTATTTGTTAGATCATTATGCAGTTGATTATGCTTTTCGGCCAGAAGTAACAGTCGAACAAACACGTTATTGGATTCAACTATTTACACATTCTAGACTTGGAGTATGGAAAGGAATGTTACGAATTCCTCTAAATACACCAAATGACGATCGTACCGCGTTAGATTATTTAAATAGTTTGTGATATGAGCATCTACCGACAAACACAAAACCTAAAAGCTCAAATCGCTGATACAGAGTCACTATTAGAACTTGTCGGTGATCATCCGATAATGTCAGTTGGTTTAAATGAGCGGCTAAATACGCTCAAAGAAGAGTTAGACACCCTTCCACAAGAATCCTTTGAACCATCTATTGAGTTACTATTCAGTGGTAACGCTGTTGTTGGCTCTCGTGGAATCAAATCGCTTTTTATAAGTAAAGCACTTTCACCGTTTCAAGAAATGCTGAAAACTCAGGCCGCGCTAGAGAGGTTTGGCAAAGTTGGTAAAAGAGGTAAAGCCAGAAACGCAGTCAACACAGATCTCTATTTAACTGCTCTTCCATCTGGTTCTTTTGGAGTTGAACTAACTCAGCTACAAATGAATGATATCTTTGACAGTATCGATGTTTCAAAGGCGATGAAGAGTGTTATGTCGTTGATCAATGACTCTGCAACTAGTGACGAGGTATTCGAAGAGGCTGTTGAGAAGACTCCAAAACGAAATCTGAACAATCTGAAAAAATTTCTTAAAGAAATTGCCGAGGAGAATTCATTTTTAAAAATGGAAAGTGGAGAAGTTGGAGTTACGTTGTCACGAGAACAAGTTTATGATGCATTCGAACGTGTTTCTGCCGCAGATACCGAAGAAGAGGAATTGTTTATAAATGCTATTTTTCGAGGCCTATTGCTTGATTCTGGAAGATTTGAAATTCAAACCGAAGATGGAGGCAAGATATCTGGCTTTATAAGCTATGATTTAGATGAGGACCAACTCATTGAATATGATCACACTTTCTTAAATCAAGAATGCCAAATACATCTTCGAATACATAAAACTAGATTTAAGACAGGCAACGAAAAGACAGAGTATGAACTGCTCGAAATTAGCGAGTCGCGAGAAGTCTAGTTTTGGTACAAGGCTAGCAATACACCTCACTCCAACCACACCCCTTTCCCAGCCGAAAACCCCTGAAACCCTGTCACCCTCATCCTCCCGCACATTTCTTGGGATCAGTGCTACATCCCACCTGGTGCAGGCGATAGCAACCATTTGTTATGTGTGGTGCCTTTGTTTTTGGCGGGAAGGAGGTTTTCCACTCTGACAGGTTGCCGGGCGCCTAGCGTGCGATGCCCGGCGGGATTTGGAATGGCAGGGAGGCGAAGTCGATGTGATTGTCGCCGGCGTGCTTTGTGACAATATTAAGCTTGCTGCTTGGAATAGGAAAAGAAACCTTCAAAGCTTAAATCTTCATCAAGCTTCTCCCAATGAATTCCGAAAGGAGATAATTCGTAGCTTTCCCTTTCTTCGGTAGGTGCATTTAATAGTCTCGGGAACCACTTCAAAGGATGACTGCGCTCTTCACCAGATATGGTTTGGATAAATATGTTATCATCCTCGAACCAAACTCTTTTTACCTCAATTTCCATGATATTCTTTCCATTTAGCAATGATGATTTCCTTGTTTTCTTCGATTAAGGATTCTGCTAAACTAATGTCTTTCCTCTTTATACCTTTATTATCGATCAGCTTAACATGATTTACCTCAAACTTTGCTTCACCTGACAAAGCACCATAAAAAAAGACCCGAACCAAATAGCCCGGGCCTTCCATTATATCATCAAATCACCAATCAACTCACCTTCCCCATTACATACATCTCCTCCATCGTCGGTGATGGTACACCTCCTGCTTTTTCCAGCGTAATGGCGAATGCGGCTGAGCCTGGTTTTGTTGTTTTCATTTTCAAAACTTTCCCGCTAAACGCATTGTCCAGCACGCCCATATCCATCGGTGCAGGCTCGCCATTAACGATGCTCCAGAGCTGGTATTGCTTGCCTGCGGGCGGTGCCGGGAGGTTTTGTACGTCGAGCATTACTTCGTTCGTCTGCTGGTTCCAGAAGGCGGCAACAGAACTTTCGGGGGATTTCGGCATGCCGGCCAGTTTTACCACTTTATAGTCCGGGTTACGGTACATTCCAGCCAGCGATTCGCTGTATGAAAGACTGTTTTTCATGCCTTCCATTTCATCTTTCATGCTTCCTATCTCAGCAGTCAGCTGTTCATTGCTCCCTTTGTATTCGGTCATTTGAACGGCCGACCAGCCTGCGAAAATCGCCAGGAGTACCGAGGCGGCAACCGCGATCTTTGCCCACAAAGGAGCTACTTCCCGAACTTCCGGCTCTGGTCTTTCGAAAACGTCACTGATCACTTTTCCCTGATCCGAACTGACGACCTGAGTCGCGCCATCGTTTGCTTTAATTTCTTCCTGAGTGCCGGTTGTTGTACCGTCTTGAGTTTCATTATTCATTTCACCTTCGGAATCAAAATTTATCTTTGCGAAAATTGATTCTTTCAATGAAGCCGGTGGAGGAGTCTGATGTTTCAATGCATATTCTTCCAAAGCATTCTCAGTTCTCAGCAACTCTTCCTTGATCTCCGGGTAAATATGAGACATACACTCGACCTCCTGTTTTTCCTGAGGAGAGACAGTGCCCAATACATATTCTTCCAATATGCCGGACTCTATGTATGCTTGGATGTTCATACTGCAAAGTATTGTTTTAACTCTTGTAATGCGGTCCGGATCCGGGACTTGACAGTACCCAGCGGAATGCTCAGTTCTTCCGAAATTTCCTCATGCGTATAACCCTGAAAATAAGCCATATCAATCAGGATTTTTCGTTCCGGACGCAGCATGTCGATGATTGCCTTCATGTCCGAACTCGTCGTCTGTAAATCTTCGTACGCGTCCTTTTCGTTTCGGACAGCTATGTCGTCAATATCACTCATCACTGGTTTTCTGCCTTCCACCCTCACCGCGTCAATAGCGCCGTTCCGCGCGATATTCATGATCCATGTAAATAGCCTTCCCTTTTCCGGATTGTATGAAGCGATATTTTTCCAGATTTTCAGAAAGGATTCCTGTAACACATCCGCGGCTTTCTCCTCGTCCCTCAACGTTTTTGAAATGATATTAAACAAAGCTCCTGAGTAATGGTCGTACAGGAATTCAAATGCGGTGCGCTCATTCCTTTTGAGAGCCAGCACGAGTTCCTCTTCCGAGTATTTTACCTTGCTTGTCGCCAAGAGTCGCTTAACAGTTAATTGTAAATTACTTACCGGCAATCTAGCGAAATTTCCCAAGAACAAACCGGAGGCGTTATAAATTATTGTCCCCTGCGTCCTGTGCCCCGAATTCCGTAAATTCCTTTGTGATAAAAGAGAGTCTGACTTGATGTAAAAGACGATCATATTAGTGTGTTTTCATCTATATACGACTAAACACAGTTCCTTAGATCAAAAGGCGCGAACGTATTTATAACAGGCTCATTTCCTTAACGTTTCGACTTTCAAAAGCGTCATAACGAGGAAAAATGCAGTGAGGCTCAGCAGGTATATAATGTTCCGGGAATCAACCAGGCCTTTGCCCAGTGAAAGGTACTGTTCATCCAGCGAAATCCAGAGAAGCAACTCCGCCACAATACCTGTTTCGAGCAATTGAGAAACGGCACCAAACCCAATGTACCATATAAACGCAAGGAAGACACCCAGGATAAAGGCGACGATCTGGTTTTCATTCAATGCCGAGGCCAGTAAGCCCATAGAAACCACCGCGCCGCTGAAAAGAAGCAGGCCAATGTAAGATCCCGCAACAGCCGCAGAATCAATATTTCCCACCGGATTGCCCAGCTGGTAAATGCTGTAATAGTAAATAAGGGTCGGAAGAAGTGTAAGCAGGACCAGGCTCCAGTTGGCCAGAAACTTACCCAGTACCAGATCTACATTGGTGATGGGCTTGGTAAGCAGCAATTCGAGGGTTCCTGTCCGCGTTTCTTCCGCGAGCGAGCGCATGGTAATCGCCGGGATCAGGAAAATAAGTACGTAGGGTGCCAAACGAAAGAAGGAACCCATATCTGCATAGCCGTAGTCGAGGATATTGGATTCCGGGAAAACCCAGACGATCAGCCCTATTGCAGTCAAAAATACGGTCATCACCATATAGGCGATCAGCGAATTAAAAAAACTGCCTATTTCTTTCCGGAAGATTGCAAACACAGTGTAATTTTTAAAAACTCAACTTTCGACAAATCACTCAAAAATAGGTTTGTCCCGACGGATGATCGCGGCTATGATCAGCGAGATGATGAAGCCCGTGAGCACGTAACCGAACACGCCCATCACAAAAACGACGCCGGGCGACATAAATTTTTGAGAATACTCCATGGCCTGATCAATTTGTGAATCATCCATTCCACGGCGTTCCATATCCTCCCGCACCTGATCCATGCTTTGGGTAAGCAATGTATTGTCTATAAACTGGATATAAAACATCGTAAACGCGGAGCTCAGAAGGCCCATAATCGCGGATACCAGCGAGCCTACCCCCAAGCCTTCCCCGTAGCTCATAAACCCTTTGTTCTGCTCCCTGAAATTTTTCATCGCCATTACAATCGCGGCAATCATGAAAACGAAGGAAAGCGCAGAAAGGATCTTGTTTTGAGACAATCCGGAAACATTCAGGATTGTGGAATAAACCATGATCACAACAGAACCAAGTATGCCATATTTGAGGGCGACACGTGCAGTAGATGTTTGTTCTTCCATTGATATATCGTTTTCAGGTAGGTCGATAAATTTATGATTTATTATTATGAAATACACCGTAATCCTGCTTTCTGAAAATCAGCGAAATGATCAGGATGGGGATAATGCCCATGACTGTCTTTTTACTAACCTCATCCATGATGATTTCAGAAGTTTGCATACTTCCTACCCCGTTGTACATTTTCAGAAATTCAGCTTCGCCAATATTTTTGACGAGCTCAGCTTTTCCTTCCATCATCAGCGCCTTCATTTCCGCAATGTAACCGGTAAAAACAGCGGGGTCAATATACGTAACAAAAAAGTAGATCAGCCAGCCTGCGATCAATGCGCCAATCGTATTCACTACATAGCCAATCGTCAATGCCTCCCAAAGGTGCAGAAAACCATTTCCGACCTTTTTTCTGAAGTACCAGCAGGCGCCCGCGATCATGATAATGTGAATTCCAAAATCCATCACCTTGTTGTTCCCGAGCGGAATAATGCCCAGCAGATACAAACCGATGAAGAAAATAAAAACCAATATCCCGGTGGCCAACCCGAATAGCAGCGAAATTTTTAAAAGAGGCTTATCAAAATATGCTATAATCGATTTCATGCGTACCACTCCTGTTTTCCGTTGTTAATAACCCCTCTCACTTTTCCTTTCAGCTGCTGTCCCAAAAACGGCGTATTCTTTGATTTGGAGTAGCTTTTATCAAATGTCCAATCTGCTTCCGGATCAAAAAAGGTAAGGTTGGCTATTGCACCCTGCGCAATGCTGATCTCGGGCAGTCGTAATATCGCACGCGGCGTACTGGTGATTTTATCAATAATCGATTCCAAAGGCAAACCGCTGTGCATAATCGCCAGTGAAAAGAGCGTTTCCAGCCCTGTAATACCAAAATCAGCGTGATCAAATTCAAGGTTCTTGCTTTCTTCATCCTGCGGGCTGTGATCGGACACGATAGCGTCGATCGTACCGTCGGTCAGTCCCTGCCGCAACGCGTCCCGGTCCGCTGCAGAGCGAAAAGGCGGATTCACTTTCAGGTTTGTATCAAAATTGATCAGGTCCGCATCTTCGAATACCAGCTGGTGCGCTGCCACATCACAGGATAGAGGAAGGCCTCTTTTCTTTGCGTCGCGCACAATTTCCACACCAACTTTTGTTGATAGCAGCGAAATATGCAACACCGGATCGGACGTTTCGTACATGTTTTTTTCCAATGCATATTCCAGCAGCTTGATATCGCGGGTCAGCATCATTTCTTCGGCAAGTGAAGGGATTCCTTTCATGCCTGTCAAAGTACTCGTGATACCTTCGTGCATTTGTCCATAAAGCGAAAGCTGCGCCTCTTCCGGTCGGTTCATCAGCAATGCATTGAACGGGCGCAGGTACAGGATGGTTTTCAACAGCAGATCGGCACTTTGCACCGCGTGTTCACCATCAGTAAATGCAATAGCACCCGCCTGATGCAGATCGATCATTTCTGTAAAATCGACACCCTCCGCTTTTTTCGTCACAGCCGCTGCAGGGTGCAACTTAACAAGCCCGCCTGCTGCTGCCTGGCGAATGTAGTTCAGCGTATCCTTGCTGTGTACAACCGGGTTCGTGTTTGGCAGCAGTACGATCTCTGTAAATCCTCCGCGGGCCGCAGCAGCGCTTACCGAATAAAGGTCTTCCTTATGCTCGAAACCCGGATCACGTGAACCGACCCGCATATCCACCCAGCCGGCTGATACGCAAAGGCCGCTGAGGTCTTTAACCTGGACGTCATTTGCCGAAAGATTTTCTCCTATTTCTTTAATATTCCCGTCTTCGATTAAAATATCTCTTACCTGGCCATTTTCAGGCGATTTCTTATCGACAATACGGACTGATTTGATCAACAATTTCATATTCGTAATCTGGTAGCCGGACGTGTAATTTCTAATCCGGTTTCAAAAAAAAAGCTCCTGAATGGAGCTTAAACCTAATATATCAGGCGCCTATAAATTTTTGGTAATCTTCTGCGGACAATAAACCATCCCCATCAGCGGGCCCCGACAAGCTGATTTTCACCATCCAGCCACGACCATAAGGATCCGTATTCACAAGCTCGGGCTCTCCGTCCAGTTCCTCGTTCACTTCAAGCACAGTACCTGCTACCGGAATGAACAGATCTGAAACCGTTTTAACCGCCTCGACGGAGCCGAAAACTTCCCCTTTTTCAAGTGCATCCCCAACGGTATTAATGTCAACGTACACAATATCACCCAATTCATTCTGCGCATGATCCGTGATCCCGATTGTTGCCGTATCGCCTTCTATTAGAATCCATTCGTGATCCTCTGTGTACTTAAGTTCTGACGGGAAATTCATGATTAACAGGTAAGTTTTGATTGACTTTGAAGCGCAAATTACATGATGTGGGGTGTAATTTCCAAATCAAAAATTTATTCCGCCAAATTGAACTTCAACTGTACGCCACCCGAGGTACTGGCCCGGTAAAACGAGTTCGAAACAAGCGGGTCGTTAAAAGTGCGGTCAAAATAAAACTGCACGCTCAACCTGTTATTTACCATGTAATTGACTGTCGGCCGAAGCTGGAAATTGATGTTACCCGCGATAGGGATATTCTCTCCGTCGAATTTGCGCTGAATGGAGCGCGTATCCCGGAAAGTAAGACCAAGCTGCATGGTCATGTCGTTTTTCAAAGTCTTCTTGGTCCCGTTGATCTTGAACGGCAGTTTCACATTGTTTTTGGTAAAACCAATATTCACGGTCACATCCTGGTTAAACAGTTCCGCAACCTGCGAATTGGAAAGGTTCAGGGCGATCGTTCTGTCCCGGTTATATTCCATTCTGGCTGTAATGCGGCTCTGAGTCCGGAATTCCACACCTACAAGCGGCTGGAATTTTTCTGATAATGTAATGGTACTCATTGCAAATACCGGAATGTATTGCCCCAGATCATTCAGGCGGGACGATAGCGGATATCCGGTTACGGCCAGGTTTACATAAAGCGCCTCGTAATCCAGAGAAGACGTAAAATTACCGACACTGTAATTGGACAGATATTTATGCCTCAATGTAAAAGAGCTGAAAAGCCTCTTGAACGACGGCAACTGCGAAAGACCGTTATAGCTGAAATCCCAGTTCGGCATCGGGAACTTGAGGAACGGATTGGTCCGGACCGTATTCGGATCCTTGCCTGTGTATGCCGCAAAGAAAGACGAGATCAGCACGTCCTGCGACGTTTCATTGTATTCTCCCCCGCTGTTATTCTCCTGGTTCAGTCTGTCGCGGATAATGGCCCTGTATGCTCTGAATTTATCGAATACCGGCGACGAGTTATCCCTTCTCATTTTAGCAAATGCAGTCCTGAAAGACATGAAGGACATACTGAACTGTCCGTTCCGCAGCGGGCTTTGAGAAGCAAATCCACCGGAGGTATCGGGACGGTAGAATTCCTGGTAAGCATCCTGCCGGGTCAGCCTTGCTTCGATGATCAACCTGAAATCCTTGAAAGGCTCTAATGTCGTATTGGCTGAGAAATTCTTGGCAATCGTTTGCTGGAACGGCATGTTTTGTTGCTGGCTTGTGGTGATCCAGCCTTTTTCTGCCGCCTTTTTCTGGAAATTCCTGTCCTGCTGTCCCAACACAAACGGCAGCCCCGGAGCATTTGCATTATCTATCCCAAAATACTTCGGCGCCCTCAGATAGCCCGGCAAAGAAGTGGTTTCCAAAACCGAATAACTCACATTAATACCTCTGACCGTCATCAACGCACGCGTCACATTCTTCAGGATATCTGTTGTCCGCATATCGATATCCTCAATATCACCCGGACTCCTTGCGAAATTTTTTCTGCCGGCAGACGGAGTATTGGCGAACTTGAGATAGCGAAGCTTATTGTAGAGCAATACAAAATCAATCTTTCCGGTAACACCCCTATCCCGGCTATTTCTGATGATATCTCCAAAAGGAAGGCCGGTCGTATCTTTCAGGCCCAATGCATTCGCCTGATATTGATAGGTAATAGAGTGCTTATAATCTGCCGACATCCAGTCTGTCAGCGGTATTTTATCAAGGGGCAAACGGTAGGTGAGGTCTATTTTCTGGTCAAAATTCTTGATCCTGCCCAGTTTTTTGAAATTGCTCCAGAGTGAATCTTTCTTGGCTCCGGTATTGATATCGCCCATTGGCTCATCGATAATCGAACTTGCAGACGAACGATAAGTCAGGGTCGCGTTTCTGGTCAGGTTCCAGCCGAAATCATAATGCCTGTTAAACCAGAAGTACTTTTCATAAAGCGGCTGCATCCCGTCAATCGTCAGGTCTGCATTACGCAACTGCGTTTTAAGAAAACGCCGGTCCACATCCGTCGAAAGCTGGACCATATTAGGAAGAAGTGTGAGGTTAAAATCCTTGATAAACTCCGCCCAACGGTTAGTAGCTGTCCATTTTTTGAAAGGCTCTATTGCTTTCGGCTGGCTGCTGTAAACGTAGGTAATACCTCCTTTGTACATCCGCTGATTATATTCCTGGGTCAGCACATTCCGCCGCTGATCATCGCTGAAAGCATAGGTAAATGCAAAGTTTTCGAAATCATAAAAGTGATTCTTCGCGCCCGGCTTAGTCTTTATTTTCCTGACATTTGAAAAGTTAATGCCCCGCCTCACTGCATTTTCTTCAACCATTCGCCGGTAACCATCCCGTTCTTCGTCGGTCTGTAAATTGCCCAGGGAAGTATTGAGCGGCGTATCCGGGTCAAGCGGATTAAAGTGGGGCTTTACATTTCGCCGGTCGTAGCTCAAAAACAATGGAATGCTGAATCCCCAGTTCGCCGGCAGTAGCTTGTCCAAAGCGATATTGGAAGAAAATCCATATTCCTGTGTAAAGTTGCGGGAACGTTCGCCGATCCGCTGCTGCACGCTTCCAAAACCGAAGGTTTCCACGCGCCCGGAAGCAGTTAACGTTGCAAAATCTGCCAATTTAGCATCCAGCTGAGCGATTGCAGCTACTCCTCCCCGGTCGTCAAAGCCTTCGACGTGCATTTCATCTACCCACAAACAAAAGCTTTTAGGCCGCTCGTCTACCGACTTGGGGTTGCGCATCCCGATCATCATCACCCGCACAGAGCTCAAATCCGGGTTTCCCACGACAGACACTTTGTACCGGCCGTCGGCTGTCACGATTGTGTACGGCACGCTCAGGTTTTTATCGAGCTGGCGATTACGTTGTGCTTTCGCTTCAATCAGGTCTGCAAGTGCAATATTGATTTCGTTGCTTTCGGGCCATATTTCACCAGGCTGAGAAGCGGAAGGCGGGGTAGCCTGCAGTCCCGACAAATCTATCTCATAATAGTTCTGGGTAAGGTCTGTACCGATCCGCATAAACGTACCTACCATACCACTTTCATTCTGCTCGTTTTGCATGTGAACATACATCCGGAGTCTTTTCCGGAACAGCAGATCGAGATTTACATTTTTAAACACTGCTCTTGAATCTCCATCACGCAGGTCTGTCACACAAAGGCTCATGGATTGTTCGTTGAGCAAGAGCGGAGGCCTCTGCGTATTGTCCTGATCGCGTTTCCAGCCCGGAGGGATCGCATACTGATATTTATCAGCCCCAGCAGAACGGTTACTGTTTTCTTCAATGCTTACCGTTCCAACGGTAAACTTGGCATCGTAAGGTTCAGGTACTTCCTGCAGGCCGGGCGCATCCAGGTTGGAAGTATACTTCCGGTACTGCTGGCCCACCATTTGAAGCTGCGCAAAACGCAATACTACGGGCTGCTGGAAATCGGTCAGGTACATCCGCATAAAACGGATGGACTTGAAGCCGCTCATATTACCCACAATTCCGGAAAACTCTTTGATTGGCACTCTAAATAAATACCAGTTCTGTCCTCCCTCAGTTTCAGTTTTGTCGACCACAAACCCCTTCCCAACTGCAAGCTGATTAGGTTTCAGGTCAATTTCATATTCGTAAAAAGATTCGTTGTCATTAATCGTATTATCGACATTCATATCCTCCCCGTCGGGAACGTTGGTTGAAGCCGGCGTTACATCCGCCGTTCTTCCCTGACTTTCGGGCGAGTTGTTCTCCATTCCCAAATAATTCTTATACCGACCCAGCACTTTAACATTCGCGCTGTCCAGGTCGGCACCGAGGAAAAACTTAAAGTCGTCACCCGAGGGATCCGCAATAATCCGCTGCCTTGCTTCGGCAGAAAGATTGGCGGGAAGACGGTCAATATACTGTTTGAAAAATGCTTGTTCTTCCTGATTTGTCAAACCATCCAAACCGACGTCCTGCCTCTCGCGCGCACCGGATTCATTGCTGAATGCATTGATCAGGTACTGAGATTTGGTAGCATAGCCCCACGCCGTTGAATCTACATTGACGCCAACCTGCTTGGGAACAATGGGCAGCCCGTTTTCAAAATTGTAGCGCTCATCAGGAATTACATCTTCCGATATATCACCGAGGTTGAAAACCAGCTTACCGCCTGTTGTATTAGGTTTTTCATCACCAAAACCATCCCGAATCTTGCCATTTTCGTCATTGATAAATGGATCCAGCATCCAGAACTCGATACTCTCGATGTTCGCATTGTCAAAATCGTTGTCGGAAGTGATCGCCCTGCTGATCGCTCCGAAATTTTGCCGCGGATTTTTTAGCCGGCCATCAGTAGCAAGGTCGGTATTATAGTTATACATTCCGCGCTCGCTTGGGTAATAGGCAATATCCAGGACCTGCTGAGGATAAGTGATCAGCCCGGCGATGGCCCTCTTAGGAAATATATCGGTTGGCAGGAACAGTCTTTCATAATAATTTTTCCTGTCGGTGTCGTCAATATTGGCTGGTGGCTGATAACCGCCTCCAAGTCCTTGTGATCCGCCAAATATATTGTCGACTGTGTAGGCGGAGATTTTTGCCCTTTTGTAACCGTAGTTAAGTGTTTTACCATCCAACCCTTCCCTGAACTTGGTCGGTACGGCAGCCAAACGCCACTTTTGAGGCTGGCGGGCTAAATCGTAAACCGTTCTTGCAGCTTCAAAATCATCAACTAATGATCGGTTGTTCACGTCTTTCGAGACACCTGGCAATAATTTGGCAAATTCACCCTTGAACTGAATGCTTGACATTTCCTTGGTTTGGATCAAAGGCAATGCGTCCAGTAACTTGGTTAAAAAAGGAATGTCTTTGCGAAACTTTATATCGAAACCAAGCATGGTATTGTTAACCGGCTCATTGCCGATTGATACCCTTGATAAAAAGCCCGCGGGCCGCTCACGGTACTTGATTGCAGTAAGACCGATGCTCATATCCCGATTGACCAGGTAGTCGAGTCTGGTACCCAGTAGCGATCGGACCTGATTCTGGAACATATCCGGCCTCTCGTACTCGATCACAATTTCGCGACCGGAATTTAGGACACTATTATTGAGCAATCTCACCCGACCTATTTGGGCCTCCACAATATAATCAGAGCCAGCAGACAGCGGTACACCGCCTGACGTTACTGTCACAGAAGTTTCCAGTACACCAAAAGGCAACTGCACCTCAGCACCTCCGCTTGATTGGTATGAACCTTTGATAAAAAACTTATTACGCTCCGAAACCTGCTGCGCATCGATCATTGTCGTGCGGTACAGTTCGTTAAATACATATTTATTCCTGAATGCCTCCTCCCCGGCGCCGAACTTCCGCGAAAGGTTGCTTCCGAACGGCTCAAGTACGGGGAATATAATCCGCCCTGTTTTGCTGTCCATGGTAATACCATCCACGAAGTCGAAGTTTCCATCCGGCTGAAGGTCGTTCACCGGATTCAATCTGTCAAGGCCGGAGAGCCGGATCAGCGGCACATTGGCAATACTACTTTCCTGCAGGTTTGGATTATCAATACCGGTTTGGTCGTCTTTATATATAACCCGCAGTTGAAACCCCTGCTTGTCGATTTGACTGGTTCCGAGTGAATAAATATTTTTCATCATCAGGTCCCACATTGGAAGCTTTGTGTTGTTTCTGATGGTCGATGATTTCAAGAGCTTCAATGCGATTACTTCATTGTCCTTTCTTGCCTGGTAATCTTCTGTCAGTTCACCCACTTTGAAGGAGCGCCCGTTGAGGGTATATTCATAGGACACGGCCAGCACTTCATCATTTCTGAGTGCGTTGGTGAGGGATATATATCCCAGCTGTGGATGGAATGTGTAATCACGGTCTAGAATAAGCCGCTTTGCACCTCTCAGCAACTCGTAATCAACCGTTTTTTCTAACCCAAGCGCGGTGATAGCACTGTTGGTGTTATCCACCTGCCGGAATCCCGCATTGTCTTTCAGCGTCTCATACAGTCCGTTGGCTGCATTGTCAGCGGGTGAGGTAGAGCGGATAGGTTGCAAGCTGGGATTTGCAGATTTGTACGGAGCAGGTTCTCCAAGATCTGAAAATCCGACCACGTTCCGCAGTGACTCGGTAGTTGTGGTACGGTTAGTTACATAAACTTCAATGCGGGTCACAGTAACACCGGACGTAATAGTCGGTGTATTCTGTAATGAGCTTTCGTATATATTCCTGAAATACTGGGATAAAAAGAAGTTACGGTTTTCGTCATAAGTATCCGCGCGGAGCTCAAAGTCTCGGTTTTGGGCTCCTCCGCGCAATACGATCCGCTCTTTGCTTGATTTCTGCTGCGAGGCTACAAATGTTGCGTTTAACCTGCCGAACTGTAAATCAGTTTTTAAACCGAACAAATTCTGAACACCGGGAATGAGCTGACTATTGATCGCCCAGTTGATGTTTCCCGCCTCAATTTTCCGTATGAAGCTTTCTTCCGGATTTTTGTAGTTCAGCTTAATTGCATTCTCAAAGTTGAAGTTCGCTTTGGTGTCAAAATTGGTCTGAAAACCTAACTGATCACCCAGCCTCGCGTCAAAATTGATACTGATCTGTTCGTTAAAAATGAACTGGGTGTTACGTCTCTGCCGGATGGGGATTGCCGGGTTATCCAAAAACTGGTGCATTAATCCCAGGTCGAGCGAGACAAACCCGGTTGGCTTGAAATTGATAAAGTCGTCGCCGAGCAGCTTGGAAAGTGCCGGAGGAATATCAAGTTTCGGCAATAGCCCACGGGCGCCCATGGCGCTGTTTCCATCCTGCCTTCCTGCGTATTCTCTGAGCAAACTTTTGAAAGCCCTGTCTTCCTGGATCTTGTCATATGCATCCAGGTCCATGCGTTCAGGCGCGCGGAAATTCAGGTCACCTGCGGGCGTTTTAACTTTTTCGGTTACCGCAATTTTCCCGGTACTATCAAGTGTAATATTCGTTGAAATATTGGCGGGATCCCGCAGATAAAAGGGGGAGCGCGGCCGTGGTTCGGCGATGCGGTTGGAATAGAAGTCCTTCCAGCGCATGATCAGCTGGCTTCCCGACCGGTCAAGGGCTTTCCTGCTCGTGTCTTCGGGTATTGTATCAGCCAGAATAGCCCATTCCTGAGTCTGCTGTGAATATGGCTCGCCCGGGTCAGCCGACAGGTTAGCCAATAAAGCTCCTCCGGCTGAAATACTGAGTACTTTGAATAAAAGAGAGTAAACCGTTGATGACAAGGTAATATACTTATTTAGAGAAGGTTATACCTACAAACAAATCCATCAAGACGATTTTACCTGCGTAAAGATTTTTACCAAATATCATTGCGGTTCCGATTATCGAAGCGCTAGTTTTATTAAGTTTTCTACTGTTATTTCAGCCCCCTCCCGCTTGATGATCGCGTCGACACTTTTCTCGGCTGTAGCCTTGGGTATTCCCAAAGTGACCAGCGCGGCCAATGCTTCGCTTCTCAAAGTTCCGGAAGAATTGCCTGATGATTTCGAACCTGTTGATACCAGCTCTTCCTTGCGTATTTTATCTTTCAACTCCAGAATTACGCGTTGAGCAGTTTTAGAACCTATTCCTTTGATAGACTGGATCAATCTCAGATCTTCATCTATGATTCCCTGACGGATTTCAGATGATGAGAGAGATGAAAGCATTACAAGAGCCGTCGAAGGACCAATTCCTGAAATTGTGATCAGATCCAGAAAAAGCTTTTTTTCATCGTTCCCCCAAAAACCATATAGTAAATGCGCATCCTCCCGTATACTCAGAAACGTCACGAGCTTGCAACGTTCACCCAAATCGGGAAGAGAGGTATAGGTTTGTAATGATATACGTACTTCGTAGCCCAATCCATTTACATCAATAACCGCATATGCTGGATCTTTGTAAACTACAGTTCCGTTAACGTAGGCAATCATAAAAATAGTATGTGTACTGGGTGGTGTTGAATATTAGGTCGAAATAATCAGTTTTTGTCCAGGTTTAATGGAGTTGCCGCGGATCTTGTTGCGCTTTTTCAACTGACCGACTTCCAATCCGTAACGCTGCGAAATGATCCAGAGGGTATCTCCTTTCTGAACTGTATGGTAGCGTTTTTTTGCGTGCCGGGCAGGATTCGCAGCCTGTTCCTCAGGACGATAAGTAGCAACTGCGACTTTCGCTGCCGGGGCTGTCTCTTTCACTGTTTTGTAGATCACCAATCGCTGCCCTCTGTTGATCGCAGATCTGCGAATGCGGTTCCATTTTCTCAAATCTGCAACGCTCACGCGATACTTGCGGGAGATCGTCGACAATGTTTCTCCGCGACGTACCGTATGCGTAGATTTTTTTGTTCTGTCGCGAGCCACAACCTGCTCGGCCTCGCCGTCTTCCTCTTCGTCATCTGCGTAATTATTATTGCTTACGAGTGCATAAGGGAAAGACTTATTAACTCCCAAAGAATCAGTTGCGTTACTATCCGCTTTTGCGAGCAGTGTACCCTCCGGGAGTTTGCCGCTACATGCGACCATGATGGAATCCCTGTTACTAGTGAAGTAGGTGTACTGAACACTTGGCACTTTTAGCACAAAGTCACGCGTTTGTTGTGGCAGCGAAGTTTTGGTGATCTGGGGATTTAGTTTTTTAAGATCCTCAAAATTCATATCGCTCTGCTGGCAGAGTGCTACCAGATCAATATAACCGTTTACATGTATCGTATCGCTCGGGATCTGGAACTCTGTATTTTCCGGAAAAATGCCGTGATCATGACCATAATTCATCATATAGTTCATGGCTACATATTGCGGCACGTAAGATCTGGTCTCTCTCGGCAACACATTATAAATGGTCCAGAAAGTGGTACCTCTCGACCGGCGCATGGCGCGCTTCACATTGCCGGGACCAGTATTATAGGAGGCTAATGCAAGTTCCCAGTCGCCGAATATCCGGTAGAGTTGTTTAAGGTAAAGACAAGCTGCCTCCGTCGCCTTGGCGGGCTCAAAGCGCTCATCAATGTATTTGTCCTGATGAAGGCCGAATTCGCGCCCGGTTGCTGGCATAAACTGCCACA
Source organism: Dyadobacter sp. UC 10 (assembly GCF_008369915.1). Lineage (NCBI taxonomy): Bacteria > Pseudomonadati > Bacteroidota > Cytophagia > Cytophagales > Spirosomataceae > Dyadobacter > Dyadobacter aurulentus. The sequence goes on along the minus strand of NZ_VSRN01000001.1, from coordinate 3,342,002 downwards.
GCCCGCCGGCCCTTGCGTGAGATATTACGGTCGGATTTAACCCCGACTCAATCATGGAAAGATATTTAAGCTCAGTAGGAAGTCCGTGCTTGGCGAGTGCTTTCTCAAACATGGGAAAATACAGCGGCATTTTCTCCATCATGGTTTGAGTGAACTCGGCTTTTTTGTAGATAAAATATTCTACGAATTCATGGGAAGATTTGTGATAAGTAAGCGGAATCGATTTTTCCAGCTTTGCAAAACGGTTTTTCAGTAATTCCTGAGGAACCGAAGGGGTGGGGCCGATTTCCTCTACTTCTGGCAGGTAAGGCAGAAGTTCTTCTTCTTCCTTAGCTTCTGTCTTAAGTGTATCTGGCTCGAATGTTAATTTCTCCGTTGGAATTTCAGCCTTGACAGGCATGTTCCAGAATCCCGCACACATGGCTCCGAGCCACAATACTTTTTTAGAAAGCCTCATTAATTAAATGTTTTTTGAAGGTTAATCAATTCACGGTTTTCAATGGCTAGTCCCTGTCTTCCTGATGAATCAGAATAATCTTTGACACATTCTATTATTACTCACAAAAATTTACGTGCAGAATAATTTCGGGGTACCGCATCTTATTCTGGCACGATTATTTTTTTGTTACAATTGGTAAATACAGGCCGCTTTCAGCTGGAAATATTAAAAAACATCAGACCTGCTGACTTACACTGTATTCTTTGGCAACCTTCTTATTTAGTTTGGTCAGGTAATCGGCAAAAGCCAGCATTTTTTCTTCACCAAAATAAGGAGCCATTATTTGAATCCCGATAGGCATTCCCTGCTCATCCAAGCCGTTTGGAATGGCCACGGCCGGGTTACCGACGACGTTAGCTTGAACCGTAAAAATGTCAGCAAGATACATTTGCAACGGATCTTCTGTTTTCTCACCAATCGGAAAAGCTGTTGTGGGCGTGACCGGGGAAATAAAGAAATCGAACTGATCGAAGAACCGGTTCGTTTCTTCCCGCACCAATCTTCTAACGCGTTGCGCCTTGGTATAGTATGCGTCGTAGTAATTTGCGCTCAATACAAAAGTACCCAGCAAAATTCTTCTCCTCACTTCTGCGCCGAAAGCTTCTGTACGCGTTTTTTTATACATACTTTCCAGATCGCTCGCATCTGCGCTCCGGTGCCCGTACCGCACCCCATCGAACCGGGACAAATTTGAGCTGGCCTCGGCCGTTGTCAGGATATAGTAGGTAGGTAAAAGAGAGTCAAGCAACGACATTTCAACCGGCACAACTTCATGTCCTTCCGCACTCAGCCGGTTCAAAATTTCCTGAGTTTGCCGGCGAATATCCAAAGAAATCGCCTCATTATCAATCGTATCGCGAATATATCCAATCCTGGCTTTACCTTCCCATGCAAGGGAGGCCGAGTAAGCCGGTACCTTTTTAGTAGAAACTGTGCTGTCGAATTCGTCGCCGCCTGCCATGATTTCCAGTAATAGCGCTGCATCCGCAACGCTTTTGGTAATGGGCCCAATGCAGTCAAAAGAGGATGCATAAGCGATCAGTCCATATCTGGATATCCTGCCGTAGGAGGGTTTCAAACCAACTACTCCGCAAAAGGCCGCTGGCTGACGCACCGATCCGCCCGTATCACTTCCGAGGGAAGCGTGACACATACCTGCCTGAACCGCCACCGCCGAACCGCCCGAAGATCCGCCGGGAACCTTCGAATTATCAGCCGCATTGAGAACAGGACCGAATGAAGAATTTTCGTTGGATGAACCCATCGCAAACTCATCGCAGTTCTGACGACCTATGATGATTGCATCTTCGTCGATCAACCTTTGTACCGCAGTTGCGGTGTAAGGCGCCTGATAAGAATCCAGTATCTGACTTGCCGCCTGCAGGCCGTGACCTTTGTAGGAAAGCACATCTTTAATCCCGATCACTAATCCTGCCAGCCTGCCGGAGGTTCCATTAGCTAATTTAGCATCAATGGCAGCGGCTGCCGCTTTTGCTTCGTCTGCATATACCTCGACAAAAGCATTCAGATGGGCATTAGACTCTATTTTTTGCAAATAATGCTCCACTAACTTGACGCACGTCAAACCTTTTTCACGCAAATCTTCCTGAATTTCGGCCAGCGTCAGATACTCTTTCAATGTAAATTATTTGTGGGGTTGTAAATAAATAATCAGAGCCGTTAAGGGATTAGCTTAAAGGCTCTGGTTATACCTTGGATATGATGGAAGCGTTATTTGGGGTCTTCCATGCTTTTTTCAATATTCTCCTTAACGTCTTTGGTAGCGTTTTTGAATTCATTGATACCCTGCCCCAAACCGCGCATCAACTCAGGAATTTTCTTCGCACCGAAGAAGAGTAAAACGAACAAGGCAACGAAAAATATCTCCTGTCCCCCCAATCCCATAAATGCCAAAACGGTTGCTGATTCCATATCTGTTTCTTTTATAATGTTTACAAAAATAAAAATTCTTTTCTACAGAAACTACTAAATGGTTCTGTTTTATCCTATGTTAATCGTTTTTTCCTGCTTCTCCCAATCGCTGAATTTTCGGATATCATCCCCCAAAGTTTTCATCAGCCAAACTACCAGCGCAACATCATCGGTAACCCCCACAAAAGGCAGAAAATCGGGGACAAGGTCAATCGGAGAAACAAAATAAATTAACACTGCAACGATAGACAGCAAACTTTTCCACGGAAGGCTCTTGTACTGTCCGGAGGCATATGCCCTCACCATCCGGATCAGCACCTGAACACTTGACTGGAAATCGGACAAGTTGTTCTTAAAACCAACCCGCTGCAGCTTCCCTACCACATCCTTTGCCAACTCGAAAAGGCGGCCCGAGTTCCTGGCATAACGCCCCGCTTTCCCTGTTGCGTTCTTAAAAAAAATTGACTGTAAAATCCGTGAAATCATGGGTTCGTCCTTCATTATATTCAGGCAGAAAAAAGTGGTTCGTAATGCCAATATAACTATCAAAATACGTAAAAAATTGCATTTTGGATTACCCTGGTTACTTTTCTGGCAAAAAATCCCATTCCCCTTGGTATTAACAAATTATGTGTTCTACTTTTAGGAGAAAATTCAAAAAGCATTAATTTCTATTCAATTAACCATATTTCCCTATGAAGATCACTGTTGTAGGTGCAGGCGCCGTCGGTGCAACTACTGCCGATAATATTATTCGTCGTGAACTGGCAGAAGAAGTCGTATTGCTCGACATCAAGGAAGGTGTAAGTGAAGGCAAATCCCTGGATATGTATCAAACAGCGGCCTTACTCGGATTCAATACCAAGCCGGTCGGCTCCACCAACGATTATGAAAAAACGAAAGGATCTGATGTAGTGGTCATCACGTCGGGCTTGCCCCGTAAGCCGGGTATGACAAGGGAAGAATTGATCGGCATTAACGCAGGAATTGTAAAGGGTGTAACTGAAAATATTCTCAAATATTCACCCAAGGCAATTATCATCGTGGTATCTAACCCCATGGATACCATGACCTATCTTGCATTGAAAGAATCGGGTATTCCAAAGAAAAGACTGATCGGAATGGGCGGCGCGCTCGATAGCGCACGTTTTAAAACCTATCTGGCAATGGCAATGGATGTATCACCGCTTGATATTCATGGTATGGTGATTGGCGGACACGGTGACACGACCATGATCCCGCTAACCCGCCTGGCAACATACAATGGCATCCCGGTAAGCAGGTTCCTGTCTGCCGAGAAACTGGACAAAGTGGCGGCTGATACGATGGTAGGCGGCGCCACCTTAACAAAACTGATTGGAACCTCTGCCTGGTACGCACCAGGCGCAGCCACATTGCTAATGGTCGAAAGTATTGTCCGTAACCAGAAACGCATTGTTCCCTGCAGCGCTTACCTCAATGGTGAATATGGACAAAAGGATATTTGCATGGGTGTGCCTGTTGTACTCGGCAGAAATGGCTGGGAAAAAATCATTAATCTCCGCCTGAGCGATGCAGAAAAAGCGGCGTTTGAAAAATCAGCAGAAGCCGTTCGTTCAATGAATGGTGCATTGAGTTTGTAAAAATATTTGATTTAAGGTTACCAGCCGGCTCGTTCTCGCGAGCCGGTTTTTTTTCTGCCCAGCCTTTTATACACGATACGAACAGGCATCACGATAATTGAATTTTATAATTAAATATTCATAAAATTACATTAAAGTCTTTCGATTCACCTAAAACACACAGTTATATGAAAACAACACTATGCGCACTACTTATTGTTTTCACTTCGTTTTCGGCGCTTTCTCAGGCCATCAAAGGGAAAATTACGGACGAGAAAAACGGGTCAGCCTTGCCCGGCGTTTCCATTCTGATTCAGGGGACAAATAACGGTACAGTTACCGGTCCCGATGGAAACTTTTCGTTGAATGTTCCCGACGGTTCCTACAAACTCGTGGTTTCATTTATCGGTTACACACCAAAACTTGTGCCGATCGAGGTGACTGCCGGACAATCGTCAGCAGCTAACATTACGCTCACTGAATCTTCCGAACTCCTTAGCGAGATTGTTGTAACCGGTTCCCGCAGCGGCGGTCGTTCGCGTATTGACTCGCCGGTTCCGGTTGATATCATCCCGGTTTCCCAAATTACAAATAATGTCGGGCAGGTAGATATTAACCAGATCCTGACCTACATAGCACCTTCATTCCAGTCGTCCAGGCAAACTATTTCTGACGGTTCGGATCATATTGACCCCGCACAGCTACGCGGACTTGGGCCCGATCAGGTTCTGGTTTTGGTCAATGGTAAAAGAAGGCACCAATCTTCGCTCGTCAATGTCAACGGAACCGTCAACCGCGGCACAGTGGGAACAGATTTGAATGCAATTCCCGCTACGGCTGTCGACAAGATTGAAATCCTGCGCGACGGTGTAGCAGCGCAATACGGTTCTGACGCAATTGCGGGGGTTATCAATATCATTTTAAAATCCAGGACAGGACTGAGTGGAAATGTTTCCTACGGGCAAAATGTGACGGGTTATGAAAAGAACTATGTAATTAACTATGGAAACGATGAGTCCGTCGGCATTTCCGACGGTGGCACGGCCCAGGTAGGATTGAACTATGGCCTAAAAATTGGCCGGAAAGGCTTTTTAAATATCACTGGTGAATACGTAAACCGCGAGGCGACAAACAGAACAGGTACTTACACAGGTCAGATTTTCCCTGCTGCCGACGGCAAAATCATGGACGAACAATTGCTCGGACAGAAAGGGTTGACCCGAAACGACTTTGATATGCGGATTGGAAATTCGAAAGTGAAGGGCGGCGGAATTGTGTTGAATGCCAGTATTCCACTTTCTGACAATCTCGAATTCTACGCATTTGGCGGCTATAATAATAAAAAAGGAAATGCAGCAGGATTTTACAGATATCCCAATTCAGTTCCTGCTGCGGTGCGCACGAATGTTTTTGCTCTATATCCAAATGGCTTTTTACCCGAGATCAACAGCGACGTAACCGATATTTCTGCCGCAGGAGGTTTTAAAGGAAAATTCGGTCAATGGAAGTTTGACCTGAGCAACACATTTGGGAAAAATAATTTCGACTACACCATCTCCAACTCTGTCAATTACACACAGGTTAATACCGCGATGAATATCCAGAGAGCGTTCAATGCAGGCGGAAACGGTTTTTCTCAAAACACGGTCAACCTCGATCTTGGCCGCAAATTCGATGTTTTACACGGACTAAATGTCGCAATAGGCGCCGAGCAGCGAACCGAAAAATATACCATCACCGCGGGAGAGGAAGCCTCTTACAAAAACTATGACGTTGCAGCGGGTGTGGCTGCGGGCGCGCAGGTATTTTCAGGATTTTTTCCTCAAAATGCAGGTTCGCATTCCCGCAACAGTATTGCGGGCTATCTTGACCTGGAACAGGACATTACCAAAGCCTGGGTTTTGAGCGGAGCATTACGTTTTGAGAATTATTCTGATTTTGGCAATACGCTGAACTACAAGCTTTCCACCCGCTATAAATTTACAGACGGCATTGCCTTGCGCGCCTCGGCAAGCAGCGGTTTCCGTGCACCTTCCCTGCAGCAACGCTATTATGCTAAGACAAACACTCTTTTCGTAACCCAAAACGGGCAGCAGGTGGCGCAGGAAAGCGGAACATTCACGAACGACAGCCGGCCAGCTGAAATTTTGGGGATCCCTAAATTGAAACAGGAAACCTCGCAGAGTTTTACAGTAGGAACTACGATCCAGCTGTCAAATGCATTTGAATTGACCATCGACGCATACCAGATCGACATCGACGACCGGATCGTGCTGACTAATAATTTTAATGATGGCGGCAATGCGACATTGAAAGCACAGCTGGCCGCAGCTAATGCTACTACTGCCAATTTTTTTTCGAATGCGGTGGATACCCGATCGCGGGGAATTGAATCTGTTCTTTCCTACAACACAAAATTTGGAGGAAACCAATCGCTTCGGGCAGTTCTCGCAGGTACATTCATTCAAAACAAAGTGAAGAAAGATGCCGACGGAAAGCCAATTATCCACGTGTCGGACATTCTGGTGCAAACCAAACAAGTCAACACCTATTTCAATCGGGAGGATATGAGCCGGTTCGAAATTGCCAGCCCAAAAAACAAGCAAAGCCTGACTGTCAATTACAATATCGGGAAGCTTGGACTGATGCTGCGCGCCGTGCGTTTTGGAGAAGTTACCTACTGGGACCCGACAATTGACCCCACGAAACCTGACTCCTGGCCAGTCAATACATTAACAGGCCAGAAAGAAACCCTGGACCAGACCTTCGGCGCGAAGATCGTTACCGATATTGCTGTTAATTACAATCTGGTCAAAGGAATCAACTTGTCGGTTGGTTCAAACAATCTATTTGATGTATACCAGGATAAGCATACCCACTCCGGAAATGTCAGCCTCGGCCGGTTTGTATATTCCCGCCGCGTACAGCAAATGGGCGTAAACGGGCGGTATGTTTTTGCCAGAATAAATTTCAATTTCTAGCAAAAGTATGGAGCCGGTCTTTTGAAAAACCGGCCCCATACTTTTCTGAACATTATATCGAAATCTGGTATTGCAAAGTCCATGAGCCACGTCTTCCATTCGCTTCCAGCTCATTTGCATTGCTACTGTTGCGGTAAACCGGCCGGTTCTCGTAATTCAGGGACATTTTGCCGGTGTGGCCTTTGATCAGCCAGTTAATGCCCACGTTATAAACGCTCATACCATCCCGGAGGCGCTCATAGTTCGCGTATTGCAAGGATGCGTAAGGCATTAATGTACCCTGGTTTCCCAGCAATCCGTCTTTAAATTTATAACCTGCCTGTGAATAAACTACGCTTCCCGTCCCAAACATCGGGTAAGTATTTCCGTGAGTCCCTCCAACCCCGGCAATGGGCAGGGTAGTGCCAGTAGCCGGGTTCATGCTTCCATTGTAACGTAGATAACCTTTCCCATAGTCAGTTCCAAAATAACCCAAATAAGCAGAAACTGCACTTCCGGTCTGTGCATTCAAAGGCATATCCAGGTAGGCTGCCAACGACCACAAATTCATATTACTATAAAGTGTGTCAGTCATTTCCCTTCGCCAGGTCGCATTCTTTTGTGAGATAATTCCTGCCTCAATATTGAATACCCTGCGTTTGCCCAGATAGGTACCGGTCATGTAGCCTGGAGTAGTATTGTCTTCGGTATCAAAAATGTTATAGACCAGCAATGCATCGAACTGCTTGTGATTTTTTCGTTGTGAAAAACCGGCATTCTGGCTGATCGCGGGAGGTACTGCTCCATTTGTTTCCAGCGGGAAAGGGTCGGCTACCACGACGCGGTAATTGAACTTACCTACCTGCCCGCGACTGTAAACAGCAAGTTTTCTTGAAAACTGATCCGTCTGGTCCACCGTAGCCTGGGCAAATACAGGCACGTCCATTGTCATGATCGAACCGATACCTGGTTGAGAAAAACGGGACAGGCCATTCATAATCGTAAGGCCGCCTCCGAAGCGAATGAAATTGGCCCCTTTACGCTGCACCTCGTATTCACCCAAAGCATCATGAAAAAATGCGGCCACTTTCCGGTTACTTGGCGTACCAGCCGTATTGTACGCCGGAAAAGCGCTCACCTTATTGAAATTGTTCATCCCGAACTGGGTGTAAAAGAAGATTCGATCGGTAATCTGGCCGAATAGCTGCATACGGGTCCGCCTCAACCCGATGTCAAAAGTGTTGGTTTTTGGGTCACCTAAAACGGTTGTTCCCGGGTTGTTTTCATTCAACCGGACCCAGACCTGATTCGTAAACGTCGCCTTCACATAATGTGAACCGGATTCGTTAAGATTGTAGCGGATATCAGGTCGGACACTGTTGTTGGAATCTTTGACCTGAGCCCAGGCAAATGATGAACTGAGCAAAATTAGAGAAAGTACTTTTTTCATTTACTAACGTTATTGTTTTCACTGGCGAATAGCGCATTAGGCCTGTAACAAAGTGTTGAATCGATAATAAAGCTGTTACAATGATTTCCAGCCCGGCTCCAAACCGTTACGCACACTATTCTTTTTCTATCCGTAACCTAAATCATAAGGCACGGTCTGGTGGGGCTATACTTGTATTTTTGTTAATTTTCTTCCGATCATCCGCCCAGGAAACACCGCCGTTAATCAATTTTTTTACATCGGAATACAAAGCCCATAACCAGAACTGGGCGATCAGTCAACGCTCAGATGGCATTATTTATACTGCAAATTCGGACGGGTTGCTGGAATATGACGGGGGGGCTTGGAGACTGTACCCCCTTCCCGACGGACAGATTGTGAGAGCCGTTTTGTGCGACGATTCGGGAAAAGACCAACGGATTTATGTCGGTGGTTTCGCTGAGTTTGGATATTGGCTAAAACAACCGGACGGTCAGCTCAAATATTATTCTCTCAGCAAAAGCGCCAACTTTCAGAGTCTTAAAACGGAGGAAATCTGGCATATCCTTAAGACGCCCGACTACATTTACTTTCAGTCTTTTGCCAAAATTTATCGTTACGACGGAAAAAAGCTCACTGAAATACAGGCTGAGGGAAATTTCATGTTTCTGAAATATGTCCATAACCGTCTGCTTATTCATGTTATAGACCGGGGTATTTATGAATTAAAAGGGGACCGGTTTGAAAGTCTGCCCGGCACCGACGCACTTTCTTCTTCAATTGTTACTTCAATACTTCCGCTTTCCCGTGGCCGCATCTTGATCACAACTACGAAAAACGGTTTACTCGTCTGGGAAAATGGCGAGCTGCGCCCCTGGCAGATCTCACTCACGGACGAGCTGAAAAAGAACATTATCAACAAGGCCATCATTCTTTCCAGCGATAGCAGCATTGCGATCGGCACGATCCAGAATGGCGTTTACATCATCTCAAAGCACGGCGATTCTAAATATCAGTTCAATAAAGAAACCGGATTGCAGAACAATACCGTCATCGCACTGGCAGAAGATCATCGGCAAAAGTTATGGATAGGAATGGACCAGGGGATCAGTCTGGTAGAAATGTCGTCTCCAATCATTTCCTATCAGACCAACGACAATCCGCTTGGGTCGACTTATGCAGCTGCGCTCTGGCGCGGGCGGCTTTATGTTGGTTCCAATAAAGGAGTATTTTCAAAAAAGTGGCCTTCTTCCGAACCTTTCCGCGCTATTCCCGGGCTGGAAGGGCAAACATGGATGCTGAAAGTATTTAACGATCAGCTGCTCTGCGGGCATAACGACGCCACTTTCCGGATAGACGAGCGGGGTGCACACAAGATCTCCAACATAACAGGAGGCTGGGTAATGCTCCCTATTCCCAGCGGAAGTGATACCTTGCTTTTACAGGGAGCCTATAACGGAATGCATGCTTATAAAAAGAATAAGGACGGATACTGGACCTACGCGCACAGTGTAAAAGGCGTGCCGCCCACCCCTATCCGTCAGATTGTTCCGGATGAAAACGGCGTGTTTTGGCTGGCTCACGCCTATAAAGGACTTTTTTCGGCAACGCTCACTGCCAGACTGGATTCTGCTCTAACCTGGAAGGAGTTTAAATCCCCTGACCAGATACCAAGTGAATTTTCCGTAGAGATCATCAAGTGGAAAAATAAAATCCATATCCGGTCGGGAAATGGTTTTCTGAAACCCGGGCCCGGGCAGATACTCAGCAACAGCGCTGAATTTGCACCGGAAGAAGAGTCTTTCAAAGTCCGTACCGGCATTGGCGACGATTGGTTCAAGGTCTTTATCAACCGGATCACCCTTTATTCACCCGGCAAAGAGCCGAAAGAACTGCCGCTTCAGCTCATCAGAAACAGCGAAACCGTTATTCCTCTGACGAATAACCATTATTTCTTTTGTCTCGACAATGGCTACGCTTTGTTTAACAGGACTTTGAATCTGGACGAAGGTGGAGTCAGATTGGCCCCGGTTGTCAGGAGAGTCTCCAATCTTAGGAACCTGACCGAAACATTCCACCTATCGGGTAACCCGGCGCTTCCCGCTGAGGTACGTGCTTTGCGGATCAACTATGCCCTGCCTGAATATGGGCGCACTGTTCAGTACCGTTACCGGCTTCGTGGCCTCACCGACCAATGGTCTGAGTGGACGGATCAGAGTTTCGTCGAATTCACCAATCTGGAATCGGCCGACTATGTATTTGAAGTTCGCAGCAGCCTGAATGACCTTGTAACTGCTTACCGGTTCAGCGTGCAGCCCCGATGGCGGGAAACGCTCGTTGCCCGGATATTCTTTGCCTTACTGATTGCGGCAGCGCTGATCGGACTAATTTTCTATCAGGAAAAGCGCCTTGACAGACATCGCAAAAAACTGATTGCGGAGCAGGAAGAAAAATTACGCCAGCAGCGTCTATCCAGCGAAAGGCAGATCATGCAGATACAAAATGAAAAGCTGCAAAGCGAAATTCAGAGCAAAAGCCAGCAGCTCAGCAATGTGGCGATCAATGTAGTGCGTAAAAATGAGATACTGGAAGAGATCAGCAACGAGCTGAAACAGGTGAAAGCCGAACTTGGCCAGCAACTTCCGAATATCCATTATCAGAAACTATTGCATAGCATTGAGCGCAATGTGGCCGGCAAGGACGACTGGCTGCTATTCGAACAAAACTTTGATGAAGTGCACGAGCATTTCTTTAAAAGGCTGCGGCAATTCTGCCCTACCATCTCTCCTTCGGAGCTCAGGCTTGCAGCCTGCCTTCGCATGAATTTATCCACTAAAGAAATGGCCCCTGCCCTGGGGATTTCTGTCCGTGGTGTGGAAATAAAACGCTACCGGCTGCGGAAAAAACTAGGGCTTGGTATGGATGCCAACCTGGTTGATTACATGATGGACATTTAGCGCCATTGGATTAATCCTGAGCAAAACTTCATTCACAGTAAAAATCCTTGCATTATTCCAATTGATGTAGTGGTGATGTAGTCCATTTTTTGATTTACGCTATTCTTAGGATTTAAATTTGAAGACAATTAATTCTTTTAATAGTTCAATCAACTAATTGATACCAAATGAAAACTACTGTACGGCTACTGTACATCTTTTTGTTTCTGGCATTTGGAACACTATCCTACGCGCAGGACATTGATGTGACAGGAAAAGTAACATCTGCGACAGACGGCTCAGCTTTACCAGGAGCCAGCGTGCTGATAAAGGGGACTACAACCGGCGTCCCCACCGATGCCGAAGGAAATTTTGCAATCAAAGTCCCCTCGGGTCAAGCCATTCTCGTTTTTTCAATGATCGGGATGACGCCCCAGGAAATCACCGTGGGTACTCAGACGGTCATTAATGTCGGATTACAGGAAGACGCCAAGGCTTTATCCGAGGTGGTGGTTGTCGGGTATGGTACGCAGCGAAAACTGGATGTGACGGGTTCTGTGGTGCAGATCAAAGGCGAGGACATTTCGAAACAACCTTCCATGAATGCCGTGAGCGGCTTGCAGGGTAAGGTTGCGGGGGTTCAGATCAATAATTCGGGAAAACCGGGCGAGGCACCTCAAATCAGGATCAGGGGCGTAGGGACCGCTTACGGCAGTGCTAATCCGCTGTATGTCGTTGATGGAGTCTGGTTTGATGATATCAGCTTTCTTAATTCAGGCGATATTGAGAGCATGAACATTCTGAAAGATGCTTCCAGCCAGTCCATCTACGGTGTGAGAGCAGCAAACGGGGTTGTTTTGATCACAACTAAAAAAGGAAAATCCGGACAGGCTGTTGTGAATTACGACGGATTTGTCGGCTTCCAAAAAGTGACCAACCAGATCAAAATGGCAAATGCAAATGAATATGCCACAATGGTCAACGAATTGAGCCGGATCAATGGAAAGGAAGACGTTCTCGACCCGAGCCAATTTGGGGAAGGTACCGACTGGTACCACCAAATTCTCAGAAACGCACTGGTAACCAATCATCAGGTGTCGGTCAGCGGAGGCGGAGAGAAATCGACTTACAATTTCTCACTCGGATACCTGGATCAAAATGGTGTTGTAGAGAAAAATAACTTCAAGCGCTATACAGCCCGTTTACAAAGCGATTTCCAGGTATTAAAAAATCTGAAAGTAGGTTATACGGCTACTGGTTCATTCAGCAAGTCGAAAGATGAAGCAGGAGGTATTTTCCGGCAGTTATATGCAGCTGGCCCGGTTGTACCGGTTTATTACGACGACGGTACTTACGGTGATCCGACGGATTATAATCTGGGTGACGGTAACAACTTCAATCCTCAGGTAACCATTGATTTTTTCAATCAGAATACAAAAAAGACACTTCTGACAGGTAATGCTTACGCGGAACTCAACCTTTTCAAAGGCCTTACCTTCAAAACCAGCCTGGGGGGGCGCTATTCGCAGGACGAAACGCGGGCCTATGTCCGTGAGTACGTTGCTACATTTAAACAACGTAATACGACCAGCCAGTTGACTTTTACAAGACCGCAGGCCCGGTACTGGATCTTTGAAAATACATTGACCTATACCAAGGAATTCGGCGATCACAGTCTGACTGCATTGCTGGGACAATCTGCACAACGCGATCAATCATACAAACTGACAGCCAGTGCACTCAACGTACCGTATTCAAGTGAGGGGGATTTGTACCTGACCCTGGGCAATACCGACGGGCGGAATGTGGTGGACGAAGGTGATCTGGGAACCTATGCATCGTATTTCGGTCGCGTAAATTATTCTTTCGGTGACCGCTATCTGCTGAATGCTTCTTTACGTGCGGATGGTTCTTCCAAATTCTTCGAAGGCGGCAATGCATGGGGTTACTTTCCATCCGTGGGAGCCGGCTGGGTAATCAGCAACGAAGGCTTCATGAAAAGTCAGACCGTTTTCGACAATCTGAAACTGAGAGGTAGCTGGGGTAAAATCGGTAATGCTTCGGTTCCTTCCAATTTATCGACCCTCACCGTCGCGACCGGCGGTGGACTGGCTGCGATTTTTGGCGGACAGCTGAATACCGGTGCAAGCATCAATACCATCATCCCTCCCACTACTGTTTGGGAAAGAGGCGTCGGTACAGACTTTGGTATTGAGGCTGGATTTCTCAAATCCAGATTGACCATTGAACTGGATTATTATGTCAAGAAAACGGAAAGGGCAATTTTTGACATTCCTGTATTGACTTCAATCGGAACTGAATCGGGTCGTATTGTAGGAAACCAGGCAACTTTCCAGAATAAGGGTTTTGAATTTGCCCTATCCTGGCGCGATGATATTGGCGATGACCTTTCTTACAGCATTGGTTTCAATGGAGGTATTAATGACAACAAAGTTTTGTCGGTAACCTCAGGTGCTAATCCTATTTATGACGGGGGCGTCGGCCTGACGAGTGGCGCACTTGCAACCAGGACCGTAGTAGGTGATCCGATCGGTTCATTTTATGGATTTGTTGTTGATGGAATCTTCCAAACTCAGGACGAGATCAAGAATTCTGCACAGTCCAATGCAAAGCCGGGAGATTTTCGTTACCGGGATATCAGCGGAACCAACGGTACCCCCGACGGAGCTATCACAGGTCTGGACAGACAGGTAATCGGAAATCCAAACCCCAAATTCACCTACGGCATCAATACCAACTGGAACTATAAAAATTTTGATTTGATGCTTGATTTCCAGGGGGTTTCAGGAGTTGACATTTACAATGCAAACCTGGGCTGGCGTTATGGAAATGAGAACTTCACCAAAGACTACTTCGATAATCGCTGGCATGGTGAAGGAACTTCCAACACTTACCCTTCTGCCAACATCGGAGGCGGCCAGAATTATATGCCTAACACTTTCTTTGTGCAGAGCGGCAGCTATTTCAGGGTTCGAAATGCGCAGCTTGGCTTCACGCTACCGCAAACGGTTAGTGAAAAGATGAAAATCAGAAAGCTGCGCCTGTATGCGAATGCGCAGAATGCATTGAATTTCTTCAAATACAAAGGCTTATCTCCTGAGGTTCGGGCTAACGAAAACAAGCCTACCCAGGCGGGGATCGATGCCAATGTGTACCCGCTTTCGGCTACTTACAACTTCGGTATCAATGTTACTTTCTAATATCAGAATCAACATGAAGACTATAAATTTTAAGAACAATATTCGCAAAACCAGTCTGTACCTCGGGCTCGCGGGCTTGCTGATTATACCTTCTGCCTGCGATGAAAGCTTCCTGGACACCGACCCTCAGGGTAAGCAGGCGGGTACCATTTTCTGGCAAAATGAAGGGGATGCTACAAAAGCAGTGAATGCAATGTATGCGAACCTGAGAAGCTGGAACAATACTGCATTTGCACCAATTGCAGTCGAAAGTATAGGTTCGGACGATGCCGAGAAAGGCAGTATAGCCTCTGATGCACCTTTTTTCAATGACTATGATACATTCAAAATAGGGTCTACCGACGGGCAGCTGGGCGGCTTCTGGCAAGGTCAGTATCAGAATATCAATTATGCCAACCAGGTAATTGGAAATATTCCTGCTATCGCGATGGATGAAACGCTCAAAGCGAGGTATATCGCAGAAGCGAAGTTTGTCCGGGCATATTCACATTTCAGATTAGTCCGTGCGTTTGGCGATGTTCCCCTTCGGATGGCAGTACCAAAGGATGCGACCGAATATAACATTCCACGCACACCAAAAGCAGAAGTTTATGCTGCTATTGAGCAGGATCTGGCTGAGGCGGCTGCGGTGTTGCCGCAAAGTTACGGCGCCGCCGATCTCGGTCGTGTTACCAAAGGCGCCGCACTTTCGCTTCATGCAAAAGTGGCGATGTACCAGGCGAAATGGCAGCAGGTTTTTGACCTGACCAGTCAGGTGATTTCCTCAGGCCAATACAAGCTTTTTCCCCAGTACGAAGCACTTTTCCGTGTTCCGAATGAAAATTCAACCGAGTCTATTTTCGAAATCCAGAATGAACTGATCCAGTCGAATAAAGATGCCTCCAACTCCCAGTATTCTCAGGTTCAGGGTGTGCGCGGCGTTGTAGGCGGAGGTTGGGGTTTTAATGTTCCTACAAAAGCGTTGGCTGATGCATTCGAGACAGGAGATCCTAGAAGAGATGCTACGATCATTTTCCGCGGTGAAACCACTCCTTCCGGCGATGCGATCCCGGCAGTAGGCGATAATCCAATGTACAACCAGAAGTCCTATGTTCCATTGAGTATGTTCGTAAATGGCTTTAACGAAGGAGCGCAGCAGAACGTCAGAGTAATCCGGTATGCAGAGGTTTTGCTGATGAATGCCGAGGCGGCCAATGAACTCGGTAATGCCACTCAGGCGCTTGCTTCGCTCGAATTGGTGCGTGCGCGGGCCAGGGGCACGTTGAAAAATGTTCTCCCAAAGGTTACATTAACGGAGAAAACAGCCTTGCGCAACGCAATCTGGCACGAGCGGCACGTTGAGCTGGCGATGGAATTTGACCGGTATTTCGATGTGATCCGCCAGGGAAGAGCAGCCGAGATCTTCGGACCGAAAGGCTGGACAGCGAATAAAAATGAAGTATGGCCGGTTCCGCAGACAGAGATAGATCTCAGTGGAGGTACATTGACCCAAAATCCAGGATATTAATCGTAAACGCCAATTCTATCGATGAAAACTTTTAGAAGTAAACTGAACTTGATAATCGGCACCCTGCTGGTTACCGGAATGTCTTCGTGCTACGAAAAATTTGACCCTGAGAGTTATGCGCCTGCTGTTTCCATCGGCGGGTTCACAAGCTCGGCGGAGATAGCAGCTACAAACCTCGTCGCTTACTTCCCATTTGATGGTGATTATTCCGATGCCGTTTCGAAAACAGCGGGCGTCAATACCGGTACTGCTTTTGCGAATGGTCTGAAAGGCCAGGCCATGCGTGGAGCGAAAAACGGTTACGTGCTTTTTGAACCTACAACAGCGATTCTGGGGCTGCAAAGCTTTACCATGACCTATTGGGTCAACAGCCCTTCCACTACTGCTGCGGGAGGTGTTATCGGTTTGGTTGGACTTTCTAAAAAGGATGGATTTTGGGGAAACATTGACACTTTCTTTGAAAATGGAGGCACAGGTAATGACGGTATCTTCAAGGCACATATTCAGAATGACACCATAGATACCTGGGTTTCCAAAGAAGGGATTGTCAACCTTTACAACTCCTGGACGCATCTTTCGCTGTCTTACGATGCCCCCTCCTCTACTTTTTCTATTTACGTCAATGGTTCCAAAACCGCTACTGCCACGGTTGCCAAATTTGGCAATCTTAAATGGAAAAATCCGGGCAAAATGGTTTTCGGAACAGTTCAGTTTCAAACTTCACCAAGTCTGACCACCGCTTCCAAAGGAGAACCCTGGGCTAGTTACCTCACAGGCTCACTGGATGAAGTGCGTATCTATAATGTCGCTTTGAAAGACAATGAAATAGACGCGCTGGTCAAACTGGAATCAAGAGGAAAATAAATGCATTTTAAAAACCTGATACTGATCGGATTGTTACTATGGCTCGGGATCTCCTGTAAAACAGAAAGTGAACCCGGGCCTGAAAAACCTGTAATTCCCTCCTCCTTCGAATTCAACAGCCTGAAAGTCAACAACTCCTTCTCAGGTTTTAATTACAAAAACGTGAACCTGAAACCAGATATCAGGTTCACGTTTTCAACCACCATTAACAATACCTCCCTCACAGAAGGAATCACCTTTACCAGTCAGGCGGGTGAGAAAATACCTTTTTCTGCTACATTGGAAAACGGTGACAGCTCGGTTCTGGTAGTGCCGGCTTCTGATCTGGAATATTTAAATGCGTACACGGTTTCGGCAACAAAGGCATTGACGTCGAAAACCAATGGCACCCTGCTGAATGCGGTGGCTGTGAACCTGACCACGCAACTGGACAGCACCGATAAGTTTCCCGTTCTGTCGGACGAAGCACTGCTAACTCTGGTTCAACAGCAAACTTTTAAATACTTCTGGGATTTTGCCCACCCGGTCAGCGGGCTGGCCCGGGAACGTAACACCTCGGGCGACGTCGTGACCAGTGGTGGAAGTGGTTTCGGGATTATGACAATACCTGTTGCGATAGAAAGGAAATTCATTACCCGCGTCCAGGGAGCCGAACGAATGCAAAAAATTGCCGCTTTCCTGAAAACCAACGCACAAAAATTTCACGGTGCATTCCCGCATTGGTTAAACGGCGCAACTGGTGCAGTTGTCCCGTTCAGTGAAAAAGATAATGGCGCAGATCTGGTTGAAACCGCTTTTCTGGTACAAGGGCTACTCACTGCACGCCAGTATTTTAATGCAAATACAACTGTCGAAACTGCTTTGCGTGCTGATATCAATGCGATCTGGGAAGGTGTTGAATGGGATTGGTTTCAAAAAAGTAACGAGAATGTGCTGTACTGGCATTGGAGCCCCAATTTTGGCTGGGAAATGAACCACCAGATCCGGGGCTGGAATGAATGTCTGATCACTTACGCGCTCGCCGCCTCCTCTCCGACACATGGTATTTCAAAAGCCGTTTACGACAATGGCTGGGCCAGATCGGGAGATTTGAAGAATGGGAATAGCTACCATCATATTAACCTGCCACTGGGCGAAGCTTATGGCGGTCCGCTGTTTTTTTCGCACTACTCTTTTCTTGGACTCAATCCGACAGGCCTCGCTGACCAGTACACTAACTATTTCACTCAAAACAAAAACCATTCATTAATCAACTATAATTACTGCATTGCTAATCCACAGCAATTTAACGGATATAGCGACCAGTGCTGGGGACTTACCGCAAGCGACATTCCGAACGGGTACAATGCAAATTCCCCTACCAACGACAAAGGTGTTATCACGCCGACTGCTGCATTGTCAGCATTTCCTTATACGCCTGCCGAGTCGATGAAGGCCCTCAGATTTTTCTATTACAAGCTTGGAGATAAAATCTGGGGCCAATACGGGTTTCATGATGCATTCTCGCTGGATCAGCTATGGTTTGCAGACTCCTACCTCGCTATCGACCAGGGGCCGATCGTGATCATGATCGAAAACCATCGCAGCGAATTGCCCTGGAAACTTTTCATGAGCGCCCCGGAAGTGAAGACAGGCCTGAAAAAACTGGGATTTTCAAGTCCTAACATCAATTAAGTGTTATCTAAAAACTCAATCATGAAGATTTCCTTCTATTACATCCTTGGAATATTACTGCTGTTCGCGAAAGTGGACAGCCATGCACAGAAGAAAAAGTCTGCTACCACCACAAAACCGGCAGCCTTTAATGCCGCTGAAAGGCCTAAAAACCTTTCGGATACTGCACTATTAGAACTGGTTCAAAAACAGACCTTTCGCTACTTCTGGGAGTTTGGCCACCCGGTCAGCGGCATGTCACGCGAGCGGAGCAATATTGCTTTTGACTACGGCGACGAAGTCGTTACCACAGGCGGAACCGGCTTTGGAATTATGGCGATGATCGTGGCAGCCGAAAGAAAATGGCAGCCGCGCGATTCCGTCGCTGCGCGTTTGCTGAAAATGGTGAAATTCCTATCCAAGGCAGATCACTACCATGGGATATTCCCCCATTGGCTCAATGGCGCTACCGGGAAGATCGTGCCTTTTGGCAGAAAAGACGATGGCGGTGATCTGGTAGAATCCTCTTTTCTTTTTCAGGGATTACTGGCCGCACGTCAGTATTTCGACCGGGACAATGACCTGGAAAGAGATTTACGCAACCGGATCCAATGGATATGGAGTGAAGCAGAGTGGGATTGGTACACCAGGGGAAACCCTAATCAGCTTTATTGGCATTGGAGCCCAAATAATGGCTGGGCAATGAATTTTGAGCTGAGAGGATATAATGAAACCCTGATTACCTACATTATGGCGGCCGCCTCTCCACGCTACCCTATTACTTCGCAGGTTTATCATAAATGCTGGGCACAAAGTGACCATTTCAAGAATGGCAAAGAGTATCACGGAATCAAATTGCCGCTTGGCTTCGAGTATGGCGGTCCGCTTTTTTTCGCGCATTATTCATTTTTAGGGCTTGACCCACGCAAGCTGAAAGACCAGTACGCTGATTATTGGGAACAAAATGTCAATCACACTTTGATCAACTATAAGCATTGCGTAGAAAATCCGGGCAAGTTTAAGGGTTACGGTGAAAATAGCTGGGGACTGACCGCGAGTGATACATACAACGGTTACAATGCCCATTCCCCGACAAATGATTTTGGCACGATCACGCCCACGGCAGCGCTTTCTTCCTTTCCCTACACACCCAAAGAATCCATGAAAGCATTGCGTCATTTTTACGACGATCTGGGAGATAAAATTTGGAGTGAATATGGCTTCGTAGATGCATTCAACGAATCGCAGAACTGGTACGCAAAATCACACCTGGCGATTGACCAGGGGCCGATCATCGTGATGATTGAGAATTACCGTACCGGCCTGCTTTGGAAACTCTTTATGAAAGATCCGGACGTTCAAACCGGCCTTAAAAAGCTTGGATTTGAAAGCCCGGCTCTGGAAATAAGTAGTAAAAATTGATCACTTTTTGACCTAAATTAACCGAAAGACCAGCTAGCCACTGGTCTTTCGGTTTTAAAAAATATAATTGTATCTTGATGATGTTTTCCATCGAAAATGATTCGTTCGCCAGCCCTCATTTATACACGAAAATCATGGCAAAATATCACAAATTTACGATCCCTCTCCTGCTTTTCAACCTGCTGCTGATAACCGCTTCAGCGCAGATGTGGAAGGTTTCGGAACCCGAAAATCTTCCAGAAAAACGGCATGAAAATGCAATGGCCACTGCAAATGGAAAGCTTTACCTGCTTGGTGGTCGTGGGCTGAAACCGGTGGATGAATATGATTTTAAAAAGGATTCATGGACAAGTCTTGCTCAAACGCCGCTCGAGATGAGCCATTTCCAGGCGGTTACTTATAAAAATGAAATTTATGTACTGGGTGCGTTCACAGGCGGCTACCCGCACGAAATACCCATTCCTGATATTTACATCTTCAACCCCATCAAAAATGAGTGGCGCAAAGGTGCTGCAATTCCGGAAAACCGCAGAAGGGGCGCGGCTGGTGCGTTTGTGATGAACGACAAGATTTACCTGGTTTGCGGGATTCAGGATGGTCACTGGGACGGGCAGGTAACATGGTTCGACGAATTTGACCCGGCAACTGAAACCTGGAAGACGCTGCCCGACGCACCTCGACCGAGAGATCACGTGCAAGTGGCTGTTTTGAACAATAAATTGTATGTAGCAGGCGGCCGGCTTTCCACTGCGCGTATTAACCAGGTGCTGAATACAGTTATTAAAGAGGTTGACGTTTTTGATTTCAAAACCGGCAAATGGACTACGCTGCCGGCAGAGAACAACCTTCCTACTTTACGTGCCGGCAATACTACGGTAACTTTCGACAACAAAATCCTGGTGATCGGCGGAGAAAGTGACGCACATGTGGAAGCGCACAACGAAGTAGAAGCCTTTGATCCTCAGACAAATAAATGGGAGAAATTACCCTCCCTGCACCAGGGTCGCCACGGCACCCAGGCTGTTTCCCTGAACAAGAAGATATACATCGCAGCAGGTTCGGCCAATCGTGGCGGCGGGCCTGAGCTAAACGATATGGAAATCCTCAATAAGTAGCTGCAATTTTTAAAATATACAAATGAACCTACGCCAATTTGTCTTCTGTGCACTTTTGTCAGCTATTTCAATATCCGGCTTTGCACAAGAGCATAAATTCACCCGCGCCGATACGCTGCGCGGCTCCATTACACCCGAGCGCGCCTGGTGGGATCTGACTTACTATCACCTAAAAGTCAAACCAAATGCACAGGACAGCACACTGACCGGCAGTACTATGATCATTTACAAAGTATTACAACCGAATCAGCGCATCCAGGTAGATTTACAGCAGCCCCTGCTGATCAGTAAGGTAATCCAGGATGGCGAATCGCTTGAATTCAAGCGCGACGGTAATGCCTTTTTTATCGATCTGAAAAAGAAGCAGGAAACTGGAAAAACAGAAAGTATCGAGGTATTCTATTCAGGAAAACCGCGGCTGGCCAAGAACCCGCCCTGGGACGGTGGCGTACAATGGATACCTGATGGTCAAGGGAATACGATTATTTCAACCTCCTGCCAGGGACTGGGTTCCAGCGTGTGGTGGCCTTGCAAAGACCATATGTACGATGAGCCCGACAGCATGCAGATCAGCATCACTGTCCCTCAAAAAATGACCGACATTTCAAATGGAAAGCTGCTTTCCGTGGTTAAAAATGATGATAACACGCACACTTTCAATTGGGTAGTAAAAAACCCGATCAATAATTACGGCGTGAATATGAATGTGGCGAATTATGTGAGCTGGAACGAGACTTACAAGGGCGAAAAAGGCGATTTGCCTCTTAGCTATTACGTTTTGCCAAAAAACCTGGATAAGGCGAAAGAGCAATTTAAACAGGTACCGATGATGCTGAAAGCTTTTGAGCATTGGTTTGGGCCCTATCCTTTTTATGAAGATGGTTACAAACTCGTGGAAGTCCCTTACCTCGGCATGGAACACCAAAGTTCGGTGACGTATGGAAATGATTACAAAATGGGCTACCGGGGGCGCGATTTGTCCAACACCGGCTGGGGTTTGAAATGGGACTTTATTATCATTCACGAAAGCGGTCACGAGTGGTTTGCAAATAATATTACCTACAAAGATGTGGCTGATATGTGGGTTCACGAGAGTTTCACAAACTATTCCGAAAACCTGTATACAGAGTATTACTTCGGCAAAAAAGCGGGTTCTGAATATGTGATAGGAACCAGAAAACTGATCGAAAATAAAGCGCCGATCGTCGGAATTTACGGCGTGAACCACGAAGGTTCGAAAGATATGTATTACAAAGGTGGGAATATGCTGCATACCATTCGCCAGGTAGTGAATGATGATGAAAAATGGAGGCAGATTCTGCGTGGGTTGAATAAGACTTTTTATCACCAGACTGTCGATGGCTCGCAGATTGAAGAATATGTAAGCAAAGAATCCGGAACGGATTTAAGCAAGGTATTTGACCAATATCTCCGCGATACGCGCATTCCGGTTCTTGAATACAGTTTTGGAGGAAAAGGCCTGCAATACCGCTGGACGAACGTAGTAGCAGGTTTTGAAATGCCGGTAAAAGTGCAGGTGGGCTCCGGAAAAGAAGAATTTATTTACCCGACAACCGACTGGAAAACGATCAAGGCAAAGTCTGAGAAGAGACTGACCGTTGACCCAAACTTTTACGTAGAAGCCAAAGAAAGCAAGACTTCCTAGTCCCAGCATTCCATAATCAGCATATCCCCTTTTTGGGCGGAAATCCTGACCATCCCATCCGCTTCGGCCTCGTTGCTGTTGCCTGTGCGGTGGCCTAAGGTCAGGGTTTCGTTGTTTAAATTGTATTTCAGCCCGGAAGTTTCAATACCATCCACGGCTCCGATTGGGATCAAAGAAATCGGCGTGCCGGCGGCGTACCATTTTTCAAAAGTCCCGGTAAGCGGGAATATTTTAGAATAATCATCAAACATTACCAGCCTGATCTTGTCTTTATAGCGAACAAGATTAGTGATATTCGTAACTGCGTGATCAGCGCGACGGCCGGTTGCCCACACGATATTTGCAGCCGGAAAACCCCTTCCTATCAGAAAATCAATCCCCTTTTCAAGGTCTGTTTTCTCGGTATCTGGCGTGTTGACTATTTCAAGCGGTTGTTGCCGGGCAAGGATTGCTTCAAAATCATGCGGATCATCAAAATCACCCAACCAAACATCAACTTTAATACCCAGTTCGAGCACGCGGTAGATGGCATTGTCAAGCACGACGATGAACGGGCTCCATTCCAGCAGCTGCCCCAGTAACTCTTCACTGCAAGCCTCTCCATTGGCGATGATCAGCGCCGGCTCCTGCTTTTCGCGTACAATATGGTGTGATGACATTATCTATTATCTACTTTTTATCAGCGCAACCAGCTCCTGAAATTGATGATTCATCTCATCAAATCGCTGATCCATTCTCAATTCCAGATTATCGAGCCGCGCCTCAACCTTTTCCAACCGCTCTTCAAGCTTTTCCAACTGCCCTTCAAGCCTTTCTAATCGCCCTTCAACCTTCTCTAATCGACCTTCAAGCTTATCCAACCGCACTTCGATTCTGTCAATACGAACTACCAGGCGTTCGACCTTATCCTCCAATTTATCAAACCCGACTTCCAACCGGTCGACTTTCGTTTCCAGCCTGTCAAACCTGATATCATGATCATCGAGTTGATTGGTGATCACAACTAATTTCTCCTGAACATCCGCAAAGCCCGTTTGTACCAGTGTCGTCAGTGAGGCTAATCCTGTTGCTATCATTTCAATCTGCTTTCCATGTTCAACACATATATTCTCCAATTGATCAATTCTTTGTTCAATAAACATATTCGTGCGTGCTATTAAAGTGTGACCTGACAAAACGCCGGCAATATCTCCCTTAAAAGCATTTTTCGCAATCCCCCAAAAAGGGGTATTTATTTGCGGGTCATACCCCCAATTTTTTGGCTTTATTCCAATATGCATCCATTTCAGAAAGCGTCATGTCCGCCAGCGATTTTCCGTCGGCTTTGGAAGCTTCTTCCAGGTATTGGAAGCGGCGGATGAATTTTTTGTTTGTTCTTTCAAGTGCGGTTTCCGGGTTGATGTCAACGAACCTTGAATAGTTTACCAACGAAAACAAAAGGTCGCCAAACTCCCCTTCCGCTTCTTTCTGATCGATCGCCTGGCCTGTTTCAATATCAAAATGCTGCTTGAATTCTTCCAGTTCTTCCTGCACCTTTTCCCAGACCTGCTGCTTCTCGTCCCAATCAAAACCTGCGCCTCTTGCTTTTTCCTGGATACGCATTGCTTTTACCAACGCAGGCAAGGAACCTGGCACGCCCGACAATACCGATTTATTCCCTTCTTTCAATTTCAATTTCTCCCAATTCTGTTTCACAGCTTCTTCCGAATCAGCGACGGTATCTCCGTAAATATGTGGATGCCGGGAAATGAGTTTATCACAAATTCCATTTAAAACATCCTGTATATCAAATTGATAGCTCTTTTCGGGATCAGGCTCAGAGGCAATTTTGGCATAAAACACAAGGTGCAGCATGATATCGCCCAATTCCTTCCGGATCTCCGGCAGGTCGTTTTCCAGGATCGCATCGGAAAGTTCGTAAGTTTCCTCTATTGTCAAATGCCGCAGACTTTCGAGGGTTTGCTTCCGGTCCCAGGGACATTTTTCCCGCAGCTCGTCCATAATAGTCAGCAAGCGATCAAACGCCATGAGTTGGTCCTGGCGCTCTTTTGGAAGCGATTCAAAGTGTTTTTCCATAAAACAAAGATAGGCAAAGCAACCTTCACGGGCTCTTTTTAGCGTAGATTACTCCGCTTCCGAATGCAGTTTGACCAGAGAACTTTTTCAGTATTAAAATGTTAATCAAAACGTTAACTAAAAATTGCATCATTGAGCAAACCCCGCGGACCGCGTCCTGATCATCCAACTTCCGCAAATAATCAATCTTTCAAAAAGCGGTTCTCCGCACTGCAAAACCTGCCCAGATTTTTCCGGCTGGTTTGGCAAACCAACAAACTGCTCACGATCGGAAATGTTACGTTCCGGCTATTGAAATCGGCACTTCCGCTGCTGATCTTATACATAGGGAAGGAAATCATTGATCAGGTCGTTTTTCTGATCGATCACCGCGACAGCTCGCATCAATACCTCTGGCTGCTGGTCGGCGCTGAGCTGGCATTAACGATTATTTCCGACCTTCTCAATCGCTGCATCAGCCTTTTTGATAGCCTGCTGGGAGATCTGGTGGCCAACAAAACTTCCGTCGACCTGGTACATCACGCCGCCCGGCTCGACCTGTATCAATTTGAAAATCCGGTTTTTTACGATAAACTGGAACGTGCCCGGCGGCAAACGTCGGGACGAACTGTGCTGCTTTCGCAAACACTCGCTCAAATGCAGGATATGCTCACTTTGCTCTCACTGGGCGCAGGGTTGG
Organism: Dyadobacter sp. UC 10; assembly: GCF_008369915.1. Taxonomy (NCBI): domain Bacteria; kingdom Pseudomonadati; phylum Bacteroidota; class Cytophagia; order Cytophagales; family Spirosomataceae; genus Dyadobacter; species Dyadobacter aurulentus. The sequence goes on along the minus strand of NZ_VSRN01000001.1, from coordinate 3,316,442 downwards.
TGATTTTCAATCCCTGGCTGATATTGATTTTGATCGTCGCGGTGATTCCTTCTTTTATTGGCGAAACACATTTCAATGAAAAAACCTATTCGCTCACGCGGAGCTGGACACCGGAGCGGCGCGAGCTGGATTATCTGCGGTATCTCGGATCGAGCGCTGAAACGGCAAAAGAAGTGAAGGTTTTCGGGCTGGAAAATTATCTTGCCAGCCAGTTTAAATCACTTTCCGACAAATACTTTCTTGCAAACAAAAAAATTGCGGTCGCACGTGCCGGCTGGGGTTATTTACTTTCAGCAATAGGGACTCTGGCTTACTATGGCGCCTACATTTTTGTACTCGCGCAGACGCTCAGCGGCATGATCACGATTGGTACGATGACATTCCTTTCAGGTTCATTCCAGAGAATGCATGCGATGTTGCAAAATATCATGAGCCGGTTTTCGAGCATAGCCGAGAATGCATTGTACTTGCAGGATCTTTTTGATTTTTTTGAAATACAACCCACAATACCTGCCAATGAAAACGGAGCAACTATTCCGCAGCCGATCAAAAAGGGGATTGCATTTGAAAATGTCGGTTTTAAATATCCTGACAACGATTTCTGGGCATTACGTAATCTTTCCTTTTTTATTCAACCAGGTGAAAAACTGGCATTAGTAGGTGAAAACGGAGCAGGAAAAACAACTTTGGTCAAACTGCTGGCTTCGCTGTACAAACCTACCGAAGGCCGCATCCTGATCGATGGCGTGGATTTGCAGGATTACCAGCTGGCCGATCTTCGGGCTAATATCGGCATCATTTTTCAGGATTATATCCGGTACGAAATGACTGTTGCGGACAATATTGCAGTCGGCGATATTGCGCATATTGACGATAAAACTGCCATTCAAAGTGCCGCAAATAAAAGTATGGCGCACGAGCTGATCGACCGGCTACCGAATCATTATGAGCAGGTCCTTGGAAAACGATTCAAAGATGGTACGGAACTTTCGGGTGGCCAGTGGCAAAAGATCGCACTGGCGAGGGCCTACATGCGCGACGCCCAGATCATCGTTTTGGATGAGCCTACCTCGGCCCTCGATGCGCGGGCGGAACATGAGGTTTTTAAACGATTTACTAATCTGATAGAAGGAAAAATGGCTGTGCTCATTTCACACCGTTTTTCTACCGTAAGAATGGCCGATCGGATATTATTTCTGGAGAAAGGCAAATTAATCGAATCTGGCTCTCACGATGAGCTGCTTGCCCGGGATGGAAAGTATGCCGAACTGTTTAATATCCAGGCGCAGGGTTACCTGTAATCAGAAAGGGATCCGAAAGTTGGTCTGGATCATATTGCTACTGCATTTCGCGATAATTTTACCTTCTGTATCGACGATCTTACCCTCGACATGAATGATATTTTTACCCGACCTGACCACCCAGGATTTGGCAGTAATTACATCACCCACTTTGGCTCCATGCAGGAAATCGCAATTCAGGTTTACCGAAACAAATGCGAATTCGCGACCTAATGCATACACCATCGTCCCGACTACTTCATCGAGGATCGTCGCAGCGATACCCCCGTGTAACCCGCCCATCGGATTTGTCATGTCTTCGCGGACTGTAAATTCGACTTCCATACTTCCCTCGCGGACGTCGATCAGCGTTCCGTTAAGCCATCGCCCAACCGGCGACTTGCTTTCACTGGCCGGCTTTCCAATGTACGCCTGAAGCTGGGCAAGCCGATTGTTTTCTCCGTCAATACTTGGTTTGGTTGAGTCTGTCATGATAAAATACTGGTGAAAAAAACGCAGGGAGCGTCAGTCGAAAAATAGTAATTATCGTAGAAATATCTATGAATCCAAGTCATTATTGTGGATTTAATTGCTATGTTTTGAAGGTTATTACTACCTTTACCGCAGTTTTTGCCAGAGATAAAAGCATACTCATATATGAATTTTACGTTATCGCAGGTCCCCGACCGTTCCCAAAAACCCCGTCAAAAGGGATTGACCATGGTAATGGATAAAGGGCTTAGTATCAGAGAGACAGAGGATATGTTATCAACTTCCTCCCCTTATATTGATATCGTAAAGCTGGGCTGGGCTACCTCTTACGTCAGTCCGAATCTCAACGAAAAACTGGCAGTCTACAAAAACGCCAACATACCTGTTTATTTCGGCGGCACACTCTTCGAGGCATTTGTTGTAAGAAACCAATTTGACGATTACCGCAAGCTGCTCGACAAATATGACCTGAAATACGCCGAAGTTTCCGACGGTTCCATTGAAATGAACCAGGACGTTAAATGCGAATATATCAGTACACTTGCCAAGCAGGTGACCGTTCTATCCGAAGTAGGTTCCAAGGACGAAAACAAAATCATTCCTCCTTACAAATGGATCCAGCTGATCAAATCCGAATTGCAGGCTGGCGCCTGGAAAGTGATCGGCGAAGCCCGTGAATCGGGTAATGTGGGCTTGTTCCGTGCGAGCGGAGAAGTTCGCCAGGGACTGGTTGAGGAAATCCTGACGGAAATTGCTTTTGAAGACATGCTTTGGGAAGCCCCTCAAAAATCACAACAGGTTTGGTTTGTAAAATTGCTGGGCGCCAATGTGAATCTTGGCAATATCGCGCCAAGTGAACTGATTCCGCTAGAAACGATCCGCCTTGGTCTTCGCGGAGATACATTTAACCACTTCCTGAATGCAAAGACCAAGCAAAAATGGAAGATCGACTCCAAATCATAAATACGCATTATCACTCACCTAATATTAGCTATGGAATTTCTAAGGCAGTTTATTGATATCTTTCTCCATCTGGACAAGCATTTATTCGACATTGTTCAGGAGTACGGAACGCTTACCTACCTCATTCTTTTTTTGATCGTATTTACTGAAACCGGTCTGGTAATCATGCCGTTGCTTCCAGGTGATTCGCTTTTATTCGCAGCTGGTGCGATAGCAGCCAATGAAAGCACCGGACTCAATGTCTGGCTGATCATCATTCTTCTGATCATTGCCGCGTTATTGGGTGATAACCTCAATTATTTTGTCGGTAAAAAATTGGGAGGGGAAATCAAGAAAAGAGAAAGGATCCTTTTTCTGAAAAGAGAGTACCTTGAAAAAACGGAGGCTTTCTATGAAAAACACGGTGGAAGCACTGTTATCATGGCGCGTTTCATTCCAATCGTGCGCACCGTAGCTCCTTTTGTAGCCGGAGCAGGAAGTATGAATTATTCCAAATACATCATTTACTGCGTCCTCGGCGCCTTGCTGTGGGTGCCCGCATTAACACTTCTCGGCTTCTTTTTCGGCAATATGGAAATCGTTAAGAAGAACTTCGAACTGGTGATTTTTGCAATCATCGGACTCTCAATATTGCCAATGATTTTCGGATATTTTAAGAGCAAATTCGCAAAGCCGACAGTGGTGTGATGGTTTTGGACTATTAGCTGTTGGCTATTAGCTTTTAGCTGTTGGGCAATTGTAATTTCAAACAAAAAATGCCTTGCATGTTGCAAGGCATTTTTTGTTACGCTAACGGCTAAAAGCTATTAGCCACTACTCAACTTCTCGAATAATTCGGCGCTTCCTTCTGAATCATAATGTCGTGCGGGTGGCTTTCTTTTACACCTGCTGACGTAATTTTTACGAACTGCGCTTTCTGTAAAGCGGCAATATCACCTGCTCCGCAGTAACCCATTCCGGCTTTTAAACCTCCTACCATTTGGTAAACGATCTCGGAAACCTTGCCTTTGAATGGAACGCGGCCTACGATACCTTCGGGAACCAGCTTTTTCACATCATCCTCGGCATCCTGGAAGTAGCGATCTTTTGAACCGTCTTCCATTGCTTCCACCGAACCCATTCCGCGATATGCTTTGAATTTGCGGCCTTCGTAAATCACAATCTCGCCCGGCGCTTCGTCACTGCCTGCGAGCATAGAACCGATCATGATCGTGCTTGCACCGCCAGCGAGTGCCTTGGTCATATCCCCTGAGAAACGGATACCACCATCGGCGATCACTGGTACGTCGGTGCCTTTCAGAGCTTCCGCTGCCCACATTACTGCGGTCAGTTGAGGAACTCCGATACCTGCGATGATACGGGTAGTACAGATACTTCCAGGACCTACGCCTACTTTCACAGCATCTGCGCCTGCGTCGGCCAATGCTTTTGCCCCTTCGCCTGTGGCTACATTTCCTGCGATCACATCGAGTTTGGGAAATTGCGCCTTCACAGATTTCAGTGCTTCGATCACTCCCATTGAGTGTCCGTGAGCAGTATCAAGGCTGATCACATCCACACCGGCTTTCACCAATGCTTCCACCCTTTTCAAAAGATCAGGTGTAACTCCAACTGCCGCACCCACACGCAGGCGGCCGTATTCGTCTTTACATGCATTCGGGTGGGATTTGCGTTTCAGGATATCTTTGTAGGTGATCAAACCTGTCAATCTATATTCTGAATCTACGATAGGGAGCTTTTCGATTTTGTATTCCTGCAGGATCTTCTCTGCGTCGTCGAGTGACAGACCGTCGCTGGCGGTGATCAGCTTGTCTTTCGTCATGATCTCCGTTACCGGTTTCGACATTTCTCTTTCGAAACGCAGATCGCGGTTTGTGAGGATACCGATCAGCTTGTGATCTTTGTCAATGACTGGAATACCGCCGATTTTAAACTCGCGCATAATCTGATGCGCATCGCCAAGGGTAGCTGTATCGTTGAGCGTGATCGGGTCGAGGATCATGCCGCTTTCAGACCGTTTTACCTTTCTTACCTGCTCCGCCTGCGCTTCCAGGCTCATGTTTTTATGGATTATTCCAATGCCGCCTTCCTGGGCCATTGCAATAGCCAGATCAAATTCGGTAACCGTGTCCATCGCTGCCGAAACTAATGGAATGTTCAGTTCGATGTTACGTGTAAGCTTGGTTTTTGTTGTTGTGTTGCGAGGAAGAATTTCTGAATAACCTGGTATTAGAAGAACGTCGTCGTAAGTGAGGGCCTCGAAGAGGACTTTGGATGGGTCTGTGCTCATAGCAAATAAACGATTGTTATTTGCCGGGCAAAATTAGCTATAAGTTTTAAGTCGACCAAAAAAAGGTGAAAACAAGTCCTTTTTAAAAATTATTAAAAAAATGGTAAAACAGTTTAGGGATAATCCGCTGTTGTTTGACCATACCTTTGTAATCCATTTTACGCTGGCATTTGATGAAGCCAATACTTACCGATGAACACCTGGTGATCCAGCTTTCTGAAAGCAGCAAGCGCGCTTTTGAGGAAGTATATAATCGGTATTGGTATAAGCTGTTTTGCATTGCCTACCATCAGACAGGCTCCAGGGAAGAAGCCGAAGAATTGGTCCACGACTTGTTCGAAAGTTTGTGGAACAGGCGTGCGGAGAGCAATATCAAACATCTCAGCTCATACCTGATCATTTCGATGAAGTACCTGATTACCAACCACATAAAATCAAAAATTACGTGGCGGAAGTATCAGGAATATGTACTGCTGAACAAAATGCAGGAAATGTCCACGACGGAAGAGAGGATCGAGTTTAATGATCTCTCCGAGGCGATCGACAAGGCTATGAAAAAACTGCCGGAGAAAACCAGCCGCGTTTTTCAGTTAAGCAGGTTTGAAAATCAGTCAGTGAAGAGCATTGCCAAAGAGCTTCATATTTCAGAAAAGGCGGTGGAATACCATATTACCAGATCGCTCAAGATTTTGAAAGATAATCTGTCGATCTACCAAAGCGATAATTAAGTATTTCCATGAACCAGTACGATTTTCAGCAGACCCTTCACAAATATCTTTCCGGCCAGCACACGCAGGAGGAGGAGGATTTTGTCCTGGAATATTTCAAAAACAATCCAATGGACGAATCTGCGGTTTTCGAAAATGAGAAAGACATCATCGGGAAGCGCATTCAAAAAAAGCTTTTCAGAACTGCATTCGGCAAGCCACTCATTTTGAAGCTAATACCTTTATTGGCCGCAGCGGCTACCATCTTAATAGCGATCGGCATTGGGGTTTTTGTTAAAAACGATCAGGCTCAAATGATGGCCAATGCAGATTTGAGCGCGGAAAAGGGTTTAATGGAATACAGAAACACATCAGATCAGCCGCAGAAAGTAACGCTCGAAGATGGCAGCATTGTGACTTTAAAAAAGAACAGCAGCCTGAGCTACCCGGGTCATTTCGGAGAGAGAAACAGGCAGGTATACCTGCACGGAGAAGCTTTTTTTCAGATCAAAAAGAATATAGCCAAACCATTTATCGTGCATTCCGGAGACCTGGTAACGAAGGTTTTAGGAACAAGTTTTAATATCAAATCTTACGACAAATCTGCATCCGTGGAAGTCCGGGTGAAAACGGGACGGGTTTCGGTGTATGAAGGAACCGAATCTCAATCCAGCACCAAAAACGGTGTAATTCTAACCCCAAACCAAAAGATTGTTTTTAACAAAAAATCCAGAAAAATGGAGTTTTCAATTGTTGAAAATCCTTCATTGCTTATCCCCGTCAGCGAAACGGAGTACGGATTTTCATTTTCCGAAGTACCGGTAAAAAGTGTATTCGCCTCCCTCGAGAAATCTTACGGAATTGATATTGTACTCGAAAACGATACGGCGGATTCCTGCCTCTTTACCGGCGATTTGAACGGATTGACCTTATTCGAGCAACTTGACCTGATCTGTAAGTCGGCCAACATTTCTTATGAAAGACGCGGTACCGCGCTTTTCGTTCAGGGAGCAGGATGTGTTAATGATTAAAAAAGATAAACCTCTAATAACTATGCATAAAAAAATACCCCTCAACCGGGTTGTTTACAGCGTCATGAAAATCACGGCCAAACAACTGCTGATATCTGTTTTATGCTGCGGCATTTCGTTCGCGCACTCCATTTATGGCCAGGAATTGCTCAATAAAGAAATTTTCCTCAAAACAGAATCCCTTGAAATCAAAAAGGTCCTGCAAATGATCGAAAAGCAGGCGGACGTGAAGTTCGTATATAGCACATCGAGCATTCAGAAATTACAGAATGTGACCTTGAAAGAAGTAAAAGGCCCTCTAAGTAAGGTACTTGATCAGCTGCTCACGCCACTCAACGTTTCCTACGAGGTAGTAGGCAGTTCGAGGATATTACTTCGCAAAAAGCCGGTCGACAAGGCAGGTTCGAGCGAAACGAGTAGTATTTCCTCCAATGCGGCCGACCGGACTATTACCGGAAAGGTAACCGACGAAAAAGGCGACGGACTGCCGGGCGTGAATATCCTTTTGATTGGAACGCAGCAGGGTACTTCCACCAACGAAAATGGTGAATACAGGATCACTGTGCCGGATCAGAATGCGACTTTGAAATTCTCTTTCATTGGCTACGTAAGTCAGGAAATCGCTGTGGATAAGGAAATGATCAATGTATCGCTGGCTCCCGATGTGAGTGCCTTGAAGGAAGTGGTGGTTGTGGGCTACGGTACACAGGAGAAAAAAGATATTACCGGAGCTGTTTCGTCTGTTAAAGGTGCCGACTTTCAAAACCTCCCCTCGGGCGGTGCACAGCAGGCTTTGCAGGGAAGAGCTGCGGGGGTCAATGTTGTCAGAAACGGAGGAGCACCCGGCGATGCGGGTTCCATTCAGATACGTGGGTTCGGTACAGTCAACAATTCATCGCCGCTGGTTGTTATCGACGGGATTCCATCAGGGACAATGAATGACGTGAACCCGAACGATATCGAATCCATCGAAATCCTGAAAGATGCGTCGGCTTCGGCGATTTATGGCACGCGGGCAGCAAACGGGGTAATCATCGTAACTACGAAAAGAGGCAAGTTCGACAATCCGCTTTCGGTGACTATTAATGGATACGCAGGTGTGTCGAACCGCATTAAAACACTCGACGTACTTACTGCCCGCGAACTGGCAACGTTAAAGCAGGAAGCTTATACTAACGACGGCCTGCCTGTTCCTGAGATTTGGAAAGACGAAAAGTACCAAACTCAGCTTACCAACTGGCAGGACGAGATTTTGCAGCAAGGCTCTACCCAGAATTACGACGCTTCGATCCGCGGAGGTAGCAAATATTCCACTTTTTCGATTTCAGGAGGTTATTACAAGGAAACCGGGATCATCGGGAAATCGAGCTACAAGCGGCTTACATTCCGCATTAATTCGGATCACAAAATAGGGTCGAGAATTAAGATCGGACAGAATTTCCAGTTTACAAATACACACAATACCGGTCCCGACACGCAATCTTCGCAAACTGGTTTGCTCTGGAGTGCAATACGCTTTCATCCGGGCTTACCGGTTCGAAACGCTGACAGTTCGTACGGTTCGACACAAGGATTGGGAGCATTCGGGGATATTAACAACCCGGTTTTCACGATCGATACGCAGGATAAAGACAATGCGCGTAACCGTTTTTTGGGCAGCGTTTTTGGTGAGATTGAAATTGCAGATGGCTTGAAACTCCGCGCAAACCTGGCTACCGACGCTACTTTCTCACAAAGTCACACTTTTGATGTAAAGATCAACGATCAGTTCCGGACAAATTCTTACAACCAGCTAAGTGTAGGGAACGATAAAAACTGGTCGTTTTTGCAGGAATATTTTCTTTCGTACGATAAGCGTTTTGGCCAACATTCTCTTGGATTGACAGGCGGCTACACCTCTCAGACATTCAATGATATCTTCTCCAACCAGTGGGGCCGCGATTTTCCAAGTGAAGATCCTTCGCTGCGATACATGCAGTATGCCGGAACGATCGTGGCAGTACCGCTGGGTAATGGCGGAAACGGCGGCAGGAGCTACGACGCATTGGCTTCGTTTTTCGGGAGGGTAAATTATTCGTTCAAGGATCGGTATTTGCTTACTGCGACAGTTCGCAGCGACGGCTCTTCCAAATTTGCTCCCGGAAATCAATGGGGCTACTTCCCTGCATTTTCGGCAGGGTGGCGAATTTCCGAAGAGGATTTTTTCAAAAATGCATTGCCGATGTTCGGCAACTTTAAGCTGACCGGCGGCTGGGGTAGACTGGGTAACCAGAATGTAGCTTCCCTGCAATATCTCGCTTTGATCAACTCTACGTACCGTTATGCATTTGGTAACGGAGGAGTACAGAACCAGGTTTCAGGTGCAGCGCAGAGTAGATTGGCTAACCTGCATATTGGTTGGGAAACTGCTGAAATGAGCAATTTCGGACTTGAAATGGAGCTTTTTAAAAACAGCCTCTTCTTCTCTGCCAACTATTTTATCAAAAATACCAAGGATATGCTGCTCGCACCGCCTTCAATAGGCACGATCGGGTCGGCTACAATCCCGGACCAGAATATTGGTCAGCTGCAAAATAAAGGTTTGGAACTGGAAGCTTCGTACCGTCACACGGTGGGCGACTTCACCTTTAATCTGAGCGGTAACGCGACTTTTATCCGAAACAGGATCACCAGACTTGCTACTCCCGGAGGTTTTCTGGCAACGCAGCTTTACGGTCGCGGCCAGCAGGAAATCGTAAGAACTTATGAAGGCCATCCTTACGGCACCTTTTATGGTTACAAAACCGATGGTATTTACCAGAGCCAGGGCGAAATTGATTCGGATGCCAATATCGCAAACGATTCCCGCCGCACCGACGGGCTGATCAAGCCGGGTGATGTCAGGTTTCAGGATCTGAATGGGGACGGAATTGTGGACGACGACGACCGGACGATTATCGGAAGCCCGCAACCAAAGGTCAACTACGGATTTTCGGCAGGCGCCAACTGGAAAGGATTTGACCTGAACCTGTTTTTTGTAGGGGTTGGTGGTTCCAAGATTTTCAATGCAGACAGAATGCAGGGACTCGACGCCAGCTATTCATTCAATCTATATGCAGAGGCAAATGACAGGTGGCATGGAGCCGGAACCGGCAATACGGTACCGCGCGTGAGTATTGATAATGCAAACCGGAATTTCCGCCCATCTGATCTTTTTGTTGAAAAAGGGGATTACCTGCGATTGAAAAATCTAACGCTGGGATATACAATTCCAAAAGATGCGATCGGCAAACTGAAAATGTCGCAGGCGAGGGTTTACGTGACGGGCCAGAATATCCTGACATTTACCAAATACTCGGGCCTCAATCCTGAACTGGGCTATGTGGGGAGCGTCGGCAATGGATCTTACAACCAGCTGAACGTGGATTATGCACAATACCCGCAAGCCCGCACGTGGACAATCGGCGCTACGATTTCTTTCTAAACCCAACGTTCAGATTTACACCGAAGACTTTCAGACCAATGAAAAAAATATCAATACTATCTGCATACATCGCGCTCGCCATGCTCACAAGCTGCGACGATCTGCTTGAAACCACACCTTACGGACAGGTCACTTCCCAGCAATACTGGCGGAATGGCGACGATGTAATCGCTGCCGTGAATGCGGTTTACGCGCCGCTGCTTGATGAAGACGGTTTTGCGCACACCGAATATACTTTCGATAATTGCTCGGACGATATGAACCGCGCCGGTGATCACTCGGATGAAACTTCGCTCGAAATGTTCACTTTCGATGCTTCCAACTCGCATATCCTCGCTACATGGAAAACGAAATATGAGGTCATTTCAAGAGCCAATGCGGTTTTGATCAATGCGCCAAAGGTTGAAATGGACGAAACTTTGCGCAACCGCAGTTTGGGTGAAGCGTATTTCCTGCGCGGCTTTGTATACTGGAGACTTTCACTGATTTACGGCGAAGTACCTATTTTGCTTGAAGAAGATGCATTGGCATTGAATTTCAACAAACCGAAATCCACACTGGCCGAAGTACGCGCGCAAGCTGAATCGGACTTTTTGAAAGCGGCTTCTCTGCTTCCCGTGTCGCACGCGGCCACAGAAGCGGGCAGGGTAACGCAAGGTTCTGCAAATGGTTTTTTGGCCAAATTGTATCTTTACGAAGAACAATGGGCCAAAGCGATCGAAGCAAGCACAAAGGTAACTTCCAATGCAGCCTATAAACTGGCGACCGGATTTAACCAGAATTTCGAGCTGGCTACCGAGAACAACCCTGAAATACTATTCTCGCTGCAATACGAAACCGGCTGGACGACAGACAACTCCCCTACGTTTTACCACACGCCACAGGCATTCGGTGGCTGGGGATTTCATGAGCCTATTGAGGATCTGGTTAAAGAATTTGAAACCGGCGATACACGTAAGTCTTCTTCCATTTTCAGTCCGGGGGATAAAGTGGACCGCAATGCGCAGGGCGAAGAAGTTTTTGCTAAAAATATGACGCGCGTAACTGGTTATGCGTTCAAAAAATATACGCAGTTCGCTGAAAACGGGGATATGAGCCAAAGTCTGAATGCACCGTTTTTGAGAACTGCGGATGTATACCTTCTGGCCGCCGAAGCGAAAATCCGGTCAGGTGCGAATGGTGACGCGGAGTTGAATGCAGTCAGAAAACGTGCGGGATTAGCAGCGATTACGAATGCGACGATGAAGCATATCATGCACGAAAGGCGCGTGGAATTGGCGGGTGAAAACGAGCGCCACCAGGATCTGATGCGCTGGGACAAAGCGGGTTTGATCGATATTTCAGCACATTACAAAATCGACCGCGGACCGAGCAAGCCGCCGCGTAACTTCATCAAACCAAAACATTACTATTTCCCGCTTCCGCAACGCGAGGTGGATTTGAGTAATGGTACCTTGATCCAGAATAGTAATTATTGATATTTTTGAGCAAATAAGTCAAGCCGGATATTGAAAAAGTTACTGATCTTTCTTGCGTTCTCATGGATATCGAGCAGTTGCTCGTCGCACGAGAAAGATATTGTTGGCTTGTGGAGAACTGATTCCATTTCCAATTATGTGAATGGATTTAGTTTTACCAATGATACCAAAGACGCGCACTGGTCTTATTTTGAGTACAGAAAGGACGGATCTTTATTCGAGCGGCGCAAGGGTGAATACAGAAAATCCGCCTATAAACTGATCTCAAAAGATTCGCTGGTTTACCTGGATTCGACTGGAAAAGTGATTAATGGTTATCAGATACTCGACTTAAATGAAAGGAGCCTGGTGCTTAAAAAAGCGCAGGCTCCATATCTTTCCGGTAAAAATCAGGAATTGTATCAGATCAGGTATTTTTCCAAAGCTTCTCCCAAAAACCTCGCAGCTGACCAGTAACCAGCTTTTTTAGCCGACCAATACCCTCACTTTCTTGATCCGCTTCTTATCCGCGGACTGTACTTTAAAGGTCACTTTCCTGTGGGTAGCTACTTCGCCTGTTCTAGGCAATCTTGAAAACAATTCGAGCAATAAGCCTGCAAGTGACTCGCTGTTACCTCTTACTTCTTCAAAATAGTCACTTTCCAGCCCCAAAATGCGGCATAAGTCGTTGATCAAAACCTTTGCTTCGAAAACGTAGGTATTCTCGTCTACCTGTGTGTAGTTAACTTCCTCGTCTTCATCATATTCGTCATTAATATCCCCGAATATTTCCTCAATAATATCTTCGAGCGTGATCAGCCCGCTGGTTCCGCCATATTCGTCCACCACGATCGCCATATGCACGCGCCTGCTCTGAAAATCCTTCATCAGGTCGTCCAGTCGCTTGCTTTCGGGGATAAAGTAGACGGGCCGGATCAGCTTTTGCCAATTGAAATGTTCGTCGAGATGAATATGCGGCAAGAGATCTTTTACATTCAAAATACCCTCCACGTGGTCCAGATCGTCGCGGAATATAGGAACCCGCGAGTAGCCCGACTTATTGATCTTGTCCATTAACTCGTGGAAATCAAGGTCAATATCAAATGCTGTAATATGCAACCGTGCCTGCATTGCTTTTCTTGCAATCGTCTGCCTGAAATTGGCGAGACCTCTTAAAAGGTCTGTTTCCTCTTCACTTTCCGCTTTTGCTTCCAGCATTTCGGTTGTGATCTGCGCGCCTTCCGGCGTGAATATGCCGAAAAAGTAACCCAATTTTAAAACTGGCTGGGTGAGTGGCTGGCAAATTTTGATCAAAAACCGGGTTAATCCTGAAATACGGGGAATGATTTCGTTCGCGCGCCTGGCTGCATTGTAGCGAACGATCGCATCCACCCAGATCCAGAAAGCAAGCAGGGCCAACCCCAGCCAGCGGAAATTTTCGTTTTGTGGGTTTTCTAAAAAAATCCAAACAAGCCGGACAGCCAGCAGTAACGCAAAAAGTGTGATTGCGCGCTGAACGAGCGATAATGCAGTTTGCTGAATGCGGGTAGGGAGTTGATTTTCCTCGTCGGGCTTCCGGTCCCAGGGGTTTTCCATTGCGCCGGCGGCCGCGTAGGCAGCCCGGATTCCGGAAAGGGATAATGAAAAGAGGAATAGAAAAATTACGAGGATTAAATCGTACGGAGCTAAGAAATCAACGGGTACAAATGCCCCTGCCAGAATGGATTGCGTACATTTTTGGGGAATTGAAATCCCCGTACGCGTTCGGGCAAGCGGGTCGTCACTGTCTGCGGTCTCCTTCACGGAATATAGGAAATTGTTGATTTAAATTTTCAATAAGATAAATGTAGTTATTATGCTGCTAAAAAGGTGCTTCCAGGCGTATAATTACATTTGTCTCTTGGCTGAACCAACGATTTAATCCTCAAAAAATCAAAATGGCAGATCGTCGTCATCATTACTGCCAGATGCCAGCGAAGGCGGGATAGGATCGGAAGAACGAGGCGCCTGGGCTGCTCTGGGCTGCTGGTTCTGCTGCTGATATCCTCCGCCGCTTTCTCCGCCGGGAGTGGAGCCGGATGGTCCGCCGAGCAAAGTCATACTATTGGCGCGAATAGTAACTCCCGTACGCTGCTGACCTTCTTTGTCCGTCCAGCTGTCGGTACGAATGCGCCCTTCGATATAGACCTGATTTCCCTTTTTAAGATATTTCTCTGCGACTTTGGCAAGTCCTTCCCAAAGTTCAATGCGGTGCCACTCCGTATTATCCACACGCTCGCCGCTTTTATTGGTATAGCTTTCGGTGGTAGCGATATTAAATTTTGCGACTGCTGAACCGCTTTCCAGGTAACGAACTTCCGGGTCACTACCCAGGTTACCGATCAAAATTACTTTATTAACACTTCCTGCCATGATTCTTAGTTGTGGATTGAATGAAGGTTTAAAGATAAAAATATAAAAACAAATGCGCCGCTAAATGTCCTGCTCAGTGATCCTGCCGCTGATCTTATCTTTCAAAATCAATTTATTGCGCCCATCGTGGGTTACTTCTTTTTTAATTAAATAGTAATCTTCATTATAGGAAACGTAGTTGGAAGGCTTCGTAACCCCTTCCTTTCCCCGCCACACAGGCAGCTCTACTTTCTCCCACAATTTGGTTTTGGCCGATTTATAAGCCGCATCGATCACGGCATTCACGACATAACCGTCATAAAAAGTCTCAGCCGGCTCGGTCCCTTTCTCAGCGGAGTTGAACATATCGGTAAACATGTGGTTATAACCCAGATCATTCACTTCATCCCCCACCGGAAATAACCAGCCCGTATTGCTTTCGGCCTTTTCGGCTACATATTCTTCTCCTGAGCCCTCCGAATTCTGGCCGGTGATGAACATTTCAAAACCTGTCCGCAGGAAATTGTTAATCCAGATCGTGCCTTCGGTTCCCATTACTTCATCGCGTAAATCCATTCCGCCACGGAACGTCCAGCTAACCTCAAACTGCCCGATCGCGCCGTTTTCATATTTGACCAATGCGATCGCATGATCCTCCGCATCGATCGGTTTCACTTGGGTATCTGCCCAGCACATTACTTCCACCGGCCGGATATCTTTTCCGATAAAATTCCTTGAAATCTCAATACAGTGACAGCCCAGATCCAGAATACAGCCGCCACCTGCCTGTTCGATATCCCAGAACCACTCGCTGTGCGGCCCGGGATGCGCCTCGCGGGACTTGGCCCAGATAATCCGGCCCAACGAACCGTTCTTCACGCTTTCCAGTGATTTCAGAAATTTTGGGGTATAGCAAAGATCTTCCAGGTAACCTGCAAAAATCCCCGCCTCTTCCACTGCCTTCATCATGCGCAAAGCCTCCTCGCCATTCCTCCCCAATGGTTTAGTGGAAACAACCGCCTTTTTATGTTTGGCGCAGAGCATCACAGCCTGCTCGTGAATATTATTCGGCAATGCAATGCAGACCATGTTAACATCCGGATGCGCGATTACCTCCTCCATATCGGAAGACCAGAAGTCGCAACCGTAATCGGCAGCAAACTTTTGAGCGCTTTCTTCACGGCGCGCATAAATGGCCACAACCCTGTCGCGGCCGCGCTGCCCGTGAATAGATTCAGCATAAAACCGTCCGATAAAACCGGAACCCAGCATTGCTATTTTTTGCATAATATCTTTGTCATTAATTGTCATAAATAGTCATTTTTAGTCATTGATTGTAGGAGGAACATTTAAAACAATAAATGACCATAATGACAATCAGTGACTGTCAATGACGATACCCTAAATTCCAGTCTTCACCTCCGACTCCCACCCAGTCGTTTTCAACGCCGGATCGTCTTCTTTTTTCAGGAAATCGGCATTGCCGAAGGAATTGGCTTCCCATTCCAAAAGTGCCTTGTCCGGTACAATCGAAACGGGCACTTTCCAGGAATTTGAAGTTTCTGCGTAGGCAATATTCGATTGGGAATTGTAACAGGATATCAGCGACCAGCGTGGATGATCGGACAAGTTCGCTTCGGACCTGTGCATCAGGTTACTATGAAAAAACAAGGCATCTCCCGGCTCGATTTCGCAATACACAAGTTCCATCGTTTTTAAGGCATGGTTCACCATTTCCATGTCCGCGCCTACCTGCTCACCGGCAAACCCATGATTTACGCGCCCCATTTTGTGCGAACCTTTGATCACCTGCAAACAACCATTTTCCTTATTAGCAGGCGTCAATGCGATCATCACGCTCATTAACTGGTCCGGAAAAATAAACTGATTTTTGTACCAATACCCATAATCCTGATGCCACTCCCACGCGCCTCCTACTTTTGGCTCCTTCTGCATCAGCTTTGTGTGAAAATGGCAAACCTGACTATCCTGCCCCAGCAACTGCCAGACCGAATTGACCATTCGCTCACTCCTGATCAGGTAGCCAAAAACGTCGTCGCCTGGCGTAAACCATAGCGAGAGCTTCGTTTTCTTGCCGGACTGGTCATTCAGATCCATTGCATTTTTCTGCATGACTGAATTTTCAACCGCCGTGCTATATAGCTTCGCAATTTCTTTTTCTGAGAAAAGGCTTTTCACGATCACATAACCATCGCGGTTATAATCTTCAACCTGACTGGAATTCAAACTAAAACTTGTCATAGCTATCAGTTTTAAGCGTTTACAGGTATTTCTCTTCTTTCAAAAAGGTATCAATTAAAATCGGCTTGGGAAGGGACTCGACCTCTTCTTTTGTGTAAAAAGTCAACTCTGCAGGCAAATCTATTGTATTGGTTTCCGAAATTTCCAGCCACCAGAATTTAACATGCAATCGCTGGTGGGTTAATAGGTGTGTATAAACTCTCGAAGTTATTTTCAGTATGCCATTTTGGAGCAAACGGGCCGGAAAATCCATACTCTGCAACTCATCCGGATCGTCGGTGGGTGAAGTAGATTCGATCATGTAAAAATCGTAAAGTCCCTGCCAGATATCCTTTGAGGGACGCTCTTTCATCGCCAGCTGACCACTTGATTCGAGTACGATATAATTAAAAAACCTTTGTTTCACCTTCAACTTTTTCACCTTCACAGGCAGCTTGTTCTGCATATTGTGGGCAAAAGCAAAACAGATATCTGTAAAAGGACAAATGTTACAGGCAGGAGAAACGGGCACACACTGCAATGCCCCAAACTCGATCATCGCCTGGTTGTAAGTAGCGGGATCATCGAAAGGTACCAGTTGCGCAGCCATCAACGCAAACTCCTTCTTACCCTGATTACTCAGCATATCAGCCTGAATGCCAAAAATCCGCGACATCACCCGGTACACATTTCCGTCAATCGCAGCAACAGCTTCCCCGAATGAGAATGAGGCAATCGCGGCCGCAGTATAATTTCCCAATCCTTTCAACTTTGAAAGTCCGGCTGCTGTTTCGGGAAACCTGCCACCGTACTCATTCACAACCTGTCTGGCAGTATAATGCATATTCCTGGCCCGGGAATAGTAGCCCAGGCCCTGCCAGAGGCGAAGTACATCACGTTCGTCGGCCTTAGCCAGATCGAAAACGGTTGGATAATTCAGTAAAAACTTCTCGTAATAGGGTGTTCCCTGAGCAACGCGGGTCTGTTGTAATATGATTTCCGACAGCCAGATTTTGTATGGATCGGTCGTCTGACGCCAAAGAAGCTTTCTATGATTTTTTATATACCAGAATTTTAATTTTTCGTTAAAGTGGCCAATCAGCTCTGTATCTGGTATCAATATATTTCCTTCATTATACACTGTTATTTAATCAATTAGAAAAAAAATGAAACCGTCATTCTTTTAAATTCTCTTAAAATTACCGTACCTTTGTGTTCCCAAAATTCAGAGGAGTAAGTAAATAAATGAAATAATATCCACTTAAAGTAAACAATCAAAGTGACTAAGGCAGACGTAATCGCACAGATTTCTGAAAAAACAGGTGTTGACAAAGGCGACGTTCAGCAAACGCTGGAATCGTTTTTCACCGTGGTAAAGGATTCCCTTTCTGAGGGCGAGAACCTTTATGTTAGAGGGTTTGGTAGTTTTATTAATAAAAAACGTGCGCGTAAAGTTGCCCGTAATATCTCGAAGGGAACTTCTATGATCATTGACGAGCACTTTGTACCTAGCTTCAAACCTGCCAAAGTATTTGTTGAACAGGTTAAGGAAAGTGACAAACTGAAAGCAGTTGCTGAAAAGTAATTGCCTGCCACCTAGGGTTATAATTTTATGAAAAAATCCATTTTTCTTTCTTGCGTACTTGCAGTTGCACTTGTTGGAACGCTATTCAGCCTTCCCAAGGTAGTTGTTAATACAAAGGGAAAGGACGTGGATCAGGAGAGGAGTCAACCTGCCGCAGCCTCTACTGAAGCTGCACCGGAAGCTGCTACCAAGCATGATGGAGCCGCTTTGACACCCGATCAATTGAAAACGATAGATCGGCTGAGAAGCGGCTTCAATCAGGCAAATGCGAAGGACAAGGCTTCGGCTGGAATTGAGCTTTCGAACAAATTCGCCGAGCTTCAAAAATTTGACAGCGCCGGATTTTACGCCGAACAGGTTGCGATTCTTTCTCCAACTGTTGAAAACATCCTTCGTACGGGCGACCGGTATTACGAGGCATATGGGTTCGCAGTAAACGACGAGAAAGCAAAGAACCTTGGCGCTAAAACCCGGGAATACTATGAAAAAGCGCTGAAACTAAACCCTGGCCTGCTGGCAGCGAAAGCCAATATGGCCATGACTTTCGTCAACACCGAGAACCCAATGGCGGGTATTCTCATGTTGAGGGAAGTGATAGACACAGATCCTACCAACGAACTTGCACTGTTCAATTTGGGGATCCTATCAATGAGATCAAATCAATATTCGAAAGCTTCTGACAGGTTCAGGCAGATCCTGACCAATAACCCGGCTAATACCAAGGCGAAGTTTTATCTTGGTCTTACATTGGTGGAGCTGGGCGACAAGGAGCAGGCTCGCAAAGTACTGACAGAAGTGAAGAAAGAGGAGAAGGATCCGGTGATCCAGCAAGCTATCGGCGAACTGGAAACCCGCCTGAACAATTGACAGACAACTGATTAAAGGAATTAATTTTTATTTATAAACGACATAATTATGCCTTGCGGAAAGAAAAGAAAAAGACATAAGATCTCAACTCACAAGAGAAAGAAAAGACTTAGAAAGAACAGACATAAGAAGAAATAATTTGCATGACCGGGTTTTTATAAGATCCGGTCATCCTTTCTTCACTACATTTGCAATACCCCATTTGATCTCACAAATAGCGGGCGGTTAAGTATCAACATTATATAGCCACTTAGTTGGTTGAACATTGAGTAACGAATTACTAATCAATTCTACTCAAAAGGGAGAACGTATAGCCCTTTTGCAGGATAAACGTCTTTTAGAATACCACGTCGAAACACCGGATCAAAGCTTTACCGTTGGGGATATTTACCTAGGTACTGTTCGAAAACTGGTAGCAGGCCTCAATGCCGCTTTTGTTGATGTCGGTTTTGAAAAGGATGCATTCCTGCACTACCTCGATCTGGGACCCAATATTAATTCCCTCAACAAGCTCACGAAGGAAGTTATTTCCAAAAAAGCGAATTCAGGCAAGCTCAACAATTTCAAGATGGAGCCTGAAATTGAGAAACTTGGGAAAATTGATAAGGTACTCTCCAAAAATCAGCCAATTCTTGTTCAAATCGTTAAGGAGCCTATTTCTACAAAAGGCCCCCGCCTCTCCTGCGATATTTCCATAGCTGGACGCTATATAGTCCTGGTACCGTTTTCTAACTCCGTCAATCTTTCAAAGAAAATTACGGACAAACAGGAAAGGAACCGCCTGCAACGTCTGATGTCTTCTATTAAGCCCGCTAACTTCGGTGTGATCATTCGCACAGTGGCGACGGGTAAAGATGTAGATGAACTTAACCGTGATCTGCAGGACTGCCTGGATAAGTGGGAAAACGGCATCAAAGCACTGCGCGACGCCAAGCCCAGGGACCGGATTATCGGTGAAATGAACCGCGCTTCTTCGATCATTCGTGATATGCTGAATGAATCATTTGACAGCATTACGGTGGATTCCAAGGAAGTTTACGACGATATCAAAGCGTATATCCACAACATTGCACCTGATAAGGAAAACATTCTCAGGCTGCATAATGGGAAAAATAAGTTATTTGAACAATTTGGTCTGGAAAAACAGATCAAGTCACTTTTTGGCCGTTCTGTAAGTCTCCCGAACGGAGGTTACCTGATTATCGAGCACACCGAAGCGCTTCACGTAATCGACGTTAACAGCGGTAACAAATCCAATTCCGAGGAGGATCAGGAAGCTACTGCACTGAGTGTCAACCTCGAAGCTGCCAAAGAAATTGCCAGGCAATTGCGGCTCCGGGATATGGGCGGCATTATAGTCGTCGATTTCATCGACATGAAAAAAGCAGAGAACAAGCGGACGCTTTTCGATGTGATGCGCGATGAAATGAAGGGAGACAGGTCGAAATATACCATTCTTCCACTTTCAAAATTCGGCCTGCTGCAAATTACACGTCAGCGCGTACGGCCGGAAATGAATATCGTTACCCGGGAAACCTGCCCTACCTGCGGCGGTACTGGTACAATTCAAGCGAGTATCCTGGTTTCAGACGTGATCGCGAATAATCTGGATTACATTCTTACGAAACAGAACGAGCGCGGTATTACGATTTCGCTGCATCCGTTTCTGCATTCCTATTTCACGAAAGGCCTGATGTCTGAGCAGATGAAATGGTTCTTCCAATATAAAACCTGGATCAAGTTGATCAAAGACAGTTCATTGGGTGTTACTGATTTCAAATTCCACAACAGATACGGGGAAGAAATTGAGATTGTACCTGTGAATTGAGGTGAAGCTGTTAGCTGTTAGCTGTTAGCTGTTAGCTGTTAGCTGTTAGCTGTTAGCTGTTAGCTGTTAGCTGTTAGGCAATTGGCTTGGGTGATTATTTGTTCTGCCAGTTTTGAATTCTTTTTTCTTTGAAGGCAAGAACACCTTCTTTTGCATCGTTTGTTGTCAGCAGGAAATCCAATTGTGCTTTCAGGAATGTATGCCGCTCAGTTTCAGGAATATTCTTCATTCGCTGAAATGCAGATATACCCGTTTTTATAGCAAGCGGCGCATTCTGACAGATTAAATTAGCCAGACCATTCACTTCGGAATCGATAGTTTCCTTTTCCACTACCGCAGTAACCAATCCGTATTCGAAAGCCTCCTTCGAAGAATAGTTACGGCCGGTAATTGCCATTTCCAGCGCTTTCCTGTCAGGAACAATCTTAGACAAAGAAGCCATTACCTGCATTGGCCAAATGCCGCGCTTTACTTCCGGCAAGCTGAAATTTGCATTCGGGATACTGATTACAAAAGTGCAGCCGCAGATGATGAGAAAGCCTCCTGCAAGCACCGGGCCTTCTACTTTTGCGATAGCAGGTTTAAGTAAAGCATCAAAAGCATCACCTAATCGCGCCTCTTCGCGTATTGTTGGTAGCGTATTATTTTTCTGGTCAGCGGAACTGTCATGAAATGCATTCAGATCAGCG
Organism: Dyadobacter sp. UC 10; assembly: GCF_008369915.1. Lineage (NCBI taxonomy): Bacteria > Pseudomonadati > Bacteroidota > Cytophagia > Cytophagales > Spirosomataceae > Dyadobacter > Dyadobacter aurulentus. The sequence continues at coordinate 3,295,158 of NZ_VSRN01000001.1, read as the reverse complement.
CCTGCACAGAAAACCGGGCCGGCTGCCTGCAAAATCACACATCTGATTTGTGGATTGTAATGCGCAAAAGCAATTGCATAAATGATCTCTTCGACCATCGTAGGCGTGAATGCATTCCTTTTTTCAGGCCTGTTCAGCGTGATGGTAAAAATATGTCCGGTTAATGTAGTTTGAATGTACAAAAACCGGACAGTATCGAAAGTCTGAGTATCTTCTTGAGAGTAGAATTGCATTGCCAAGCGCATATATTTTGCCGGCAATAATAGCGAATTATTGGGTCACCACACCTTCCAGCATTTTAATATACTGAGCGATACCCTCACCAATTTCATTTAAATAAATAAACTCATCCGCACTGTGTGACCTGCCGGAATGTCCTGGACCCATTTTCAGCGAAGGACAATCAAGTAACGCCTGATCAGAAGTCGTGGGCGAACCATACGTTTTTCTTCCCAGTTTCAAACCTTCCTGAACAATAGGATGATCCACAGGAATACTCGACGGACGTAGTCTGATCGATCTTGGAACCACCTCTGACTGCATGTTCTGCTGAATCTCAGCGATAATTTCTTCCAATGTATATTGATCCGTCACCCGCACATCGACCGTAAAAACGCAGGTATCAGGAACTACATTATGCTGCGTGCCTGCATTGATGATCGTCACTGACATCTTGATCGGTCCCAATGAAGGTGACACTTTCGGAAACTGGTAGCCCGTGATCCACTGAATATCTTTAAGTGCTTTGTAAATTGCATTGTCGCCCTCCTCACGCGCAGCGTGCCCCGATTTCCCTTTTGCAGTACAGTCCAATACCAATAAGCCCTTTTCTGCAACCGCCAGATGCATTTCGGTGGGCTCTCCTACAATCGCAAATTCGATGTTAGGCAGCAATGGTGCGACGATTTCCAAGCCCTCTTTACCAGAAATCTCTTCTTCGGCAGTAGTTGCGATAATGATATTGTATTTTAAATCTTTCCGCTCATAGAAGTAGCAGAAAGTGGCGATCAGCGAAACCAGACAGCCGCCTGCATCATTGCTTCCCAACCCGAAAAGCTTCCCGTCTTTTTCAATTGCCTTAAAGGGATCCAACGTCCATGATTTGTTCGGTTTGACAGTATCATGGTGTGAATTAAGTAAAATAGTTGGCTTAGTGATGTCAAAATGAAGGTTTGTAGCCCAGATGTTATTTTTTAAACGTTCGAACGGAATGCCCTTTTCGTTAAAAAAATCTTCCAGCAACTGCGCGGTCCCATCTTCCTCCTTACTAAACGAAGGTGTCTCAATCAATCTTCTCAGCAATACAATTGCCTCTTCTACCAGCCTTTCTGTTTGTCCCAATTTAATTACCATCTTACCTGTCCATCACCTTTAACAATCCATTTTTCTGTCACCAGCTTTTCCAGCGCAAATGGCCCACGTGCGTGCAACTTTTGTGTAGATATACCAATTTCAGCTCCTAATGCAAATACGCCTCCGTCAGTAAAGCGGGTGGATGCATTTGCGTAAACTGCTGCCGCGTCAACTTCTTTCAAAAATCGGTCGATTAAACTTTCGTTCTTGGAAATAATAGCTTCGGAGTGCCGGGACGAATGTTCGCGAATATGTTCAAGCGCTTCATCCAGCCCATCTACAACTTTTACGGAACACTTATAATCAAGAAATTCCCTTCCAAAATCCTCCTCAGTTGCATGCTGCAAAAATGGATATCCGATTTCAGAAAAGATTGAAAATGAAAGGTCGTCAGCGAAAACCTCCACATTCCATTTCACGAAGTCTTCTTTAAGCTTAGGTAAAAATGCTTTTGCAATTTTCTCATCTACTAAAATGGTATCCAAAGAGTTGCAAACAGATGGCCTGGACACTTTTGCGTTGACAACGATACCAGCCGCTTTTTCCAGGTCACCGGTTTGCTCCACATAAGTATGACAAACGCCTGCGCCGGTTTCAATCGTAGGTACCAGTGAATTTTCCCTCACGAATTTGATCAGACTTTCAGATCCGCGGGGAATGATAATGTCCACAAAGCGGGTAGCAGTCAGCAGCTCGCTGACAAACTTTCTGTCCGTTGGAAGCAGCATGACAGCCGCAGCCGGTATATCAAACTTCGCCAGACTGTCGTGGATCAGACTTACCAGATATAAATTGGAATAGTGGGCTTCCTTGCCGCCTTTTAACACGCAAGCATTCCCCGAACGCAGACATAATGCCGCTACATCGAGCGTTACATTGGGTCGCGATTCATATATTACCCCCACTACGCCCAACGGTACCGCTACCTTTTGCAAAGACAACCCCTGTTCGATCGTCCGCTCCAGTAGTATTTCACCTCCGGGATCCGGAAGTGCCGCTACCTCGCGAAGGCTCTGCGCAAGCGCCTGAATACGTTTTTCGTTCAGCAGGAGCCGGTCTTTTTTAGGATCGGCATCGTCCATCGCTTCGAGATCTTTCTGGTTTTCTGCGATAATTCCGGCAGCGTTTCGCAATACATTTGCGGCCAGATCTTCAAGCATCGCAGATTTCGAAGCGTCTCCCAGATTGCGGATTTGCGCCGAAGCTTTCTGAGTTTCCTGTAATAAAGGTAAAATAGAGTCCATTAGAGCAATACTATATCGTTGGCATGTGCCACTTCAAAATTCACTGTTTTTAAGTTTTGACGAATTGCCGTCGAGGTTTCCCGGGCCCGTGCTACTGCGATCATTTCTTCAGTCGGCGAATAGATTTCGATGATTTCACCGGATTCAAATTCACCTGTAACTTCGGCCACACCCACGGCCAGCAGGCTTTTTCGTTTGGCAAGTGCTTTACAAGCGCCTTCGTCAATTTGCAACCTGCCTGATACAAGTCCGCCACTGCCCAGCCACCTGTTACGCGCAGAAAGCGTGCTTTTACCCGGTGTTATGACCGTACCAGCGGCTCCCTCCAATGCTTTCAGCAATTCATTTTCGGTATTCATCCCAAAAATAACCACCCTGATCGCCATTCGCGCTGCTAATTTGGCAAACGTGAGTTTGGAAGCCATTCCGCCTAGTCCGAGGAATGATTTATCTGTTTTAACAAACTTAAAAACCTCGTTCACATTGGATACGTTCCTCAGTATCTGCCCCGCTTCGTCCAGCAAGCCGCCTACCGACGTACAAAACATAAGCGATTCAGCACCGAAGCCCACTGCCAGTAATGTAGCCAGTTCGTCATTGTCGGAGAATTTGAGCTCACGGTCGCTGACGACGTCATTTTCGTTGACAATAGGAATAATGTTGTTTTCCCAAAGCTCTTCAAAAGTTTCTTTAAGCTGTAAAAATTTATCCCTGTTGGCGAAATGCTGTCTTTCGCACAGACTTTGGGCAATAAAAATATGATTAGGCGCAAAATAGCTCGCATATAAACCAACCAGCAGCGGGTTACCGACCGAAGCAGCGGCCTTCCGTTGGGTCATTGTGCCCTTGTAATTGTGAATATAAGCTTTCCCCGCTCCTACTGCCCCGGAGGAAACGATGATAATGCGGTATTTGGGATGAATTTCAGAAACCTGACGTGCTATTTCAGAGATTTTTCCGGTATCCGGTTCTCCCGAAGCAAGCGTAATCGACGCAGTTCCGAATTTGATGACAAGAATGGGTTTCGACACTTCTGATTTCAAAAAAAGCACTCACTATTAAAAGGAAATGCCTGGTAGTGGATTTTGAGCTAAAATTAAATCATTTCCAATGAAATGGCACATTTACTTTACTTATACGATATCGGGAAGCGGGCTTCCGTTAAAACTGGCCTTCACTTTCAAAGCCTTGTGCAACAGGTCGAGGTACTCTTCCCGAGGGATTTCAATTGCCCCGTAGCGTAATACATTATCATTAATAAACTGTGTATCCAGCAATGCAAAGCCGTTTAATTTCAATATCTGAACCAGGTAATGGAATGCTACTTTGGACGCATTGCTTTCGATGGTGAACATCGATTCTCCGAAAAACACCCCATTAATCGATACGCCATAAAGTCCGCCGACCAGCCGATTGTCGCGGTACGACTCGACACTATGTGCGTAACCAAACCGGTGAAGGGCTGTATAACTCGAAATGATATCGTCTGAAATCCAGGTACTATTCTCCTTCGAGCGTGGCCCGGAGCAGCCTCTCATTACGCCTTCAAAATCCGTATCAACGCGTATTTCGAAATGATTTCTGTTCAAAACCGGCCTCAGCGATTTGGAGGGCTTGTAAGTATCAATAGGAATAATTGCCCTGGGATTAGGAGAATACCAGTAAATTGTCCCATCCGACTCCGCCATAGGAAATATTCCATTGATATAACCGTTAAGAATATCATCCGGATTCAAAGCTGACATAAGATAGGTTCAGGAGTGTTTAAGTAAAAGTTTAATCAAAACCGAACCATAAAAATATATCTTCTGTTTCTTTGGAGTGATAATTTTTTTTTCAAAATTTGCACCTTCTTAGACTCTCTTGACAGTCAAATGAATAGCATCGGCACATATACTGTTCTTCATACTACGCCTTTTCGATTCAGGTCCCCCCGGACCGCATAATTATCTTTTACCTACGTGGTAAAACTTTATACCCCCGATTTTCTTTCTTTTAGTTCTAAACGTCCCATCGTTTTTCATCTGGGTATAGTAATTATTGTTTCGAAATTTTTTGTCAGAATCGCCATCAATGAAAAATACCGAAGTAGTGGGCAGTAAGTTTATCGTTCAGACTGCCAATGAAAATCACCTCAGTTTCGCCGAAGTAATTTGTGCTGAAATGGAGGAAAGCGCTAAAAAGCGCGGTACCGGTATAGCCAAACGTTCTCCAGTGTACATCATGGAAAAAATGGTGGAAGGTAAGGCGATCATCGCTACTACCGATACGGGTGAGTGGGTTGGTTTTTGTTATATAGAGACCTGGGAGCACGGGAAGTTCGTTGCTAACTCCGGATTGATCGTACATCCCGATTTTCGTAACAGCGGAATGGCGAAAGCGATCAAGCAGAAAGCATTTGAATTATCGCGTAAAAAATATCCTGATGCGAAAATCATAGGCATTACTACCAGTTTGCCGGTAATGAAAATCAACTCTGACCTGGGATACGAACCGGTGACTTTTAGCGAACTGCCAGCCGATGATGCATTCTGGAAAGGATGTGCGAGCTGCGTTAATTATGATGTGCTGACCCGGACCGGCAGAAAGCATTGCCTCTGTACAGGAATGATGTATGACCCCACAGAAAAAGAGCCGGCTGCTGCCAAAAGCGGCGTTGTGGTAGAAGAAAAGCATTCCTGGGACTTTTTGAAAGAATCGAGCCTCTACGAGCGCTGGATGCGCATTAAGCAGCGCATTTTGTTGCGAAGGGAGGAACGTGCCAGAAAGAAAAACGCCGGGGCTGTGCTCGTACATTAGAGAAGCACATTCATTTACAGATTTTAATATCTTTTAAATACCTCGCCCGGCAGCTCTGACAAGCCCGATGCGAGGTATTTTTTTGTTTACTTTGTACCTCCATTTAAGAATCCAGTCAGAACCATACCAATCATAATGTCACAACCGAAAGTAGTATTAGCGTTTAGCGGAGGATTAGATACCTCCTTTTGTGTAAAATATTTAGCCGAGGACAAGGGTTACGAAGTCCATTCAGTTTTGGTGGATACTGGCGGCTTTTCGGACGAAGAACTCAAAACCATTGAGGCAAATGCCTATTCACTGGGCGTTAAAAAGCATGCAACGATTTCGAAAACCAGTGATTATTATAACGATTGCATTAAGTACCTCATTTTCGGGAATATCCTTAAAAACAACACTTATCCGCTTTCTGTAAGTGCAGAGCGCGTTTTTCAGGCCGTCGCAGTAGCTGAATATGCCAAGGAAATAGGGGCCCATGCGATTGCGCACGGAAGTACCGGTGCGGGAAATGACCAGGTGCGTTTTGATATGGCATTCCGGATCATTATTCCCGAAGCTGAGATCATTACTCCGATCAGGGATCTCAAACTTTCACGCGAAGCTGAAATTGAATATCTGACCAATAAAGGCGTTGGTCGCGAGTGGGCGAAAGCTGCGTACAGCATTAACAAAGGACTTTGGGGCACGTCAGTAGGCGGCAAAGAAACGCTGACCTCAGAACAGTACCTGCCTGAATCTGCCTGGCCAACCCAGATTACCAAAACTGAACCTGAGCGAATTACGCTTGAATTCGTTGAAGGTGAACTGAAAAGTGTAGCAGGAGAAACTTTTGAAGATTCCGTTCACGCAATTCAAAAACTGACGGCTATTGCACAGCCTTTTGGAATCGGTCGCGATATTCACGTGGGCGATACCATTATTGGCATCAAAGGTCGTGTAGGTTTTGAAGCCGCCGCGCCGCTGATCATTATCAAAGCGCATCATACTTTGGAAAAACACGTTTTGAGCGAGCAGCAGCTTTACTGGAAAGAGCAACTTTCCAACTGGTACGGAAGCCTGCTGCATAAAGGTCAGTTTGTGGAGCCGGTAATGCGCAATATCGAAACATTCCTGACGGACACACAGTCTCACGTAACTGGGAAGGTTCACGTTTTCCTGGCACCCTACCGCTTTCATATTGAGGGAATTGAGTCACCATTTGACCTGATGTCCTCGAAATTCGGAAGCTATGGCGAAATGAACAATGCCTGGACCGGCGACGATGTACGTGGCTTCTCAAAAGTAGCGTCGAATCAGGTAATGATTTATCAGAAAGTGACGGAATCGAACCAATAACTGAATATGACCAAGATAGAACTTCAAAGCCAAATCCAAAGGAAAGTCCAGGAACTACCTGCTGACGTTCTTCAGGAGCTTTATGAATATATGGAGTCTATTTTGGAGAAACGAAAACAGCAGGCTGATGTTGAAACCGGGCTAGTGAAATGGTGGAATGACATTGCTGATTTTTCTGACGATTATTTAACTCAACGTATCCAGCCACCTCTCGATAAATCTGAAAATTTATTCGAATGAAATATCTGTTGGATACCAATATTGTAGCCTACATTATAAAGAAACGGCCGATTGAAGTACTGCATAAGTTGCAAACATTGGAATTAAAGGAGATCGCGATTTCTTCTATTGTTGTCGCGGAGCTTTGGTATGGTGTTGAAAAAAGTCAGTTGAAGGAAAGGAACAAAGCAGCTCTGGAAGCTTTCCTCAAACCGTTTACAATTATCGACTTCGACTCTGCCGCAGCAGCAGCGTATGCTTCTATCAGGGCTGATTTGGAAGGTAAGGGGAAGGTGATCGGAGCAAATGACCTGCTGATCTCAGCACATGCATTAAGTCATGGATTAATTTTGGTCACCAACAATGTCAAGGAATTTGAAAGAGTTGGTAGACTTCAGATTGAAAACTGGATTATAAATGAGTAATATCAATATAGGAATAATAGGCGCGGCTGGTTACACTGGTGGAGAGCTGATTAGAATTTTAATCAACCACCCTCATGTAAATATTGCCTTCGCGCACAGCAAAAGTCAGGCGGGGAAGCCGGTTTATGCTACACACACCGATTTGCTGGGAGATACCGACCTGGTTTTTTCAGGAGATGATATTCAGGAATTGCTGAATAAAGAGGAGTTAAATGCTATATTTCTCTGCTCGGGACATGGGGAATCGAAGAAGTTTTTAGAGGCACATTCGCTGCCTGAAACTGTGAAAGTGATCGACCTGAGTACCGATTTCAGACCAGAAACGGATGGATTTGTATATGGTCTGCCGGAATTGCAACGCGATAAAATTAAGGTTGCAACGAAAATCGCAAATCCGGGCTGCTTTGCCACCAGTATCCAACTGGCGATTTTGCCGCTGGCTGATGCAGGATTGATCAAAGATGCAGTTCACGTAAGTGCAGTAACCGGAAGTACGGGAGCGGGTCAGGCCCTGAGTGCGACCACCCATTTTACATGGAGAAATAACAATATGTCTATCTATAAAGCCTTTACGCACCAGCATTTGACTGAGATTAAAATGAGTATCAGCAAGTTGCAGGCAGGTTTTTCGGAAGCTGTAAATTTCGTGCCTTACCGCGGGGATTTTACAAGAGGTATTATGGCCAATGTTTATACAGCATTTGCAGGCTCTCTGGAAGAAGCAAAAGTAATTTACAAAAGCTTCTACGCATCGCACCCGTTTACCCACGTCAGCGACTCCCCGATCGATCTGAAACAGGTTGTAAATACGAATAAGTGCCTGGTACACCTGGAAGTGCATGATGGTCAGCTGCTGGTCTCCAGCATCATAGACAACCTTACCAAAGGCGCATCAGGACAAGCAGTGCAAAATATGAATATCGCATTCAACTTGCCTGAAGACGCCGGGTTACGGTTGAAAGCACCGGCGTTTTAGGCTATTATGTTATTTTTGTAGTTTTTGCAGCAGACTGTAATTACAATATCTATGGAAGATTTACTTCAGACATTTGATCAGTTGAGCGAACCGCATCGCAGACAATTACTTGCCTATGCCGATACACTTCTGATTCAGCAGAAAGTAAGAAAATCTGATGGAAATCTCGCAGCTTGGAAGGAGAAGATCAAAGGCGTATCCACATGGAGCGAACAGGATATTGCAGCGATGGAAGCCAATTCAAAAGACATTAATACCTGGAAGGTTCCGGAATGGTAATTGACACAGGAATATTTATAGAATACCTGCGAAAAGCAGACAAGTCCCGGACTGTATTAGCTTCGCTACCAAATGAAGCCTCACTTTTTGTATCTGCTGTGACTGTTTACGAGCTCATGATCGGTGCGACAAGTGAAGAGAAAAAGAATGACGTCAGGTTGCTTTTAGATGGAATTCCAGTTTTGCCATTCACAGAGAAAGTAGCTGTTAATGCAGCTGAGATCTATCATCAACTGCGAAGGCGAAACCAAATGATAGAATTTCGCGATATTTTCATTGCCGCTTCGGCGATCACATTTCACTTACCAGTCAAAACATTGAATCTGGAACACTTCCAAAGGGTTGAAAACCTGACTGTTGTCTCTTAAAATAGAAATAAAATGTCACATTTATTTGATGTTTATCCCCTCTACGATATTGAGCCTGTGAAGGCACAGGGAAGTTATTTGTGGGATTCAAATGGCACTGAGTACCTTGACCTTTACGGCGGTCACGCGGTGATTTCGGTCGGCCACTGCCATCCCAAGTATGTTGAAAAACTGACTAACCAGCTGAATGCGATCAGCTTTTACTCCAATTCCGTAAGGATCTCCCTGCAGGAAGAATTGGCTGTGAAGCTCGGTGAAATGTCTGGCTACCCTGATTACAAACTTTTCCTTTGCAACTCGGGTGCCGAAGCGAATGAAAATGCATTGAAACTGGCTTCGTTTCACAACGGCCGCAAAAAGGTAATTTCGTTTACCAAATCATTCCACGGCCGCACAGCCGGCGCGGTTGCTGCTACCGATAATCCTTCCATCGTCGCGCCCGTCAATTACAAGGAGCACGTTACTTTCCTTCCCTTCAATGATGGAAATGCTGCGGAAGAAGGGATTACCGACGAAGTTTGCGCGGTGATCGTAGAAGGTATTCAGGGCGTAGCCGGCATCCACGTTTGCACAGACGAATTTTTGCAAACACTAAGACGTAAATGCGACGAAACGGGCGCGGTTTTAATACTGGATAGCGTGCAATGCGGTTACGGCAGGACCGGCAAATTCTTCTCGCACCAGTTCAGCGGCATTGAGCCTGATATTATGTCCATGGCCAAAGGAATGGGCAATGGTTTCCCGATCGGCGGTATTTTGATTTCTCCCAAGTTCAAAGCCAGCTACGGACTTTTGGGTACTACTTTCGGGGGTAACCACTTGGCTTGCGCGGCAGGTGTGGCGGTGTTGGATATTATGAAAGAAGAAAACCTGATCGAAAATGCAGCTGAGATTGGCGGCTATCTTTTTAAAGGAATAGAAAAAATAGGCGGTTATAAGGAGCTGAGAGGTCGCGGGCTGATGATTGGTATTGAGTTTGATTTTCCTGTAAAAGACCTGCGTAACAAACTGCTTTTCGAACATAAAATGTTTACCGGCGTGGCTGGTGCGAATACAATCCGTTTGTTGCCTTCGCTCGCATTGCGCAAAGAAGAAGCAGACCTGTTCCTCGAAGCTTTGAAGAAAGAGGTTGCAGTCGCAAGCATTTAATATTAACCTTAATCGGCCCGGCCGAGATACAATACTCTCTGAATACTAAACTGAATGAACCACTTTCTTTCCATTAACGACGTCACTGATCTCAATCAGCTTATCAGCAGCGGAATTGCCGCCAAACGGAATCCATTTGCCGACATTGATTTGGGGAAAAACAAAACGATCGGCCTGCTTTTCTTTAATTCAAGTTTAAGGACACGGATAAGTACCCAGAAAGCAGCCCAAAACCTGGGCCTGAATGTGATCACCATGAATGTGGGGCAAGACGGCTGGGGGCTGGAAATGGAAGAGGGTGTGATCATGAATGGAGACAAAGCCGAACACGTAAAAGAGGCGGCTGCGGTGATCGGCAGCTATTGCGATATCATCGGTATCCGCTCATTCGCAGGTTTGCAGGACAGAGAAAAGGATTATGCTGAGATTGTTTTCAGACAATTCCAAAAATATGCCGAAGTACCGATCGTAAATCTGGAATCGGCGACGCGGCATCCTTTGCAATCACTCGCAGATTGTATTACGATTGAAGAATTTAAAATAAAGCAGCGCCCAAAAGTGGTATTGACCTGGCTGCCCCATTTTAAGGCATTACCGCAAGCCGTGGCCAACTCTTTCTGCGAATGGATGAACCCAATGGATGTGGAGCTGGTCATCACCCACCCGGAAGGCTACGACCTGGCACCGGAATTCGTAGGAAAAGGCCAGGTGATTTACGATCAAAACAAGGCATTGGAAGGAGCTGATTTTGTATATGGTAAAAACTGGTCGTCATACCAAAGCTACGGACAGGTACTTACTGATGATCCGTCGTGGATGATCAACGAGGCAAAAATGGCACTGACCGACAATGGAAAATTCATGCATTGCCTTCCGCTGCGCCGGAATATGAAGGTAGCGGACGAAGTGCTCGACGGACCAAGATCCATCGTAATTGAGCAGGCCGCCAATCGCGAATGGTCGGCACAGGCTGCTTTGAAGGAGATTTTGCTCGGAATGTGATCATAATCATACTTGCAAATTCGAACTTTTAAAACTCCGGAAACATTTATTCAATAGTACTACCGGATTTGACTCAATACCAATAATGAATACTGATATCCTGGCACAGCCAACTGCTTCAACGTCTGCAAAATCAATTAAAAAAACAGGTGTTCTCATTGTAAACCTCGGAACGCCGGATAGCCCATCGGTGCCGGATGTTCGCAAATACCTGCGCCAGTTTTTGATGGACGAAAGGGTGATCGATATTCCTTATTTAAACAGATGGTTTCTGATCAACCTGATCATCGCTCCTTTCAGGGCGCCGAAATCAGCCAAAGTATACAAGCAACTCTGGCGGCCCGAGGGGTCTCCGCTTAAAATTTATGGATTTTCAGTAAAAGAAAAATTGCAGAAAGCCCTGGGCGACGACTATGTGGTGGAGCTCGCCATGCGTTACCAGAGCCCAAGCATTGAGGGCGCATTAAATGGCCTTCGCAAACATTGCTTTTCCGAGATCATTGTTGTACCATTCTTCCCCCAGTACGCCTCTGCTTCAACGGGTTCTGTTTATAAAGAAGTTATGCGGGTAGTACAGGATTGGGAAGTATTGCCTGAAATCCGTTTTGTTAACCGTTTTTTGGATCACCCTAAATTTATTCAGGGATTTGCTGACTTAGGAAAAAAACACATGGCTGCGCATGAATATGATCACTTTGTATTCAGCTACCATGGGCTGCCTGAGCGGCAGATTACAAAAGGAGATGTTACCGGAAGTTTCTGCCAGTTTGGAGAATGCTGCAACCAGCTTGATCACCGTAACCAGCATTGTTACCGCGCTCAGAGTTACGAGACCACAAGATTGCTGGTAAAAGCGTTAGGGATACCAGAAGGAAAATACACGACCTGCTTCCAGTCACGCCTGGGCAAAACGCCATGGATCAAACCTTACACAGACGAAGTGATTCCTGAGCTGACCAAAAAGGGAGTGAAGAATGTGCTTGCATTTTCTCCGTCTTTCGTGGCCGATTGTTTGGAAACAACCATCGAAGTCGGTGAAGAGTATAAGGAGCTGTTTGAGAAAGAAGGTGGCCAGCACTGGCAGCTTGTAGAAAGTCTCAATGACAGCGATATCTGGATTGAGACTTTGGAAGACCTGATCACCGGCCAGCCAAAACCGGCAGAACTTAAAGCGTAACGGTTTCTTTTTTATAGAGATCTGCGAGGGTATTAACCGCATAGTCGATCTCGGCTACGGTATTGTATTTGCCAAAAGAGAAACGGACATTCGCCCGCTCGGGATCGATTTGAAGCTCATTCAATACGTGCGAACCAATTTCAGTCCCGCTTGAACAGGCGCTGCCTCCCGAAACCGCAATCCCGGCAATATCCAGATTGAACAACAGCATATCGCTAATGTCCGAAGGTGGCAAACTTACGCTCAGTACCGTATATAAACTATTCCCAAGGTTCGCGGAATTTCCATTAAAAGTTACCCCTTCAATTTTACTTTTGAGGCTTTCGATCATTCTTGATTTCAGACCTTCAATGTGCGTTCTATGCGCATTCATATCCCGGTAAGCAATTTCCAGCGCCTTGGCCAAACCTACGATACCGTAGATATTTTCAGTTCCGCCCCGCATATTACGCTCCTGCGCGCCGCCGTGAACGAAAGGCGCGATTTTGATTCCCGGACGAACGTAAAGGAACCCCACTCCTTTCGGGCCATTGAATTTATGTGCCGCGCCTACGATAAAATTGGTTTTCAGTTTTTGCAGATCATGGGAAAAATGACCCATCGTTTGAACGGTATCACTGTGAAAAACAGCGTCATACTGCTCACAAATATCCCCTGCAACTTCCAGATCAAGCAAGTTTCCGATCTCGTTATTGCCGTGCATTAAAGAAACCAGTGAGCGGCTGTTCGTAGCCAGAAGATTTTCCAGGTGCGCGAGATCTACTTCACCCTTTTCGTTCAGGTTTACATAACTCAGCTTGATGACACCGGTTTTTTGAAGGTGTTCCAATGTATGCAAAACCGCATGGTGCTCGATGCGCGAAGTGATCGCATGTTTAAGGCCCAGCGTTTCAATGCTGCCCCTGATCGCCGTATTATCTGCTTCTGTACCACCCGAAGTAAAAAAGATTTCCGCAGGTGCGGCATTCAGGATACCCGCTATACTTTTCCTTGCGCGCTCTATGGCCGAACGTACGGATCGTCCATAAGCATGAATGGAAGAAGGGTTACCAAATTGCTCGGTCATCATCGGAAGCATTACTTCCAAAACTTCCGGATCAAGTTGGGTAGTAGCGGCGTTGTCCAGATATGCTTTCATGTTCTTACTTGTTGTTACTATTTCTGAATCAGTTTTTAGGCTCAGAAATAATCTCCTTGATATCCGAAATAATCTTATTAGCCAGATTCATTGCAGTGGTCTGCGTTTCAGACTCGGAGTAAATTCTGATAATTGGTTCGGTGTTGGATTTTCTTAAATGAACCCATTCTTTATCGAATTCGATCCTTACACCGTCCGTTGTATTGAGTGGCTGTTTTGAATATCTGCTCTGAATGCGGCTCAAAATGTTGTCCACATCGATATCAGCAGTCAGCTCTATTTTATTTTTTGAAATATAATAGTTAGGATAAGACCTGCGCATGACGGAAGCAGTTTTTCCAAACTTTGCCAAATGCGTCAAAAATAGCGCAATACCAACTAATGCATCACGACCATAGTGACTTTCAGGATAGATAACCCCTCCGTTTCCCTCCCCGCCGATGACCGCATTATTGGCTTTCATCATATTGACGACATTCACTTCTCCAACGGCAGAAGCAAAATAAGAGCCTCCTGCTTTAACAGTCACATCACGCAATGCGGCTGTGGAAGAAAGGTTGGAAACTGTATTGCCAGGTGTGTTTTTAAGAACAAAATCCGCAACTGCTACCAGTGTATATTCTTCACCGAAAGGTGTTCCGTCCTCACACATCAGCGCCAGCCGGTCCACATCAGGATCAACTACGATACCCAGGTTATAAGAACCATTGTCCAGCTCTTTGCTGATCTCCCTGAGATGTTCCGGTAACGGTTCGGGATTGTGGGCAAAATTCCCTGTCGGTTCGCAATTAAGCTTCCTGATATTTTTTGACGATACACCAAGTGCCTCTAAAAGCATAGGAACAACAGTACCGCCGGTAGAATTGACCGCATCTACGACAATCTTGAAATTTGCATTTGCGATCGCTTCCCTGTCCACCAGCGGAAGGGCAAGTACCTGGTCAATATGCTTTTGAAGATAAGAATCGTCCGTACTGTAACTGCCCAGCTTTTTGACATCAACAAAAATGAAATCTTCCTCTTTTGCGATCCGGAGCACTTCTTCCCCATCTGTCTCGGAAATGAATTCACCGAGATGGTTGAGCAGTTTTAATGCATTCCATTGGATAGGATTGTGGCTGGCTGTGAGGATGATCCCGCCCGCCGCGTCTTCCGCAGTCACCGCTATTTCGACGGTTGGTGTCGTAGACAAGCCGAGATCCACTACATTCAGGCCTACACCCTGTAATGTCCCGGCAACGAGCCGGCTGACCATTTCACCGGAAAGCCTTGCATCTCTGCCTATGATAACTTTGGAATTCTGCGGATTTGCGCGCCTCAACCATGTTCCATATGCAGCTGCAAACTTTACTACATCAATCGGAGTCAGTGCTTCCCCGGACTTGCCACCTACAATACCTCTGATTCCGGAGATAGATTTAATTAACGTCACGTGTTGGTATATCTCTTTGTTTGCTGCAAAAATACGAAATTTCCCTCTCCGCCCTTAGCTTTTTCTACAACTAATAACGCCATCTATCTTTCGGTCTGCTAAAAGGGACTTTCCGGTTAGAATATGACTCCCCAGCTGTTATTTTTGAAATCCTCGTATTTTTCTGAATACCAGACACATTACTTTTGAAGAAGGTATGTAGTTGCGCAATCTGAGGTTAGTTCATCCATTGTGTCCGAAACTGGCCGGAAGTTTGTCCCATCGACTGGCTTTGCGATTGCCCGGTTTCCAATCCGAAATACATATCGAAAATTGCATTGTCGACCACGTTGTTTTTGGTTTGGAATGTATCGAGGTAATCATGCAGGCCCGTCTTGAAGATTTCCTCCACGTCGGTAAATTCCAGCTCACTGCGGATTTTACTCAATGCCCTTTCCGCCGGATTATTGTGGCCCCGCTCCGGGATCGACCCGCCGATCGCGTAAAGCGAAAGTTCGGCCTGACGGACGCAATAGGCGATCGACCGTGGAAAAAGCTTATCCAGGATCAGAAACGCCACTATATTCATTGAGGTAAGTGCCCGGTGCGTTTGCCGGTACATATTATAGGCGCTCACAGATTTCAAAACTGCTGTCCAGAGCATCAGATCCAATGTAGATCCGGAAGTCCCAGAATCCTGCTGCAGCGTAAAATATTTAACATCCAGAAACCTCGAACATTTGTCGCCACGCTCGATATGACGTCCCAGCCTGCCGAAATGCCATGCCTCATTTCTGGTTATAGAAGTATCCACGACACCATGAAAAAGCTGGCAGCTTTTGCGGATATCCGAGAAATAGGATTGCATATGGTCCATATTCCGGAAATTATCAGGTGAAGTGGCACGAATCGATAAGTAAAAAGTATTGATACTTTCCCACATTTCCTTCGAGATCGCCTCCCGGATCGTCCGCGCATTCTCCCGCGCTTCATAAAGACAGCTGATAATGGAATTGGGATTGCGCTTGTCAAAGGTCATGAAATGGATCACATCCTCCTTGGTGGGCTTGTCGTAGTACTTATAAAAGAGGTAGTGATCCGCCGTGGCGACCAGCAGCGGCTCCCATTGCTCGTCCACATCAGGCGGCAAATCCAGGGCCAGATTAAAGTTAACTCCTACGAAGCGGGCATAATTTTCAACCCGTTCCATATAACGGTTCATCCAGTAAATCGAATTCGCAACTCGGCTAAGCATAAACGGCAATTATAGTCTCTAAAATAAATATTCAGAATAATTATTAAGCAGTTCCACCAAAATACCTAATAATATTTTGCAAATACAAAACTATGCGAAAAGTAATACTATATCTCAAAAGAGTATTATTTACTAATAAATAGACTTTCTGACTTGGATTATTGACGAAACATTTAAATTTTGTAAAATATCATTTCATAACCTAAAACCAGAGATTCCAGTGTCAAAAAAAGAACAGTTTGTTGCCGCGATCCAGAAATCTTACCAAACAGACAAGCCCGTTATCCACCTGGGATCTGCAATTCTGGATGGTGAAATAATAGGCGAAGCAAAGGTTAGTCTTCCCCTCCGGATGATGAACCGGCACGGGCTCGTTGCCGGAGCGACAGGATCGGGTAAGACGCGCACCCTGCAGGTTTTCGCCGAGCAACTTTCAGCTGCAGGTGTGCCAGTGTTTATGTCAGATATTAAGGGAGACCTGTCAGGAATTGCGCAGCCTGGCAAGACAAATGCGGCATTGGAGGAGCGGTCGCAGGTCCTCGGGAATGTATTTACGCCGAAAGGTTACCCGGTTGAGTTATATTCCCTTAGTGGGCAGAAAGGAGCTCAGATGCGGGCTACCATTCTGGAATTCGGCCCTATTCTTTTGTCCAAAATATTTGAGCTGAATGATACGCAGTCGGGCGTTTTGGCAATCCTTTTTAAATATGCAGACGACAAGGATTTACCGATGGTAGATCTGAATGACTTAAAAAAGGTCCTCAATTATTTATCGGAAGGCCCAGGTGCGGCGGAAATTAAGGGTGACTACGGCAGTATTTCCAGCTCTACCGCTGGTACCATTTTACGTAAGATCGTTGCGCTCGAACAACAGGGTGTAGGAAGTATTTTCGGTGAAAGATCGTTCGATATCAACGATTTGATAGACCGCGTGGACGGGCAAGGCATTATCAGCCTGCTGAATATTTCTGACGTTCAGGACAAGCCTGCATTGTTTTCCACATTCATGCTGAGCCTCCTGGCCGAGCTGTATCAAAAACTTCCCGAAGCGGGCGATCTTGATAAACCTAAATTAGTATTCTTCCTCGACGAAGCACATTTATTGTTCAAGGATGCTCCAAAAGCATTTCTCGATCAGATTGAGCAGGTCATCAGGTTGATACGTTCCAAAGGAGTCGGCGTTTTTTTCTGTACCCAAATGGCACAGGATGTTCCGGTTTCGGTACTTTCTCAGCTTGGAAACCGCGTGCAGCACGTATTGCGTGCATTCACGCCGCAGGATGCGGATGGTTTGAAACAAACTGTAAAAACCTACCCAAAATCAGATTTTTACCAGATCGACCAGATACTCACAACGTTGGGAATAGGCCAGGCGCTTATTACAGTGCTCAACGAAAAGGGAATCCCGACGGAAGTAGCCGCAACGCATTTGCTGCCTCCTACTTCCATTATGGGCCCGATGGTGCAGGCAGAATACGACCAGCACGTGCAGCAGTCGAGCTTGTATCAGAAGTATAAAGATCCGGTCGATCCGGAAAGTGCCTATGAAATGCTGACCAGGCGAATGGAAGAGCATGCAAAGGTGGAAGCCCAGGCGAAAGAGGAAGTTCAGGAGGTTAAAAAAGAGAAAGAAGAAAAGGGCATGATTTCTGAGGCGCTCAACTCACCTTTGGCAAAACAAATAGGAAGAGAAGTTGTGCGGGGCGTTTTCGGGATGCTTTTTGGGAAAACCACCCGGTCCAGGACCAAGAAATCGGGCGGGCTTTTCGGGTTTTAATCAGAGTCGTGCTTCCACCCCACAACACATCGATGCCCGGTTAGCTGGTCCAGATTATGCTGCACATCTAACCGGGTTATTGCATTATCAAATGCGTCTTTATATCTCTCCCGGAGTTCCCGCCTTTTGATCGCTTCAAGGAAACGCCGTGCATCTTCTTCGTTTTCAAGAAGCAATTCCGGAACTACCGTCGGTTTATCGTCATCACCTTTCGCAACCATCGTAACATACGAAGTATTGGTATGCCGCTCGGTACGGTTACGCACATTTTCAGCGATTACACGGATCCCGATCACCAGCGAAGTCCTTCCGACATAGTTCACCGACGCATGCAACGACACCAGGTCGCCTACTTCGACCGGCTGCAGAAAATCGACACCGTCGACAGAAACAGTTACGCAATAGGCGCCTGCGTGCCTCGAAGCACAGGTATAAGCCACTTTGTCAATCAGCGAAAGCAATATTCCACCGTGTATTTTTCCGCCAAAATTAGCGTAGGCAGGTATCATTAATTCGGTTAGTGTACTCTGTGAATACCGTACTGAGCGTGGCTCCATGTTTTCGTCTATTTTTTCAAGAAAATTGTCTTGCCCGTTTTCGCCGATTCCTTCGCGGTTTCGAGGATTTCGACCACTGTCAAATTCACCGGCAAACCGTACATATCGTATTGTTCCAATTTTAATTTACCCGTCACCACATCCGCTAATACTGAAAAAGGATCAGTAAACGGAGCTGGGCGCGGGTCAAGCCTGATCGTTTCCTCCGGCGCTTTCTCCTGCAACCTCTGACGCACAACTGTTGGGTTTACGGCGACCGCGTAACCTTTGTTTCCGAAAACCTCCATATCCTTCCGCGCAAAGGACCAGTTCCAGGAACCCTGGATTACGCACTGTGCTTCGGGATATTGCAAAATAATAGTAGCCTCATCGTCCACCTGCTTGTAAATTTCCGGCTTATTCTGATGTGTGACCGCCGTAATTGAAAGGGGGCGTTCGCCTTTCAAAAGCCAGGTCATTAAATTGGCACCGTAACAACCGAAATCAACCAGCGCGCCGGCCCCATTTTTAGCGGGATCAGTGAGTATTTCCAGAAACTCCTTGCTTACCCCGATTTCCTTTGGTCCCTGGTGACCGTCATTGACCATTACTTTGCGGATCTCGCCTAGTTTTCCCTGCTCCACCAGGTCTTTCACATATTGATTGCTCGCATACCAGGAAGTTTCGAAGTTGGTCAATACCTGTATCCCGTTCTGACCAGCCAGCTTCTGGATCTCCTTTGCATCCGCAAAAGTCGTGGCCAGCGGCTTTTCAACCATCACGTGGATTTTTCGAGGCGCACACGCGCGTACCACCATAATATGCTCACTAATCGCACCAAATGCAGAAACGGCCTGCGGTTTGGTCTCATCCAGCATTTTGTTGAGGTCGGAATAGAATAGCTTTTTATCCAGCTTGTATTTCGAAGCAAACTGATTGACCAGCTCGGGGTTGGTTTCGTAAATACCAACCAGCTGAATATCCTTTTTATCGGATCTGTTAAATATCCAGCCGACGTGCCCATGCGTCAATCCTGCAACTGCAACCTTCACGGGAGCCTGCGCGATTGCCTGAATACTCATTATTCCAAAAATCAGTAATACAAATGCTTTCATGTTTGAGCAGTTTAGGACATTTTATCAATAATATCTTTGATCACTTCCTGGAAATACGCGCCGTTGTAAGGTCCATACCAATTCATTGTTTTGGTTTCGTACAAATCCCGGTCAAAGTACTTGTCATGAGTAATGTAACCGATATAACCCCCATTAAAGCTGGTTACCATCAGGTTTAATCCCTTCGTTTTTGCGTAGGCATCGAGGCCCGCCACCAGCTCACCTGAAAAGTCGCAGGGCATTCCTACCATTAAAATATTCCCGATCCGTAATGCTTTTACAAAAATCGGATATTCACCGAATGCCTTTTTGAAGGCCCATGAGCGCAGTACCAGGTTCATTGTCAGTCTGGGGCTTGGCTCACGCAGCGGCAGAGGTAATGTAAGCGACCGGATTACCGGCTGTTTGGAAGGTTCTGTTAAAGTAGCCGGTGAAAGAATCGCATTCTGTACGCCAAATGCCTGATTTTTTATTTCATCAAAATCGTCAGTACCTTTTTCAATCGGCCCCATACTGCCCACTGCACCCGCCATGTACATCGCGAAATTGTAGCGCCCATTTTCCAGAGAATCCACCAGTGCGCCAGGATAGTCTCTTGAAAGCACAATGTTTCTTGAACCCAAAACCGTAGAATGTGCCCCGAAGGAGCTTAGAATAGCCTTTTCGCCTTTTTTAGTTACAAAAGCGGCCGATCGTATTTCCGGGTCGACCTCCCCTTCCTCTCCTACCAGCCGGTTTCGAATATCGAGCGTATCAACTGACTCCAGATAGGTCAGCTCAACGGGCTGCAGCTTGTTCTTCGCTTCCACTATGGCTGTGTAAAATGCGTCAGCCAGGCGATCGACCATCTTAGGATCATATTTGCCCGAAAAAAATAAGGAAGAAACGCCCGTACCCCAGCCGCCGACACTATTATGTGTGTGGGTAGCCCCAAAAAACACCTGATCAAAAGGTACTTCTTTTTCAGTAAGACGAGATTGCAGCACTTTGACTATGGTAGGCGGAATAATAAGCAGGTCGGCCGAAACAATGGCCGCCAGCGAAGCCCCGTTATCCACCACCATTGCTCTCACATAAACAGAGTCATGAATTTCCGTGTACAATTTGCCTTTTCTGTTACCATATCCCGCAGTCGGGGTCGGTGAAGAGGGAGTAATATTTACTTTCGCCCAACCTGCCCTCAGCTGACCGGCTGAATCGGGTGGCGCTGTCTTGACCTGACTGATTATCTTCTTCCATTCCGCATAATAGGGCATTTCCCTGTAAGGCGTTTTGTCCATCGTGGTGACGAGCGCCGCGAGAATCAATACCAAAAGCAGAACGATCGAACCAATGATCCGCAGCAGAATTCTAAGAAATCTCATGAAGCGTACTTTGAAGATTAAGTCGGTCAAATATAAAAGGAAAACAACCCCTTCATATCCTCATATATGAAAAAACCCGCCGGACAGTTTAGCCGACGGGTTTTCATAGCTATTAAATTCCAGTCTAAGACTGCTTCACAAGCTGGATATTGGCGATGAGCTTCACATCTTCTCCGACGACCAGGCCGCCGGAATCTGTGAGCTGCATATAATTCAGCCCGAATTCCTGCCGGCTCAGCCTTCCT
Source organism: Dyadobacter sp. UC 10 (assembly GCF_008369915.1). Lineage (NCBI taxonomy): Bacteria > Pseudomonadati > Bacteroidota > Cytophagia > Cytophagales > Spirosomataceae > Dyadobacter > Dyadobacter aurulentus. Next base: position 3,273,991 of record NZ_VSRN01000001.1, on the reverse strand, counting down.
TCTACTTCAAAACCAACTCTTAACTTACCTTCCGCGTCCCGCTCGGAGCCTCCGTATTCGGCGTCGAGCTCGATGGGTTTCGTAATACCTTTTAAGGTCAGTAAGCCCGACAATTTGTAGTTGTCACCTTTTACCTTATGAAAATAATTAGATTGAAAAGTGATGTGCGGAAATTGCTCTGCATCGAAAAAATCGGCCGACCTCAAATGCTTGTCGCGGGCTTCAATATTCGTATCGATACTGCTCACATCCAGCGAAAAGTGAATTTCAGCATCCTCAAAATTACTCATATCCGAGGTTGCGCCTCCTTCAAAATTATTGAACGAACCTGTGATCGTTGAAATGACCAGGTGTTTGATTTTAAACTGAACCTCAGAATGTACAGGGTCTACGATCCATTTGGTAACTGCCATAGATAAAAAATTTAAATGCTACATATTCCTATGAATGCTAAAATAGTATTCCAGTCTGAAAACGCGTATTAATATGTTTTAATTCAGAACGTATAGCGGTTTATTGACAAGATAAATGGCACGTAATTTTTAAGTGGCACCCTATCACTATATTTACTAAACATAAATCGATTCCACATGAAAATGCAGGGAAGAAGCATATTTACGTACGACGTGTATGCTCCCACTACAGTAACCACCATGTTACGCCCCCGTCGCCAGGAAGGCCAATCTATTATCCAGGAGGGCTTCAATATCGAGCCACAGGTGCCATTTTCAGAATATATCGATATTTATGGAAATCCTTGCCAACGCACAATTTTGCCGGTAGGCAGGGTAACGATTACGACCGAAGTACAGGCGCAGGTGAACGCAACCAAGCCGATCCCAAGTCCGCCGCCGGCTTATGTGCTTGTCGGAGATCTGCCGGATGAAGTGATGCATTACATTTTACCAAGCCGCTACTGCCAGTCGGACCTCCATGAGATCAATATGCTGGCCATGGAAATAGCGGGAAACCTGGTTCCCGGTTACGAACAGGTTGAGGCGATCAGGACGTGGATACACAAAAATATTACGTATCAATATGGTGTTACCGACGCCAGCACAACCGCACTGGATCTGGCTAGAAACCGCATAGGCGTTTGCCGCGATTTCACCCACCTTGCCATTGCATTGTGCCGGAACCTTTGTATCCCGGCCCGCATGACAGTCGGCTATCTGGACAGGCTTAAAGTGATGGACTTACACGCCTGGTTCGACGTCTATATCGGTGGAGACTGGTATACTTTCGACGCGGTACAGGAGAAAACCGAAGGCTACCGCATTGAAATAGGCCACGGCAGGGACGCCGCCGACGTAGCGATGGTGACACAATACGGAAATGCCACTTTACAATCCCTGCACGTGGAAGCGTCGTTGTTGGGATAAAGGGAGGATGGAGGAAGGGAGGAAGGGGGGAAGGGACTTTTTACTTTCGCCTTTCCTCCATCCTCCCTTCTTCCTTCCTCCCTTCAAATGACTCCCAGCTCTTTCCCTACTTTCGTGAATGCCGCCACCGCTTTTTCCAGGTGTTCCTGTTCGTGGCCGGCTGAAATTTGTACACGGATCCTTGCTTTTCCCTGTGGTACTACGGGGTAGAAGAAACCTATTACGTAAATGCCTTCGTCGAGTAATTTAGCCGCGAATTCCTGTGCGAGTTTTGCGTCGTAAAGCATGATCGGTACGATCGGGTGCTCGCCTGGCAGAATATTAAAGCCGGCTTCCGTCATTTCTTTTCTGAAAAAAGCGGTGTTTTTTTCCAGCTTATCACGAAGCTCCGTCGACGAGGATAGCAGATCTAATACCTTGATTGAAGCGCCGACAATTGAGGGTGCCAGTGTATTTGAGAACAGATAAGGTCTCGACCGCTGGCGCAATATTTCAACGATCTCCTTTTTAGCGGCTGTAAAACCGCCCGAGGCTCCACCCAGCGCTTTTCCGTAAGTGCCTGTAATGATGTCGATTCGCCCCATAACGTTCCTGAACTCGTGCGAGCCGCGGCCGGTTTTCCCCATGAACCCGCTCGCGTGGCATTCATCGATCATGACCATTGCCTGATATTGTTCGGCGAGGTCGCAAATTTTATCGAGCTGCGCAATTGTTCCGTCCATCGAAAATACGCCGTCGGTCACAATCAGGATCCGGCGGCTTCCAGCTGCATCATTGAGCTGGGTTTCCAGATCCGCTATATCATTGTGTTTGTAGCGAAAGCGTTTTGCCTTGCATAACCTGATCCCGTCAATGAGGGAAGCGTGGTTGAGTTCGTCGGAAATAATTGCATCCTGCTCGTTTAGCAGCGGCTCGAACAAACCTCCGTTCGCATCGAAAGCGGCTGCGTACAAAATACAGTCCTCTGTGCCCAAGAATTCCGCCGTCTTCCGTTCAAGTTCCTTGTGAATATCCTGCGTGCCGCAAATAAAACGCACCGAGGACATTCCGAATCCATGCGTGTTGATCGCCTCGATACCTGCTTTGATCACTTCCGGGTGAGAGGAAAGTCCGAGGTAATTGTTTGCACAAAAGTTAAGGACATCCTTGCCGTCGGTCGTGGCAATACTGGCCGACTGTGGCGTGGTAATAATTCTTTCCTTCTTATATAAACCCGCTTCTTTGATCGCGTCGAGTTCTTTTTGCAGTTCTTGCTGAATGTTTCCGTACATGATTTATGAATGATTGACCGGGCCGCCGGTGCGATGACTGAATGACTGAATAATTGAATGACCGAATGACTCAATGACTCGATGACAATTACAATGACTCAATTAGAAACCTGAGTTTGATACTTGACTACTTTTTTTCCGGTGTAACTATTACCCTTTTACTGTCTGGTATTTCTTTGTCAATTCTTTGATCATTTCCTGCGTCATTTTTTCGAGATTATAGGTTGGTCGCCAGCCCCAGTCTTTTCTGGCTTGCGTGTCGTCTATTTCCTGTGGCCAGGATGCTGCTATTTGCTGGCGAAAGTCCGGTTTGTAAGTAATATCAAAATCAGGGATGATCTCTTTGATACTGGTGGCGATTTCTTCCGGAGAAAAACTGATTCCCGCCAGGTTATAGCTTGTCCTGACTGTAATTTTTTCTTTTGGCGCTTCCATCAACCGTACCGTCGCGTCCATCGCGTCGGTAATATAGATCATCGGAAGCGTGGTATCTGATTTTAAAAAACATTCAAAAGACTCTCCCTTCACTGCTTTATGATAAATATCGACCGCATAATCGGTAGTTCCGCCGCCGGGCATGGATTGGTATCCTATGATACCAGGGTACCGTAACGAACGGATATCAAGCCCGTACCTTTTAAAGTAATAGTTTGACCAGTTTTCTCCTGCCGCCTTGCTAATTCCGTAAACGGTCGATGGATCAAGATAAGACCACTGTTCTGCTTTGGTGTCAACCTGTTCGCCAAAAACGGCGATCGAACTAGGATAGAATATTTTTTCAACCTGGTTTTCGCGGGCTATTTCCAGCACATTGAAATAGGTTTGCATATTAA